>JAPLBP010000062.1 GCA_026392695.1 Actinomycetota bacterium | reverse complement strand
TCGGAGAAGAGGAAGAGTGCTTCGATGTAGTGCTCACCATTTATTTTGAGATTAGCCGCATCAGGCGGCGCGGTTTGTGGTTCGAGACAAACCCCGTCATGGTCTTCGGAAAATACGACCCACCACGGTGCATCGCATTCAATATCAATTCGTGCTGCGCCGTGCCACACAACGGCAGGCACGCCGCGAATGTCGGTGAATGCGTCATCCCATGGTTGTGGTGGTGGAGCGATTCGCTTACCCGTTGGAATTCCCTCGCTATCGCGCTCCAGCATTGCCAACGCCTTAAATTCAATTTCAGCGCTATCTCCTCGCTCAAGTTCACGCGGAAACCATGGATGAAAACCTAGCCACGCTGGAAGAGTGCACTTTCCCGGGTCGTATTCCATGCTCCATCGCACGGCATCGTCGAGCACTTCAATACTCTGCTCGACACTTGCCCCTCCGTAGGGAGCAGGAAGTTCCAAGAGAGAGCGCCCAGGACCAATTTCGCGCCATGACGATGTGAATCCAAATCCGTGAAGCGCGTGAGGTGGATCAAAGGTGGCTGGCAGTTGAAACTCTTTGCCTTCCGCATTCGCCACTAGCCCGTTGCGAATTCGCCCTGCCCAGGGAGCCATCGGATACCAACCCCACGTGTGAGCTTCTCCCCTGAAGGGAACCGCGAATTCCATCTCTCGCCATTTCAAGGAAGCAATGCGTCCACCTTGATCAAGATCGATTGCGATTTGGAATTCTGCATCATCGATAAATTGCATGAATGGCCTACTTTTCTAGTTTTTTGAGGGCCGCGCGCAGCTCTTGTTTTGTTGGTGGATTTGCACCAGCACGGCTACAGGTTATTGCAGCGGCCACCGCCGCACAATGTAGAAGGTTTTCAAGCACTTTTCCCCGAAGGTTGATCAACCCGTCCGTGCTGACTCCTTGAGCCAAAATCGCACCCACCGTGTCGCCTGCCCCTACGGTGTCGATCACATCAACATTGACCCCAGAAACTTCAATTAGACCTTCATTACTAATCGCTGCAATTCCATCGGCACCTTTGGTAATGACGACAAGCAAATTGCTATCACCAATCCAACGTCGGGCAATTCCCTCTGGAAGATCAGTTGGATAGAGCCACTTCAAATCTTCTTCGCTAACTTTTACTATCGAGGAAAGTCCGACCCACTCCTCCACCTCGCGCACATAAAGTTTACGATCGCTTAGAACGGCCGGGCGAATATTGGGATCAAAAATAATCGGCGCTAATTCTGAAAGTCCTTTTGCCCATTTTAACAATGCGTCAGAGCCTGGCTTTATAATTGTTGCGAGCGTGCCAATATAAAGAAGCGAAGGCTTGTATCGGTAAGGATCTGGAAGCCAATCTCCGAAATCAAAAGTGGCTGTATTTTTGATCGAGAATTGGTAAGAAGCTGATCCATCGGGGCCAAGAGTTACCATCGCCGTACACGTAGGTTTGTCGCTCTGATGAGCATGCCTAAGTCCAACGCCCGCTTCTTCCAATTCCTCCTTTGCGCGTTCCCCGTATGCGTCGCGAGATATTCCGCCAACGAATTCAACGTCCTCACCGAGAAGAGCAAGTGCCTTCGCAGTGTTTGCCGGGCCACCACCAACCGTGGTCTCCTCGGGTAAAACATCAATAAGAACCTCACCGCAAACCCACATGCTCATTGAAGTTCGCCTTTACGAGCGAGAAATTCAGAAATTACTTCGACGCAAAGAAGATGGTCATCGACTTGTGGCAAACCACTAATGAGAAGTGTCCCAACATGTCCAAGCCCCTTGACGTTGAGCGGCACTCCACCGCCGTGAATCGCATAAGAGTCTTCGGGTAACCCTTTGAACTCGTACCAATCCAATTCCGCTTCTTCCGCCCAGACGCGTTCGAGCATTGTTGAGTTACCGGTGGCCAGAACCACCCGAGCCTTTCTCGCGATCCATGAATCATTCTTAGGCTCGGATCCAGGCAGTGAAGCATGGAAAACAATCCACGAGCCCAAATGAACTTCGATTGCAATAGGGAAGCCACGTTCAATCCCAATTCCTAAAGCAATTCCGCCTATCTCAAGTGCCTCGCTCATCGTGAGCGAACTTAATTCGAGAGCCGCAGATTCTCTCTCGAGTCCGAGACTAGAGAAGCCGCCTGTAGTTTCAGCCATGGGGCAATCCTGCCCTACGGTTGGACAATGATCACCATTCCGCAAACATCGCTTTCAGTATTTCCTCTTTGCCTTGGCGGCAATGTCTTCGGCTGGTCCGCTGATGAGACCTCCTCGCACGACGTCCTCGATTACTTCACAGGTCACGGTGGAAACTTCATCGATACCGCCGATGTTTACTCGGAATGGAAAGATGGAAATCAGGGCGGAGAAAGCGAATCCATCATCGGCACGTGGCTCCAATCGAGAGGGAATCGGGAATCGGTGGTCATTGCAACAAAAGTTGCAAAACTTTCCACCCGTCCAGGGTTAAGTGCCAAAAATGTTCTCGCGGCTTGCGATGATTCCTTAAGGCGCCTACAAACCGACCATATTGATATCTATTACGCACATGAAGATGATCAAACGGTTCCACTGGAAGAAACCCTTGGGGCTTTCAACGAACTTGTTGTGCAAGGAAAGGTTCGCTACATCGCCGCTTCGAACTACTCAGCCGATCGATTGGTCGATTCCCTCGCAATTAGCAAAGTAAATAATTTTGCTTCATACATTGGTGTACAGAACTGGTACAACCTTCTGGATCGCAAGGAGTACGAGGACGGAATTGCAAAAGTGGTTTCAGAAAGAAAATTGGCGAGCATGCCGTTCTTCGGCTTGGCGCGAGGTTTTCTTTCTGGAAAGTATCAACCTAATCAAATCGTCGAGTCTGTGCGAGCCGGTGGAGTCGCGGGATATCAGAATGATCGTGGATGGGAAACGGTACGCGCCCTCAAAGAAATTGCTGCAAGTCACGGTGCTCCAGTTTCGGCAATTGCCCTTGCATGGTTGCGTGCTCAACCAACCATTACTGCACCAATTGCCAGTGCAAGGACTGTCGATCAACTAAAGGAAATTATTACGCTCGTCGATCTACTTCCCGAAGAGATTGAGCGGCTATCTGCAATTACTGATTAGGTTCTAGGGGACCTAAACTCCACGCGACGCTCTCATTTCTTTCAATAACCCAGGCCGAATAATCAGCCAGTTCTTCGTGGCCAAACCATCCAGCTCCATCACGCCCATCCACCATGAGTGCGGTGGCTAGCGCATCAGCCAGCCCGCCATCTGGTCCAATAATCGTCGCCGATTTTGCGCCAATCGCGATGAGGCCCGTATGAGGATCAATAATGTGTGCACCACGCTCATAAGTGCCACTCGTAGCGATAGCACCGTCCATAATGTTGAAAACTTGAACGATCTCGTCGGTGTTTTCAGGATTCACCACTCCAATTGACCAAGGGATTACTTCCGCCCCAACAAGATGCCCACCTCGTAGTGATAAATCTCCGGCGGCGTTTATTTGAATATGTTGGGCCCCATGCCCTTTCAGAATTTCACAACAACGATCGGCTGCCCAACCTTTTACTAATCCCGAAGGGTCAAAGCCTCCTGCGACGGCCCATGGATCAAATGCTCCTTGCGTGATCTCACGTGCGTATCCGCAGCGATTCCACACTTCACGTACTTCATGAGTGCAGTCATCAATGTCCAATTCTTTTCGCCGCAATTTCGAAATAATAGATTCGGACTTGTACGTCGAAAATACTTCATCAATGTGGTGCACGTATTCACGGACTTTTTCCAAACCAATTTCCAGTTCACTTTCTGATGCGGTTTGCGATGCAACGTCAACAAATACGACGGTACCCCAAACTTCAATCTCTGCTTGTTTGTGTCCCACACCCAATGGTGTCATAGCCCCGCTTTGGTTAGGGCCGATTGCAATGACTGCCAATAAGCCTGCGCGGAGTAAGAAGCACCTGTTCGCCCCGACACTTGAGCAAAAAGCGAACTTGGAGAGATGGCCATTACGCTCTTCGGTGTCATCTGCCCAACAACAGCTGGCGTTAGCGCAGAAAAAGCGTTGTAACTTCGACTTGATGGACTTTGCACGGCGTCGATATTTGAAATCGCCCCGTTGTTCAAAGTAACCGTTACGGTGACACGGCCCCAAATTCTTCCACCTTGATTCGCATCATATGAAGCGCCAGTAAATGATCCGCTCACCCCTGCGCTTGCCGGCGGAGTTGTTTTCGTTGGAGTTGGGGTAGGTGTTTGAGTAGCAGTCTTGGTTGGCGTGGGTGTTGGGGTCTGTGTTGCTGACGGCGCTGAAGTGGGAGTCTGTGTTGCCGAAGGAGTTGAACTTGGACTCTTCGTGGTTGTAATTGCTGCTGGAGTAGTCGTAGGTTTTTTTGTTACTGGAGTCTTCGAAGGTTTTGTTGCCGGAGTCGTTTTCGCCGGCGTAGCAGTACTTGTCGCAGAAGGTGAAGCGGGCGTGCTTGCAGAAGGCGTAGTAGTTGCTGAGGGTGAAGCGGGCGTGCTTGCAGAAGGCGTAGTTTGAGGAACAGTTGAAGTTGTCTGCGTTGGTGTGGATCCGAGGGAATTCGATCCACTACCTAGAGCAGAAACCGCGCCAGTAGACGTGGCCCCCAACTGTGGTGGTGTAATCGACAAAACTGCGCCGAGACCACCGACTGTGCCTCCGATAATAAGTAACGCCCGCTTCATTCCAACCCTCTCGATATTTGGCTTTCGCCGTACGATGAATCATCAAGTACCAACCTGAGAGGTCGCTGAATAAATTCGGAGGAGTGCGTGCGAATTATTCTTAAGACACGGCGTTTATTCAGCATGAAATGCAAATGCCTCATCATGAAAGCGCGTTTTAGGTATACCTGAGTCAGTTGCCGCTTTACGGACTGATTCAACCAAGGTTGCAGGACCACAAATGTAGATGTCACTTTCCGAAAAGAGCGGAATCATGCGGTTAAGGTGCTCTGCATCCATTGGATGATGTGCTCGGGGTCCGATTAAGTAATGAATTCGAATCGTGCCTTGCGATTTAGCTGCAAGGTAATCAAGTTCTGCTCGAAAAACGATGTCTTCTTCTCGCGAAGCCCGGAAAACAACATCCATCTGAACGCCGGTTCCAAATTCCTCCATGATTGCGCGGATAGGAGTTATTCCAACTCCGCCACCGACAAGGACCACATGGTGACGAGATGATCTTCCTGCGGTGAAAGCGCCGTAGGGACCTTCAACGAAAACTCGAGTACCTGGCTTTAGATATGCCAATGAGCCAGAGTGATCTCCTAAATCCTTCACCGTGATTCGCATCAAATGTTCTGTTGGCGCAGCAGAGAGCGAGTAAGGGTGTGAGATCAGAAGATGATTCTTGGCGAGGAATCGCCAACCAAAGAATTGCCCTCCTTCAGCCGCGAGGCGCGTTAATTTTCGCCCTCGCATAATTACAGAAATAATCCCTGGGCCTTCAACGACAACTTTACTGACCTTCAAGTTATGTCTAATTGAACGAGCGATTGGAATTCCCACTCGCCAGAAAATAACGCTAAATCCTACGAAGATGTAAAGCGCGGTCCAGTATTTCCTGTTAAGTGGATGATCGATAAACATCGCGCCATCAAGCACTTGATGCATAAATGAGACCGCAATTGCAACGTACATCAATACGTGAATTTTCCACCAAGTTTCATAACTCATTCTTGCGCGCGCTTTTTTGTATGAGCTCACGCCCGCCGCCATCATTGCTACGAAGCCAGCCAAGGCAGCCCACATCCATGAATATTGGTTAAGAATGCGCCACATCTCGACGCCAAGGCGAACATGGTCTTGTCCACCAAATCCAAGTGTTACCAGGAGAACATGAAGACCGATTAAGAGAATTGAGTAGGGACCAAACTTTCGATGCCAGGTAATAAGGCGATCGTGTCCCACACTGCGCTCCACCCACGGAATCCGGGCGACTAACAAAACTAAAATCAAAGCAAAGTAGGTCCCGACGAGAGCGAAGAGTCTGGATAGTGAAGTCACAACTGAGTAAAAACTAGAAAGATCGTTATTGGTTATCGTCGTCGCCTGAAGAGCGATCGTAATGCCGAGTCCGAGGCCAAGAAGCAAGGCGGCCCAATCGGCGCCATCCTCCGCCCGCCCTTGAATTTCGGAAAGTCGCCGCTCCCGTGCCTTTGCGGCACTGCTGCTCTTTGCCATAGTCGAAGGTAACCCTACTTACCTGAGAGTTGAGTGAGGGAGACCTCTGCCGTGGCAGAGAGCGCCATATTTGGACGGTTCCCTCACTTCGGAGAGTCAGAGGTCCTCTTCCATGCATTCTGGGCGCTAAAGGGGCAATAAGGTAGGCACATGCGCGTATTAGTGACCGGCGGGGCTGGTTTCATTGGCTCCCACCTTGTAGATCGGCTCGTCCACGACGGAGCAGAAGTCACCGTTCTCGATAACCTCGAAACGGGGCGAATTGAGAACCTAGACAGCGCCCTGGCCAGCGGATCCCTCTCCTTCGTGGAGGGCTCAATCCTGGATCCAGAGATCGTGGATGAATTGGTCGCCGAGGCGGACTTCGTTTACCACCTCGCGGCCGCTGTTGGAGTTTTCAATATTTTGGAACGCCCTTTGGCCAGTTTGTTGACGAATATCAAGGGCACCGAAAACTTACTTGATGCTGCAGAAAAATATAGTCGCCCAATTTTAGTTGCAAGCAGCAGTGAAGTGTACGGAAAGAATATTTCCGACTCGTTGCAAGAAGATGATAATCGAATTCTTGGCTCACCTCTGACCTTGCGCTGGTCATATAGCCAAGCAAAAGCGATCGATGAAACTCTCGCCTTTGCTTATTGGGAAGATAAGAAATTACCTACTCGGATTGTGCGCTTCTTTAATACCGTTGGCCCACGTCAATTAGGTGCTTACGGAATGGTGGTGCCTCGTTTTGTCTCCGCTGCCATCAAAGGGGAAGACATCACGATTTATGGAACGGGTGAACAAACACGTTGCTTCGGCCATGTGACTGACATCGTGGAAGCGCTGATAAAAGTTGCCGCATCGGATAAAACGATCGGGACCGTAGTAAATATTGGGAATCCTGAAGAAATCTCAATAAACGATCTTGCAAAAAAGATTATTGAAATTACCGGATCGACGAGCAAGATTGTTTACCTCAGTTACGAGCAGGCTTACACATCAGGTTTTGAAGATATGGAAAGACGTGTACCTAACGTTGATCGAATCAAAAAATTGACCGGCTGGGAGCCC
This sequence comes from Actinomycetota bacterium, assembly GCA_026392695.1. Taxonomy (GTDB): domain Bacteria; phylum Actinomycetota; class Actinomycetes; order Nanopelagicales; family Nanopelagicaceae; genus QYPT01. The sequence continues at coordinate 184 of JAPLBP010000062.1, read as the reverse complement.
AAGAGAAATCTAGAAACGATTATTCGAGATCTCGCCGATCACTTACGGCAAAGTTAGAGCCGCACCACATTCTCTAGTTCCTTGAAAGATCCGGTGCAATCAAGAATAGGAATGCCCCGCTTAGAAAGTGCTTCCATCGGTAAGCCAGGTTGAGCGGTAGCAATAACGATTACATCGCACTCCC
>JAPLBP010000076.1 GCA_026392695.1 Actinomycetota bacterium | reverse complement strand
ATGGTCCCTGTGGTCTTCCTGATTCTTCCGATCTCAGTTCTCTTTGCTCTCTGGCCATCACTCACACATCTAAGTTCATTCGCATCCTAATGATCTCCACATTCTTGACCGCACGATATTTCTTCGTCGTGGCTTCGTGAATGATTCTCATGTAGATGCTCTTTTTGGATATATAGATGAATTGATTTGTGTTCGAAGTTAGCGAAATGGAACCAGAGCAATACTTTTCGATTATCGACAAAGGCAAGACTAAGCACGGAAAGGCGAGACTGTGAATTTTGGAAAGCTAGTGAGCGTTCTTAATAAGGGGACAGAACAAGTGAGTCGAGGTCTAATCCGTATATATCTAAACGTGAGAACGCGACTTTTCTTAGTTCGGTACTCGCAACGTGGTTTGAATGACGGCAATAATGAACGAGGAGATGTGCCAGGTTGGGTTTTGGTAGTTCTCATGACGACCGGACTTGTGACGGCAATTTGGACGATCGCGGCGCCTCGGTTAACCGCAATCCTTCGGAATTCATTGGATTCAATGAATGGAATTCGTTAAACGTTTTTGGCGAGATCAAAGTGGAGTGGTGGAAAGTGGACTCGTTCTCATTCCCCTGCTTGCGCTCTTTCTCATTTCAATTGAATTGATCATCGCCGTCAATATGAGAAACATTGACCTCGCTGTCGCGCAAGGAAGGGCCGCCTCAATTGCAATCGGAGCGGAACAGGGCGACGGCAATGGCGATAGCGTGACTACGTTTCACTTCTCGCATTCTCAAGAGAAGTTGCAAATTGTTGTCACGCGTCAGAGTCGGCGAATACCGGATCTTTTGGCTGGGTTAGCTTCCTTTATTGGTTTACAAAATAGGAGAACCGAAGTCACCGGAGTTGCCGTCTTGGAAAGTCAACCCTGATGATCCCCTTGAAACTGAATCCACTTCTGTGGTGAGGAACACAAAAGAGTCAGGAAGCGCAATCGTTGAGTTCATCCTGCTGGCCGTTCCACTTTTTTTACCGATTATCTATTTTGTTGCGCAATTTGGGAGCTTGAGCGCGGGGGAGATAAAAGCCCGCTCCCTCGCTAGAGAGATAGTTCGCGCGTACGTCTCGTCCGAAAACGAGGAGTCGGCACGCGAAAGAACGGCTCGCCTTATTGATTTTGGGACCGTTAGATTGAATTTCAGCAGTAATGAAATATCAACCTTTAATGTCAATTTCACATGTTCAAAATCTCCTTGTTTTAGTGACGGAGGCCGAGTTCGAGTAAATCTCGCTTTTCGACCAGATGGCGCGAGTCATAAGGTTCGGGTGTCGGCTGAAGAATACGTTTCACCTTGGCAGTAGCTATTTTCCAACAGAGTCCTTCACAGCAACAAGCCTTGAGTGAGCAACAGGCCTTGAGTGAGCAACAAGCCTTGAGTGAGCAACGAGGCATGAGCGAGCAACGAGGCATGAGCGAGCAACGAGGCATGAGCGAGCAACGAGGCATGAGCGAGCATCGAGGCTTGAGTGAGCAACGAGGCATGAGCGAGCATCGAGGCTTGAGTGAGCAACGAGGCATGAGCGAGCATCGAGGCACGAGTGAGCGACGAGGCTTGAGTCAGCAACGAGGCTTCTCTGGAAAATTGCTCGAGCTTCGGGCGAATAATGAGAAGGGTTCGATATCGATTCTGGTTTTCGGGCTATTTCTCCTGTCTGTTTCATTGATTTTCCTCTTGACAGACTTAGCATCAATGATTGTTGCGCAACGATCGTTGGTGAGCGCCACCGAAAACGCGACAATTCAAGCGACACATATTCTTGACCGATCTGCCTATTACCGCGGAGATTCTGGATTTAGCGTGCCATTGGATTGCAACGAGGCATCGCGCATTGTTTCCAGAGAGTTGAATTTGTGGATGCAGGATGGATCATCTATCCGGCGTTCCGAACTTTCCGGTATCGAACTCGATAGTTTTTACTGCTCTGGGGATCTAGTTGAAATAGGTACGTCGGCCCAATTTATTTTGCCTTTTGTGCTTCCCGGTTCGTTAATAAGCAAATACAAGTTGACGTCGAAAGTGGGAGCGAGAAGTCGGACGGTTGGGTAATCCACCACCGTACCCACAGCGATAGGGACTACAGGGCGGATGATCGTGGGGACTTCCTTGTGGAGAGATGACCTTAATCCCGACCCAGTACCCTTACTCCATGGCCGCGCGTGAATACGATCTCGAAATTGCAGCGATTGATGCGACCCTTGTTTCAATAGAGAAAGTGCTTGATCTTCCTAAATTGCGCAGGGAAGCCGTTGTTCTTGAAGAGGCGGCAGGCGTGCCAAATCTTTGGGATGACCCTGAAAGTGCACAACAGGTGACTAGCAAGCTTTCGCGGGTTCAAAGTGAGATAAAGCGCTTGGTTGAATTGCGCCAGCGTGTGGAGGACTTACCAATTCTTATCGAATTGGCGCAGAACGAATCCGATGCTGACGCTCTTGCCGATGCTGAGAGGGAACTTGAATCTGTAGCAAAAGCCGTTAGCACCCTTGAAGTACAAACGCTTCTTAATGGTGAGTATGACGACCGTGATGCGCTGATCACTATTCGATCAGAAGCGGGTGGGGTTGAAGCGGCTGACTGGGCCGAGATGCTCATGCGAATGTATCTTCGATATTGCGAGCGCCATGTTTTTAAAGTTGATGTATTGGAAACTTCATACGCTGAAGAAGCGGGTATTAAATCCACTACTTTCCGGGTAAGTGCCCCGTACGCATATGGGACGTTGTCCGTAGAGCAAGGGACGCATCGATTGGTTCGCATCTCTCCTTTTGATAGTCAGAGCCGGCGTCACACTTCTTTTGCCGGCGTTGAAGTTGTTCCAGTTGTTGAACAGAGTGACCATATTGAAATCGATGAAAAAGAGATTCGGATTGACGTGTATCGATCATCTGGCCCTGGAGGCCAAGGCGTGAACACCACCGACTCTGCTGTCCGAATTACTCATCTTTCGTCGGGCATCGTTGTTTCGTGTCAGAACGAACGCTCGCAGATTCAGAACAAAGCCACCGCGATGGCGGTTCTTCAATCCAAACTGCTCGAGCGCCGTCGCCAAGAAGAGCAAGCAAAAATGAATGCGTTGAAGGGCGATAACAGTGGTTCATGGGGAAACCAGATGCGTTCCTACGTTCTTGCTCCCTACCAAATGGTGAAAGACCTTCGGAACAATCACGAGACTGGAAACACCAGTGCCGTGCTTAATGGCGAAATTGATGATTTCATTGAAGCTGGAATTCGTTGGCGTCGAAGTAGCGCAACGCAGAACAACTAGACTGAGATAGAAAACGCTTCAAAGCTTTTGAGTTTTATTAGGTACAAAGGGCACGGACCCATCAGGCTTTCAGGCCTCAACGACTTCGAACCCATCAGGTTTTCGGACCTCAACGACTTCGAACCCATCAGGTTTTCGCACCTCAACGACTTCGAACCCATCAGGTTTTCAGACCTCAACGACTTCGAACCCATCAGGTTTTCGCACCTCAACGACTTCGAACCCATCAGGCTTTCAGACCTCAACAATTTCGACAACATCTCAATTAGCAACAGGTCGACTCAACAGAGGATGAATGACGACTTTGCCGCAAATCGGATCCGCCCACGAATCTCTCAGGTAACTCCCCAAATGGGCAAGCAGTGAGCAAAAATAGAGGGCAATTGGGGCATATGTGGTCCGTTCGCGCCCCTTGATTACCTAAACTAAGGCTCTGATCGATGGGCGATCCGCTGTGGAGCCGCGCTTTGATCGGGACTTTCGGCGTGGTCACCAGTGAGTGCGTCGGGCGGGCACGTGAGAACTATCCGGACGTTGACCAGAGCAATTTGGAGTTTGAGTGATTCGTTTTGAGAATGTCAGCAAGCTTTATCCTGGCCAAGAGAAGGCCGCCCTCGATAGCGTCAATATCGAGGTGCTCAAGGGCGAGTTTGTCTTTCTCGTAGGTCTCTCCGGTTCTGGTAAATCCACCTTTCTCCGCCTAGTCCTACGTGAGGATCGGCCATCCTCGGGAACAATTCACGTGGCCGGCAAGGATCTGGGTACTTTGCCCACCCACAAGATTCCTGAACTTCGTCGCCAGGTCGGTACTGTCTTTCAAGATTTCCGCCTCCTCCCTAACAAGACCATCTTCGAGAACGTGGCTTTTACACTTCACGTTCTTGGTTATTCAAACAAAGAAATTGCCCGCGAAGTTCCCGAAGTTTTGGAGCTAGTTGGTTTGGAAGACAAGGGCGATCGCCGACCAAGTGAAATTTCGGGTGGAGAACAGCAGCGAGTGGCAATCGCGCGGGCATATGTAAGCCGTCCCGCGATTTTGATCGCAGATGAACCAACGGGAAACCTCGACCCGGCGACGAGTGTCGGCATCATGAAACTGCTCGATCGCATTAACCGCGAAGGCACGACGGTTGTAATGGCGACTCACGATTCTGGAATTGTGGACCAGATGCGAAAGCGAGTTATTGAACTCGATGCTGGCCACGTAATCCGCGATCAAGTCCGCGGCGTTTACGGATACACGGGCTGACCTCAATGTTAATTTTGCTGAGATGGATCGGGTTGGCATTGTCGAGATTTCTTTGGCGTCGAGCAAAAGTCGCGCTGAGAAATTTTGTAATTGTTCAAGGGAATGTATTTGTCCGAAGTCTGTTTGTAGCAGGCGTTGGCGCTCTTGTAAATCGCCGCGTTGTCACCGTGCCTTCTACTCGTTTGCATACTCGCGAGATTGAGTCAGGTTCGGAAATTTCTACACATCACGAAGCTTCATCCTCGCTTAAGGGAGAGAACTAATGCGCGCACGGTTTTTATTAAGTGAAGTTCGCATTGGATTGCGCCGTAACTTGACGATGACCTTTGCAGTCGTTGTGACTGTTGCCATCTCTCTTTCTTTGCTTGGCGTTGGGCTCTTATCTAATTCACAAGTCAGTGCCATGAAGGATTATTGGTATAACAAGATCGAAGTTTCAGTTTATTTGTGCGGGTCGTTATCGGAATCGCCTTCGTGCTCTGGTGGAGTTGTGACCGCTGATCAGCGATTGGCGATTCAACAAGACCTTGCCGCACTTCCTGTGGTTCAAAACGTTTATTACGAATCGCAGTCCGAAGCTTTCACGCGCTTCGAAGAGCGATTTAAGAACTCTGCCATTGCTCAAAACGTTACGCGGGATCAATTGCCTGAGTCTTTCCGCGTAAAATTAAAAGACCCGACTCAATACCAAGTCGTCGTAAGTGCGTTTACAGGTCGACCTGGTGTGGACGTTGTTCAAGACCAGCGGGCTATTTTGGAGAAGTTCTTCAAACTTCTCGGAGTGCTGCGGAATGGAGCTCTTCTTGTGGGACTTTTCTCTGTTCTCACTGCTGCACTTTTGATTAGTAACACGTTGAGAATTGCCGCCTTCAATCGACGACGCGAAACAGGCGTTATGAAATTGGTGGGCGCCACTTCTCTTTCAATCCAACTTCCATTTCTCATGGAAGGTGTTATCTCCGCGATCTTCGGGTGGGCAATAGCTACTGGGCTTCTTGCTGCCCTGAAGAGCGTGGTCGATAGCAAGGTTGCGCCATTGTTGACCTTCACGAAGTTCTTCGGATGGGGAGAGGTCTGGAAAGCTTCCGGCACTTTGCTAGCGACTGGATTAGTGGTCTCCATTCTGGCTTCGGTTATTACCCTTCGTCGCTACCTCAAGGTTTGATACTTTAGGGTCTGACGTAACAAGGTCTGATGCACCAGAACGGTCATCGGGGCTAAACTCACCTCATTATGGTTAAAGAGGTCGGGCGAAAGCTCATCGCGCAGAACAAAAAAGCGCGTCACGATTACTCCATCGAAGATGTTTTCGAATGTGGGTTGGTTCTCACCGGTACAGAAGTTAAGTCCCTTCGTTTGGGCAGGGCTTCACTCATCGATGGATTCGCCATGGTCAGTAACGGAGAACTTTGGTTGAGCGGAGTGCACATTCCCGAATACACCGAAGGCACGTGGACGAATCACACTCCGCGCAGGGATCGAAAGTTGTTGGTTCATCGAGATGAACTCAATCGCCTCATTGCCGTCACAAAAGAAGGTGGCCTCACGTTGATTCCGCTTTCGCTGTATTTCAAAGATGGTCGCGCCAAGATTGAGTTGGCGGTTGCTCGAGGCAAGAAGACTCACGATAAGCGAGCGGCGCTCATAGAAAGACAAGCCGGCCGGGAGATAGAACGGGAAATCTCCCAACGTAGATCGGGCAAATCAGGGCGTATTTAATTCCAATCCAAGGTTTGGAGATTGTTTTACCTTTATCGCGCTCGGGAGTAATAGAGGCCTCAGGCGCATTTGTCCGGAAATTCAGGGCCTAGACGCTCGCGGTTGATTGTCAGATGAGCTAATTGCGGTACGCAACGCCCTTGTGATCTTCTACAATTCGCCTTATCGAGGAATTTTGAGATTCCTTACGGCGTTCTATCTAACGGCGATATCAGGCTAAACAGCCTGTGCCGCGGTTAGTCTCAGAACTAGAGTCTGTAGAACTAGAGTCTGTAGAACTAGAGTCTCTAGTTCTAGAGTCTCTAGAACTATCAGAACCGAAGTTAGAACTATGACAATTAAATAGCGATGTAGTAACGCTTCAATTCTTGATTTTGTTAATTGAGATTGCGGTTGCGTGAGCACCGTCTAAATCTCTGTACCAATCTTGGGGGTGAACGGTCTCGACTTTGGATGTTGGGACAGGGGAAGCGGGCCGAGGAAGCCAGGATGATCTCGTTAACCAATAACCTGTGCAAAAAACTAAGCGCCAAAAACACTGTCGCTGACTTTGCTCTCGCTGCCTAAGCGAGCTCCCTAGTCCGTTAGCCCGAGTGAGCCTTCGATTCGGGACCTAACGCCGTAAGAGGGCTTTTCATGATGTTGGCGTTACGGACGACATCAGAGAACAAAACCGTAAATGAGTTCGTCGGATACTTGTGTGTAAGAGATCCGGAGCTGAGAAAACGATAAGCACACTACGCCCGTAGAAGTCCTGTTTTAGTACCGAAGGACCCGGGTTCGATTCCCGGCACCTCCACTTTTATTTAGTGTTTTATTTATCGTGAAATTCCTTGGACAGCGTTCGGAATTCAGCCTCGGTCTATAATTGGCTACCTAGATGGAGAGTTTTGAAAATTTCTATTTGTCGAAGTCCCCGCCTGCTGTTAGGCCTCCATCGATCACAATCGTCTGACCACTTACATATGACGAAGCGTCACTGGCCAAATAGAGAACAGCGCCAACAAGTTCTTCTGGATTGGCAAGTCGCCCGATGGGGACAAATCTTTTGAACCATTCGGCGCGATGAGGAACACCCCAGACTGGTTTGGTGAATTCGGTTTTAACATAACCGGGTTCTATTGAGTTGACCCGAATGCCGTTCGCAAGCCATTCAGTGGAGAAAGATCTGGCCATGGCTGACATCGCCGCCTTGGTTGCTGCATAAACCGAACCCATTGCAAAGCTGTACCGAGAAGTGATGGAACTGATGTTGACGATGCTTCCGCCACCACGAGTCTTCATAAAAGGATAGACCGCCTGCGAGACAAAAAAAGCCGCCTTCATATTCACTGCAACAATCGCGTCAAAATCTTCGGAAGTTACTTCTGTAATTGGTTTGCGTCGATTTATGCCCGCACAATTGATCAAGATATCTATGCCTCCCATTTGTTCGGCTGCTGCAGAGATCATCTTTTCAACAGTTGTTACGTCAGAAAGATCGTTGGCATATCCAAAAGCGGTTCCGCCGGCGCTCCTAATTTCATTCGCAACTTGTGTTACTCCATCAAGGTTTAAGTCTTGCAAGAACACTTTGGCCCCCGAAGAGGCAAGCGCCTTCGCAAGCGTGGAACCTATCGCCCCAGCCCCACCTGTAATTACGGCAAATTTTCCCTCAAGCGAGAAGATTTCGGCTCCAGCCATTTTCCAACTCTAGCGAAGATCCAGGTCAAGTCATTGGCTATGTCCTTCGACATACTAGTTCTGCTGGTCGCCACTTTTTGTCCAATTGCAGAGAGGCGGACATTCTTTTTGCAAAGGGCTAAGAACCTGTCATTCCAAATTTAGATGAGTGAATTGCCAGGCCCCTACGAGTGATGAAGGTTTCATCCAAAGTCGATAACATTCCGACTCAGACCTGAATACGCATCTCCATGGCCCCCCACTTCTGGTTTTTGCATCATTCGAAACTTCTTGTAACAAAGACGGCTTTCCCATCGTTATACCTAGTACATCGAGCCACGATATTTGGCGCGAGTAGCTATCGAAACGGGCGTGAGATGAACAGTCGTAAAAAGATTTGGGCAATTGCAACAGTTGGAGCCTTACTCATTGCCGGTGGGATCGTTGCAGCTTCGGCAGCAGTTTCAGGAAATGGATCGAGTCCGCTCACACTCACGCCCACACCAGGGTTCTCCTCTACCTCCTCATCGATCAATCCGATTGTCCCGGGTATTCCCCTTCCGGGCGTAGCGGGCTCCGAACGAGTCGGTGTCAACTCAGATGACGACGCGACTTCAGACTTGGATGATCATGCTTTTAGTTCAACATCTTCCGCCAGTTCGGACGATGCTGGCGATGACGATTCGGTAAGTGAAAGCAATTCACTGTCATCGGACGATGCTGGCGATGACGATTCAGATGGCTCAGGTGTTACCCAAGCTGGCGCGAGTCGATCATTTTCAATGTCTGAAATCGCACAAAATTCTGAAACAGGCGAAGGCCAAGACGACTGAGTTCTTCGACTGCAGGGCTTGGAGAGATTCCTCTTTTTCCAATACTTGCAAAGTAAGTGACCAGTTGAACAAGCGGTCTCATTAGTACACTCGGCTGATAAATCGCGCGGGTAGATCCGTTTGGTGGAAAGTTCCGCCACATTCGTTCCTCATGCAGATGCCAAACATTTGCAGCTAGTAAATTCTCAGTTTCACATTTGTGAAGATAATCCAGAAATTTTCCTTTAGTTTGGGAATAGTTGAAGTTTCAATTAGGTTATGTTACGATAGTTGAAGTTTCAACCAATGATATTGAAATAGCACAATTCAATAGCTTCCAAACCCAAACTTTTCTAGCAGGAGCAGTTTCAATGACCACAGCAACAACTTCCTCACTTACCGGCACATATGTTTTTGACGTTAGCCACAGTCAGATTGGCTTCACCGCTCGTCACCTGATGGTTACCAAAGTTCGTGGCGCTTTCAATGAATTTTCTGGTGGCGGAGTCATCGACTTCGAGAATCCCTCAAATTCAAAGGTGGAGCTAAAGATTCAAGGCGAGAGCATTGATACACGCAATGCAGATCGCGATGCGCACCTCAAGAGCAACGATTTCTTTGGTTTTGCTGAATTCCCAGAAATCACCTTCGCATCAACTTCCGTTGTAAAGAAGGGTGACACATATGCCGTAACGGGAGATCTCACCATCAAGGGAATCGGCAAGTCTGTAACAGTTGACTTTGACTTCACTGGAACCGCAGTGGACCCATGGGGCAACACCCGCATTGGTTTCGAAGGCAAAACAACCATCAATCGCACCGATTGGGGCGTTAACTGGAATACAGCCCTTGAGGCCGGCGGAGTACTCGTCAGCGAAAAGGTAGATCTCGAGTTCGAATTGTCAGCAATCCGAAACGCAGAAACCGCATAATCTCGAAATTAGAATGAACGAAGTGCTCAGGTAAGTCGCTAAAGCGGAGAGGGCGATTTGCAAGGGTATTGATTGCGATTGGGCCGCCGACTGCTGAACTTCACAAAGTGCAGCAGTCGCTGGCCCAATCGCATTTCAAGGCTGAAAATGTAGGAGATGCCTGTGTAGTCGCACTTCAGGCTTGCGACTGCAGGCGATGCCGGACCAATCTCGTTTCGAAATAGAAATGCGAAGGAAGGTTAGATCAGTCCTCGTCTACGTCTTCATCAGGCGAGGTTGTGGATTTATTGCCGACAAATTCTCTCTTGAATGCAAACCCGGAAGTTATGATGCTCATCAATCCAATCAAGCGTGCAAATGCCGGAATATTAGAAAGAGCGAATTGGACCCCGTTGAGTGTTCCCCACAAAGCAAACATCGTGATGAAGCTTCTTCGTACGAGTCGACCTTTTTGGGTGCGTATAACTTTGTACGTCAGTGCGAGCGCGATTGGCCCGCTAAGCAGGGCGGTGATAAAAAGGAAAGCGACCAATGCTGCGAGTGATTCCATGTTAATAACCTACCTTGCCCTCATCGCCCTTTGCTGTAAAAGACAGCAATCCAATTATTTCCTTCTTCAATCTCGCGCATTTTTTCCTTCTTCAATCTTGCACCTCTTTATTTGTTTCTTCAATCTTGCACCTTTGCAAATAGTGCCATATCGATCTGCTCTCCATTTGCGCGGGTAACTTTGTTCTTCAGGATCCCTTCCAACGTGTAGCCACACCTTGAAAGGAGCGCGCGGGAAGCGACATTGTCGGTATCCACGTAGCCTTCAATCCGACGAAAACCGACGGTCTCGAGTCCATAGGAGGTAATCATGTTCACCGCCGTGACGCCGATACCCTGTCCTCGCGCTTCCTTGGCCATCCAATATCCAATCTCAGTTGTGTGATTGCCAAGATTTGTGGTGTGAAAGGAAATTACTCCGCAGAATTCATCATCGGAATCCCGGTTGGAAGAGATTACAAAAAGAATCTCCTTTCGATCGAGGAACTGTTTCGGAGCGAGTTCTCGGACGAAACTCTCTGCATGGGAGTGTAAGTAGGGCGATGGGACTGTTGTGAATCGAGGTATGACTGGGTCTTGGCAGGCATTAAAAATTGGCTGAATGTCTTTTTCTTGCGAAGGTCTCAACGTGATGTATCCGTGTTGAAGAATCGGGATTTCAGAGGGCCACCAGATCATTGGAGAAGTATTGCCTAAACGGCCTCTTGGGCGTCTCTTGCGGGGACAAAGAAGTTCTTGTTCTCTGGCGAGGTCCATGTGCAAGAGCCATCCGCATTGCTTTCTAGTTTCCAACCGCCATGAGTCTTGAGGCGATGGTGTCGACGGCAAAGGGCTCCCAGATTTTGGGGAGACGTTTCACCGCCGCTTTCCCAGCTTTGGGCGTGATCCAAATCTGCCGAGCGCGCGGGAGCTCGACAACCCGGAAAGCGGCAGGTGCGATCCCTTGCCAGAAGAAAATCAACCAGCGGTTGTGGTGGTTCGTAAGTTTCACGGCCATAATCAAGGAGAGCGCCCGTTTTTGGATCGGTGATGAATCTTCGCCATTGCGAATTAGACGCCAACTCTCTTGCCAGAGATGCAGGAATTGCGCCGTATCCCGCCAATTGGCCCGGGTTATTTGCGAAACCCAAAAGAGTTGGCAAATCGATGGTGACATTTACCGTAATTGGGCGACGGCGAACACGACCTTTTGGCGAGTGATGTCCAGCGCAACGGCCGGCCGTCTCTCCATTGACATGATCGTTTGCTACTTCTCCAACTACATGACCGCTCGCTTTTTCTCCAATGACGGGACCGCTCGCTTTTTCTCCAACGACGCGACCTTTTGCTCTTTCTCCCTCAGCATGGCTTTGATTAGAAGTCTCGATAGTGGATTCGACATCAGTATCAAGCGGTTGGTAATCGTGGGGAAGTCCCAGCTTCGTACTTTCGTTACTCTGATCAATCAGTTCCACAATCACAGGTTCGTTAGAAGTGAGATATTTCTGTGCTAGCTCGGAAAGCGCATCGGCCCTTTTCATTTCCATGGTGCGTGTGTCATTTGCGAACTGATGACTGTTACATCCCGAGAAATCGCTTGGGCAGCTTTTAAAGACTAATGACTCGATTGCAGACATGACAAATTGAGCGTCAAGGGCGGGAAGAATTGCGACGATCGTGGACATACCATCAGCTTCTTTGTAACAGCTGACACGTCGAGTGTCGTAAGCGTTGGAAGTGGTTTCCTCGAATTCCTCCGGTGCGATCCGAGCCAATGTTGTGCGAACTTTATTTGCGACCTGCGAAGGTGTGTGGAATTCCGCGTGGGCAAGAGCGCGCTCTTCAACAACAGAAATTGCAAAAGGCGAGATTCCGTTGCGAATTGCGGAAGCGGTTTCTCGAGCAATTACTGTTGCATGTGCAGGAGAGATTTCACCTGATGCCAGAGCCGAACATGTATTTGGCAGGTGGTTAACGAGTGTGCGAGCAACATCAATTCTCATTTGTGCTGTCGTGCCGGAAAGGCGGAGGGCGGTTGCTACATCTTCGCGTTCTGCATCGTCCACGCCTTTCCATACATCATCGGCCACGGATGGTTCCTCGCCGGCCACGGCCAGGATGGCTTTTTGCATTGCAGCCTGCAACCAACTTGATTGACGCTCAAGGGCTGCCAAGTAATCAATGCGTGCGGATTTTTCAAGCTTCAAAGGGTCAATCCCTATTAACTCGGCAAGAACGGCTATGCAAGGTGTTTCTCGAAGCAGGATAGAAACTCGATCTGTTCGAGCCTCCTGAATATCGGAAACGCCATACTTTCCACGCTTAGAACCCGAACCCGCCGAAGATGAGGGGAAAGTGCGCAGGATCGAGGACATGATCTGATTCTCAAGAGTTGGGCTGACATGTGAAGCAAGTTATCCCCAATGAAATAGTCCCTTGCCTATGTTTCGCCACCGTACACGGTGAGACGAAATTGTCCCCAACCATCTTCGACAAACGTATGCAGCAAAACGAATTAACGCCTACCCACGCTTTGGAAGCTTATGTAACAAAACGAATTAGCCCCTATCCACGCCAAGCACACAACAAAACAGGTTTAGCCTTCAACAACCGTTTGGGGGGTCCCATGTACGTTAGTTGATTTATGTTCGGCAGGGATTGTTCCGAGTTTGCCCTTTTGGAAATCTTCAAAGGCCTGCATGACCTCTTGTTTAGTGTTCATCACGAATGGTCCCATCCACGCCAGCGGTTCCTTTATTGCCTGACCCCCAAGAATGAATAAATCCAAAGCGGGAGAGCGGCTCTCCTGAACATCGGCAGCTCGCACGACAATCGTGTCGCCCTCACCAAAAACAGTAGTTTGTCCCATCTGCACCGGCCGACGTTCTTCGCCAACGTAGCCGTAACCATTCGCGACGTAAACCAGGGCGTTGTAATCATTGCGCCAAGGAAGTCGTAATTCCGCACCTGGCTGAATCGTGGCGTGAACCAAAGAAATCGGAGTCTGCGTTGATCCTGGTCCTTGATGTCCGTCGAGCTCACCAGCAATAACTCGAATCAACGAACCACCATCTTCAGAGGAAAGCAGAGCAACATCGCGCGCACGCAGATCCTGATAAGCCGGAGGCGCCCATTTCTTCGCCGCAGGAAGATTCACCCACAATTGGAATCCGTGAAATAATCCACCGCTCATGACAAGACTCTCTGGGGGAGTTTCAATGTGAAGAATCCCCGCCCCTGCAGTCATCCATTGCGTATCACCGTTGGTGATCGTGCCGCCCCCGCCATTACTATCGCGGTGATCAAAAATTCCATCAATAATGTAGGTAACAGTCTCGAAGCCTCGGTGTGGATGCCACGGCGTTCCCTTTGGTTCACCCGGCGCATATTCAACTTCGCCCATTTGGTCCATCATGATGAACGGGTCAATTTCTGCCAAATCAATCCCAGCAAACGCACGCCGAACAGGAAAGCCTTCACCCTCATACCCCTGCGGAGCGGTCGTAACACTCTTCACGATTCGCGCACGAGCATTTGCGGGCGCAACCACGCGAGGTAGAACGGTGATGTCTTTAACTGTTACTGCTGGCATGGGCGTCTCCTCGCCTAGGTCTGACGCAATAATAGTTGAAACTTCAACTAACTGCAAGCCACCCAAGAAGGCGCCAAGCCCATCAACGGGCTCACCAAATCGCTACGTCGACCGAAAATATAAAAGCACGGTCTCCTTTAGCGACGTTGGCTTCGCCCCAGCGCAGCAAAAAGCCGCTTAAGGCAACTGTGCTTTCGCTTTTCCTGTTGCCGAAGCGGCTTTTTGCGAAGCCCCTTATAGGTTCTTGAGCGCGCTCACGACCTTGGTAAGTGTGTCCTTGGCATCTCCGAAAAGAAGCGTGGTCTTTGGGTCGTAGAGAAGTTCGTTCTCAATACCCGCAAAGCCGGGACGCATCGAACGCTTCAAGAAGACAACGTTTGCTGCATCTGCAACCTCAAGGATTGGCATTCCATAGATTGGGCATCCTGGAGAGTTCTTCGCTGCAGGGTTCACAACGTCGTTTGCTCCAATGACTAGCGCCACATCCGTTTGCGCGAATGTTGGGTTAACTTCATCCATTTCCTGAAGTTGCTCGTAAGGCACATTGGCTTCTGCAAGCAGGACGTTCATGTGTCCTGGCATACGACCAGCGACAGCGTGGATTCCGTAAGCGACGTCAATTCCTTTAGCGGCCAAAACATCTGCCATCTCGCGGACGGTGTGCTGTGCTTGCGCAACAGCCAAACCAAATCCAGGAACGATAACAACGCGTCGTGCATAGTTAAGGAGAATTGCGACGTCTTCAGGTGATCCAGATTTAACTGGACGAACCTCTGCCGAACCAGATGCCTCTTGAGGCTTCGCGGTAAATGCACCGAAGAGAGTCTTGAACAGCGAACGTCCCATTGCCTCAGCCATGAGACGAGTCAGGATGGTTCCTGAAGCTCCAACGAGTGTTCCAGCAACAATCAAGAGGGTTGTCTGTAAGACATAACCACTTGCCGCCACTGTCAGACCAGTGAATGCGTTCAAGAGTGAAATAACAATCGGTACATCTGCGCCACCAACTGGAAGCACAAACAGGACACCGAAGAGAAGTGAAAGTCCACCAAGTACTAGAAGCGGCTTATTTCCTCCTGAGTTAATTACCCAACCACCGGCTGCAAATACTCCAGCCAAGTTAGCGGCAATGAGAAAGCGTCCACCAGGAAATACAACTGGACGGGTTGTCATTAGCTCTTGCAACTTCGCAAAGGTAATGATGGAACCGGAGAATGAAACGCTACCGACGATGACGGTAAAGACGGTCGCATAAACGGCAGCCGTGCTTGCACCCGATCCGAGCTTCAAGTACTCGACAATTGCGACGAGGGCGGCAGCACCACCACCGACACCGTTAAAGAGCGCAACAAGTTGTGGCATCTGTGTCATCTGAACTTTGCGCGCAGCAGGTACGCCGACGAGAAGTCCAAGTGCAACCGCACCGAGGATGAGTCCGAAGTGATGGAGAGGTAATGAGTGATATTCAGATTCACCTTTATTACCAGTGAAGAAGAAGACGAGCAGCGTCGCGATCGTTGCACCGGCAGCGCCGATCAAGTTACCGCGACGTGCGGTCTTTGGATGCGAGAGACCCTTAAGGGCGAGAATGAAGCAAACTGCGGCAACTAAGCCGATGAGGTCATACAGGTTACGACTCATTTTTTCTTCGCCTTAAACATCTCGAGCATGCGATCGGTGACCACGAAGCCGCCGACCATGTTGATGGTGGCCAGAACAATCGCGACAAGTGCCAACGAAAGTTCCAGATTGTTTGATGCGTGATCGGCTACGACAATCGCGCCGACCAAAATAACTCCGTGAATCGCATTTGCACCACTCATCAGCGGGGTGTGAAGAGTGGAACTCACTTTCGAGACCACCTCAAACCCAACGAATACTGAGAGGGTGAAGATGGAGAGAAGCGCCAAACCGTTACTCATCATTTCTTGACGACCTCCTTCTTAAGTTCTCCAGCGTGTGACACGCATGAACCCGAGATGATTTCGTCCTCAAAATCGGGAGTGACGACACCCTCTTTGGTCATGAGCGAAAGTAAGTTAACGACGTTGCGAGAGAAGAGCATCGAGGCGTGGAATGGAAGTTGGCTTGGAACGTCCTTGCCACCCCAAATAATCACACCGTTGCTGTTCGTAATGATCTCGCCTGGCTTTGAGCCTTCGACGTTTCCACCAGTTTCCGAAGCCAAGTCCACAATTACTGCACCGGGCGCCATTGAATCGACCATCGCCTGTGTTACCAAGCGAGGGGCCGCACGACCAGGAACCGCTGCGGTCGTAATAAGCACATGAGACTTAGCGATGTAAGGGGTGAGAAGTTCACGCTGTTTTGCCGCGCGATCCTCTGTCATCTCGCGGGCATATCCGCCAGTTCCTTCGAGGGATTCAAGCTCCAAGTTAATGAAAGTCGCACCCATTGATTTGACCTCATCAGCTGATGAAGGTCGAACGTCGTAGGCCGAGACAACGGCTCCGAGTCGTCGGGCTGTTGCGATCGCTTGAAGTCCGGCAACCCCTGCACCGAGTACTAGTACCTGTGCCGGAGTTACTGTTCCTGCCGCTGTCATTAACAGTGGGAAGAAGCGAGGAGAAAGTTCTGCTCCAACAAGGACGGCACGATATCCAGCGCATAGTGCTTGAGAAGTCAGGGCGTCCATTGATTGAGCGCGTGAAATACGCGGTACCAATTCCAATGAGAATGCCGTAACCCCTGCAGTCACTGCTGCTTCGATCGAATCTTGGGCCGTCGATATGGAGAGGAATGAAATGGTTATTGCCCCGCGCTTCAGCGTCTTGATCTGTGCTGGGGTCAATGGAGAGACTGAGAGAACGACATCGGCGCTTTGGAGGACATCGCCCTTAACGATGGTTGCGCCGGCCGCTTCAAAGTCTGCGTCAGAGGCAAGAGCGTTGAGCCCTGCTCCTGACTCAATTGCAACCTCTAGTCCAAGACGCACCAATTTATTGATGATGTCTGGGACGAGGGCTACGCGTTTTTCACCTGATCTGATTTCCTTTGGAACTACAACACGCATGGTCAATACCGTAGTGCCTGCACTTTTACTTGTCATTATTTCGGCTGTCTAACTCATCACAAAACCATGAATCTTGACGTCAAGATACGCTTAAAAAAGCCACCTAAATAAGGTCTTTATTGACGTCCGTGAATCTCGCCGCGAGTTAAATGGAAGAGAAGCGCTTGAATTGTTGTACGTCGATGGAGGGCTTCGCGCCACACAACTGAGCGTGGACCATCGATTATTTCGGCGCTAACCTCCTCGCCGCGGTGAGCAGGAAGGCAGTGCATGAAGATCGCATCCTTGGCAGTCAAGGACATCAAATCCTGGTCTACAGAGAAGGGTGCTAGCACTCGCGTCTTCTCCGCCCGTTCGCTCTCCGGATCGCCCATAGACATCCAGACATCGGTATAGAGGACGCTCGCTTCACGCGCGGCCTCCCGTGGGTCATGCAGAATCTCAATAGTCGCACCCGTTGTAGCCGCGATCGCCCGAGCCTGTGCGATGACACCTGCGTCGGGTGCCCACTTTCCTTCCGGGGTCGCGGTGACAACGTGCGCTCCCATGATCGCCCCCATGATTAACCAGGCATGCGACATATTGTTGCCATCGCCAAGGTAAGTGAATTTGCGACCAGAGATATCGCTTCCAAAGTTTTCGCGAATCGTTAACCAATCCGCCAAGAGTTGTGTCGGGTGATCATCATCTGTCAGGGCGTTGATGACAGGAATGGATCCTGCGCTACCAAGTTCGTCGACATCTGATTGCGCAAATGTTCGAACAATAAGTGCACTTGCAAAACCACTAATTATTTTGGCTGTGTCGGCAATCGTTTCTCCGCGACCAAGTTGAAGGTCATCGCCACGAATGAAGATTGGCGTACCACCCAAATGTGCGACAGCAGTTTCAGAAGCGAGGCGAGTACGCGTCGAAGGCTTGGTCATATAAATCGCGACAGTTCGATGCGCTAGCGCACTGCTTGCTTTAAGGGGGTTCACAGCAAAGTCAGCGGCAGTGGCAAGAAGAAGCTCGACGTCATCTCGGCTCAGATCCGCTGTGCGCAGGAGGTCTTTCATCTCCTTATTCTAGCCTGCGGCGTTCTTGGCTTGCGGTGGCGCCCTGACTCCTGCCCTCAATCGGTATCCTTGGCGGCATGGGAATCTTCTCGCGAGAGCCACAGGTTGAATCCGACACGGATCTGCTCACCCGTCCGGAGTTACAAATCGACGATGGGGATCACGATCGGTTTTCACATTACGTTAAGAAGGAGAAGATCCTTGAATCGGAGGTGAGCGGAAAAGCAATTCGAGCGCTCTGTGGAAAAAAATGGGTTCCAACTCGTGACCCAGAAAAATTCCCTATTTGCCCAATATGCAAAGAGATTTATTCGGGTAGTGAATCGATCGCGTAAAGCCCAGGCGCGATCTGGGCGCTCGCTTGCGGTCTTCATTTCTTCCCTTGCTCTCCTCCTGAGCGGTTCAGCATCCAACAGCGCATTTTCTGCTGATCCACCAGTTCGTAAAATTCTTACTGGGTGGATTCCCTATTACTCGATGGATACCTCGATGGCCTCTGCTGTAACAAATGGGGACTTAATAAGAGAAGTAATGCCTTTTTGGTACACCCTGAAAAGTGAGAGCAAAATTACCGATCTGTACACGCCAGCAAATCCCTCTATACCTATCTCAACCCCACTGACGACGATGAGGGATTCGGGCTTTTTAGTTCTACCAACAATTACAGATGGAACGGCAAAATCGGTTCTGGCGGGGATTCTCCGTTCACCCACGACACGTTCCAAACTCGTTTCTACGATTACCACCTTGGTTGTTTCGAACAATTTTGATGGAATCGATCTGGATTTTGAAGGTTTTGCTTTTGTCGATGGAACAGCATCATGGAACTCCACTCGACCTGACTGGGTTTTTTTTATTAATGAACTAAGCATCTCGTTGCATGCTCTCGGAAAAATTTTATCGGTGACGACGCCAGTTCTCTTTGATCCAGCTTCAGGTAAAAAGGGCTATTACGTCTTTGATTGGGCCTCAATCGCACCGGCGATTGATCGTCTTAGGATTATGACGTATGACTATTCAACGAGTAGCCCAGGACCTATTGGCCCACTTCCATGGATCGAACAATCTTTACAATATGCGGTCTCTGTAGTTCCCGCATCAAAGATTTATATAGGAGTAGCAGGTTATGGTCGTGACTGGGTCACAAAGGTCTCGGGAATTTGTCCGTCGCAGTATGCAAGCACAGTTGTTGCAGGAGCAAAGGCTGCGACATTTGTGATGAATAAGGCCGCTACTCTCGCCGCGAGTTACGGCGCAATTCCGACATACAACGTGACTTTTGGCGAAGAAACGTTCACCTACCAAAAAGCATATTCGGGCACGACAAGTACCGGACTTGCAACGACATGCACAGCGACACGAGTGGCTTGGTATCAAGATGCCGAGTCATACGGTGCACGCGCCTCATTGGTTTCTAAATACCAACTCGGCGGAATTGCGGCGTGGACTCTTGGGATGGAAGATTCAACTGCCATGCAAGCGGTACGACAGGTAGCAGTTTCCATTGCTCCGGATCTTGTGCTCGCAACTATTTCTACGGATCTGACAAGTGTCGCTTACGGAAATCTCGTAAATGTCAGTGGAACTTTTCAGCGGATGGATGGAACTCCGATTGCGGGAT
>JAPLBP010000047.1 GCA_026392695.1 Actinomycetota bacterium | reverse complement strand
CTCACGTTGCTCAATTACATGCGCGGACCAACCACTCGTTCGGGATATCACAAATATTGGAGTGAAGAAAGCAATAGGAATGTCCATCGCAGCATAGGCAACGGCAGAGAACCAATCCAAATTTGGAAACATATTTTTCGTGTCCCACATAACCGATTCAATACGATCGGCAATATCGAAAAGCATCACTGAGTTTGAAGTTTCTGAAAGTTCCTTTGCAATCCCTTTGATAATCTCGCTACGCGGATCCTCAATCGTGTACACGGGATGTCCAAAACCAATAATTACTTCTTTTCTCCCAACTCGCTCAACAATGTCGGCCGCTGCCTCAACTGGATTTGTATAACGCCGCATAATTTCAAGCGCGACTTCGTTAGCCCCACCGTGCTTGGGTCCTCGAAGTGCACCTATTCCGCCGACAATTGCCGAGTAAAGGTCAGAACCCGTGCCGGCAATAACTCGCGATGTAAAAGTGGAGGCATTAAATTCGTGTTCCGCGTACAGGATCAGCGAGGCGTGCATGGCTTGAATCCATTGTTGGCTTGGCCTTTTTCCATGTAGAAGATGGAGAAAATGTCCGCCAACGGAAACTTCCTCGGATTCAACATCGATTCGCACGCCACGCTGACTAAAGTGGAACCAATACAGCAGGGCCGAGGCGTAACTTGCGATGAGCCGATCAGCCATATCCCGCACTCCTGCTTCTGAATGATTGGCTGATTCAGGAGATTCGCAACCAAGGAATGAGACGTAGGTGCGCATGACATCCATCGGGTGAGCAGTTGCGGGAATCGCTTCAAGAACTGCCTTCACTTGAGCGGACAGACCTCGTTGACTCATCAGTTTGGTTCTATACGAACCTAACTCGGTTTTATTTGGGAGTTTGCCGTGAATTAAGAGAAAAGAGACTTCTTCAAATTCGCAAGATCGCGCTAAATCCTTAATATCGAAACCTCTATAGTGAAGATCGTTCCCGCTCTTGCCCACGGAACAAAGAGCCGTATTACCTGCGACGACACCTGAAAGAGCTACAGATTTTTTGGGTTTGAATTCCACCATTGGGCAATCACTTCTCCTTATTATTCGAGAAATTATCTAAAGCTCGCTCGTACTCGTAATAGTTAATTCGCTCGTATAACTCTTCTCGAGTCTGCATATCCCCAATCACATCCGCCTGTGTTCCATTTTTGCGAATGGATTCAAAAGTTTTCTCGGCAGCCTTATTCATGGACCTGAATGCAGATAGAGGATAAAGAACCATCGAGACGCCGCTCTTTCCCAATTCATCGACCGTGAACAGTGGGGTCAATCCAAATTCGGTGATGTTGGCAAGAATCGGCGCTTGGAGACGAGAGGAGAATTTCTTGTAAGTGGCGAGATCACTAATTGCTTCGGGAAAAACAGCGTCTGCACCTGCTTCTACGTAAGCATGCGCCCGATCCAGCGCGGCATTTACTCCTTCGATTGCGAGAGCATCCGTGCGAGCCATAATCATGAACGATCCGTCGGTGCGAGCATCAACGGCCACTTTAATACGATCAACCATCTCGTCTTTGGAAACAACTTCCTTATTAGGTCGATGGCCACATCTTTTTGCGCCGATCTGATCTTCAATGTGCATCCCCGCAGCGCCATTCTTAATTAACGAACGAACAGTCCGGCGAATATTGAAAGCGGACGGCCCAAACCCCGTATCTGCGTCAACGAGAAGAGGCAGATCGCACACATCGGTTATCCGCCGAACATCGGTCAGCACATCTTCAAGATTTGTAATCCCTAAGTCGGGCACTCCAAGAGAACCCGCTGCAACCCCTCCACCTGAAAGATATATCGCCTTAAAACCCGCACGTTTTGCAAGGAGTGCGTGATTGGCATTAATCGTTCCAACGATCTGCAAGGGCCACTCCCCCGCAAGTGCGCTTTGAAGTGTGGTCACTGCGCCGTCCATCCACCATCTATCGGAATCGACGCACCAGTCACATTGTGCGCACCCATATTGCAGAGCCAGAGTGCGAGCGCGCCAATTTCAGAAGGTGACGACATTCTTTTACTTGGCTGTTTTTCACTGAGTAAATCAGCAATTCCGGCGACTCTATCTCCGCCAAATTTATCAACGCGAGCTTGAATCTGCGGCTCAATGAGATCCGTCGCCACCCATCCAGGGCAGATCGCGTTTACCGTCACGCCGCCAGAATTTTTTGATCCGATATGCGCGTACTCAAGTGCCGCAACTTTCGTCAGACCAACAACCCCGTGCTTTGCCGCCACATATGGAGCCTTTGCCATAGAACCAACGAGCCCATGAACGGAAGCGATATTAATAACTCTCCCATAACCTCGCTCCTTCATCGCCGGTAGCAGTAAGCGCATGGTGTCGAAATAAGAAGAGAGATTAATGGCAATGATGTCGTTCCATTTGCTGCGCGGCATTTCTTCGATTGTCGCGGTGTGTTGAATCCCCGCGTTATTTACCAAGATATCAACTGGTCCGCCAGCAAGAATTTTCGCAATTACATTTTCTGTAGCTTCGCTATCGCGCAAATCGCTTACGTAACTTTCAACCCGTGTGGCTCCCGCCGCGCGCACGGCATCTTCACCCTTAGCAACAACACTTTCATCGCCTAGGCCGAGCAGAACAATTTCTGCTCCTTCACTAGCAAGTGCACATGCAATTCCAAGGCCAATTCCTTGAAATGAGCCAGTTACAAAAGCGCGCTTTCCAGTTAATTGTCCCGTGTCAGAATAGGAAGCGGATAGAGAGCGGTCTCTTCATTTTGAAGGCCCCTTTCGGCGCGAATGAGAAGTACTTCATATTTGAGATTCTTGAGCGTCTCCTGATTCAAATCAAAGGCTCTAAAATTTTCCGAGGTGTCATCCTCAACGCATTTGGGATTCACACTGGATTTCATGATTGGAGCCGTTCCCCGAAGATCGTAATCAACATACTCATCAAGGGAGGTTGACCAACCTTTGATAAATGCTGGCTGGGCTTTCCAATAGTCACGGTATGCGGCCTTCGACTCAAATGTCGCGGCAAGGCGAGCAAATGCGGGTCCCAAAACGAAAGCAAGCACCTGCTCAATGGTTACGCCCTCGGGCAACGGGAACTGAATTCCACCATCGATAAGTACCAAGCGACCAACTCGTTCTGGGGCGATCCCGAGAAGTGCCACCCCCACGAATGCACCACTGGAGTGCCCGATCACATCCATCGATGAAAATCCTAAGTAATCCATCACTGCAAGAAGATCTTCAACGTGCGCCTTTTGACCAAATGGTGGCGGCAGTTGGCTGGAGTCTCCTCGGCCTCTTAAATCAACTGCGTAGGGCGTCAAGCCCCGCTCGATTAATCCCTCGGCCATCACTTGCCATGCGCGATTGGAAGAAGTGATTCCATGTATGAGGAGAACTGGCTTTGCCCCAGCTGGTCCGTAGCGAAATACCGCTAAGTCGCCTCCCTGGACAGGAACGGAGATTTTAATCTCAGGTAAGAAAACATCGTTATTCATGGGCTAACTATCTCGCGTAAAGGTGCCGATGGGAAAGATCTTCTGCGTTAAATCCATAACAAAAGGTTATCGTCCGCTTACTACTTGTTTTCCCTTGGTTTATGTAAACTTTCCTAAGCCTTTCGCCAATCGATGGGCACTAATAATTTAGGAGAAGAGTGAATGCGTAAGCACACCTCGTTCATGAGATTTGGAATTGCGGCGCTCTCGATCGCCGTCCTAGTTCCTGCAGGTCTCTCAGTTCCAGCGCAAGCAGCAGCTGATATCAAGATCGGTGTCATCACTACTACCTCTGGTGGTTTGAAGTCATACGGCGATGCGTATACAGATGCTCTTGAGTGGGGACTTAAGTACTTCACCGGTGGCAAGATGTCGGTTAACGGTGCCAAGCTAGTTCTTACCAAAAAAGATGACGGCGCAGATCCTGCTTCAGCAACCGCGTCATTTAAAGAAATGGTCGGAAACGGCACAAAGATTATTGTCGGAACTGCCTCTTCAGGAGTTGCGCTTACCCTCGGACCACTAGCTGCACAGAACAAGATTCTGTACATCTCTGGTCCTGCCAAAAACGATGCTGTTACAAGTTCGACAAACAAGTTTGTATTCCGCTCCGGAAATACTTCCAGCCAGGACTTGGCACCATTGGGTGGCATTACGCCAATCAAGGGCAAGAAAGTAATTCTCTTCGTTGAAGACAATGCATTTGGCGCTGGAAACATTATTGCCGCGAGAGCACTACTTGCACCAAAGGGTGCTCTCTTCGAAGAAGGCAAAGTCTCAGCCACTGCAACGGAGTTCACTCCATATGCCAAGAAGGCACTGGATGCAAAGGGTGCGTACATCTTTATTGCGTGGTCAAATGCGCTTACCGCTGGAGGAATGCTTACGTCTCTCAAGCAACAAGGTGTATTTGCTACCTCTCGTCCAATTACTGGTCTAGCAGGAGTGTCTTCATATGACATATACGGAACACTCTTTGAGGGTTCAAATGCAATCCTTACAAACAGCTACTTCCCAGGAGTTGTGCCAAATAAAACCGCTCAACAGCTCGCAGCAGATTATGCAGCTGCAGGAAAGTCACAGGATCTATTCACTGATGCTGGCGTAAATGCGGCGCAAATGATCCTTCGTGCGCTGAACAAAAACGCTGGAGTGGATGTGCCTACCGCGATTTCCAACCTTGAAGGCTGGTCATTCTCGGGTATCAAGGGACTCACCACAGTGCGTGCGAGTGACCACAAACTAATCATGCCAATGTTCCTAGTTGGCCTGAATAAGGTTGGCTCTCACTATCAGCCGGTGCTCATTTCGACACTTCGAAACGTTGCTGCCGCAGTAAACTGATCAATAAGTAAAAAGCCCGGTGCAGAGATTCTCTGTGCCGGGCTTTTTTACGCCATTTTTCGGCGGTTTTAAGTAGGATATCGGGATTAACCAACGTCTTTACAGCCCATACAAAGGAATTGAATGAAGTCAGCTTTTTCTATTGAAGATCTGAGCCTCACCATCGGTGGTGCGATGATTCTCGATGGAATCACGCTAGAAGTTCTTGAAAACGAGACTTTGGGAATTATTGGTCCTAATGGCGCGGGAAAAACCTCACTTTTCAATTTACTTTCGGGAATCAGAAAACCAACTCGCGGAACAATTCATCTTGGCGAAGACGACATTACAAACATTAGTGTGCATCATCGTGCTTCCCTAGGCATCGCTCGAACTTTCCAAACATCAAGTGTTTTTAGCAACCTCACTCTTTTGGAGAATGTACGCATCGCAGCACAGGCATCTAATGGTCACTCGATGAATTTTACGAAGAACGCGTACAAGTTCGAAGAGATTGTCAATCATTCCTACGAACTCCTGGATCAAGTTGGTCTAAAAACACAGGCTTTACAACGGGCGGGATCTTTGTCTCACGGAGATAAACGCCTACTCGAAATCGCCATAATCCTCGCCTCGAAGGCCAAGATTATTCTCCTAGACGAACCCATGGCCGGCATGAGCGTGGAGAATGTCCCCGCATTGGTCGAAATAATCCGATCTCTTGCGACAGTGCACAAGAAAACCGTCCTTATTGTCGAGCATCATATGGAGGTCATATTGGGTTTGGCAGACCGCATCGCCGTTCTTAATTACGGGGAACTTTTGATCTGCGATACCCCTGAGAAAGTTATTGCTAATCCGACAGTGCAGAGTGCTTACTTGGGCGCAAACCTATGAACGCTCTAGCGGTAAAGGATCTTCACGTTTACATTCAAGGCTCTCATATTCTGCAGGGAGTAAATTTTGAAGTTCCAGCCAATCAAGTAACCGCTCTTCTTGGACGCAATGGCGTTGGAAAATCAACAACGCTCAAAGCAATAATGGGGCTTTATCCATCAACGGGCTCAGTGAAATTATTCGATAAGGAATTGAATGGGGTCGCAACCCATAAGATCGCGCGGGGCGGAGTGGGTTATGTGCCAGAAGATCGTGAAGTTTTCTCCACGTTGACTGTTAAGGAAAATTTGAACCTTGCCGCCCACGCTGAAAATCCAAACTTTGAATTGGTCTACTCCCTATTTCCTGAATTACTCTCACGAGGTGCGCAAAGGGCCGGAACTCTCTCGGGTGGACAACAACAAATGGTCGCCATCGCACGTCCACTGCTAAACAAGAACCAGATCCTTTTAGTAGATGAACCCACGAAGGGTCTAGCCCCGAAACTTGTAGCCGAAGTTGCCGATGCCCTGGCGCTTGTCGCCCACGAAAGCACAATGCTTGTTGTAGAGCAAAATCTGGCCTTGGTGAAAAGAATTGCACAATTTATCGTCGTTATGGATCAAGGAAAGGTCATTTTCGAAGGCGGACCTGAAAACTTACATGACGAAAAATTCGTGCACTCGATGCTTGGCGTTAGTGGAGGTCATAATTAAATGGATACATTTATATTGATTTCCATAACAGGAATTGGACTGGGTGCTCTCTACTTCCTTGTCGCCTCGGGTCTTTCTCTCATCTACGGACTCATGGGAGTGCTCAATTTTGCCCATGGCACCTTTATGAGTGTGGGCGCATATATGGGGTTGTGGTTTTCTACCCAAGTCGTTCACACAACAAATACGTGGACCTTTATTGGTGCCTTAATTGTTGGTGGTCTTGGCGGAGGACTATTTGCTCTAATTGTTGAGCAACTTGTTATTACTCGACTCTACGAGCGTCATATTGATCAGGCCCTGGTGACAGTTGGAGTCGCCCTTGTCGTGGGAGCGATGTTGGGTGGATGGTTCACGAACGATCTTCGACTCCTCCCTACGCCGACCTGGTTTATTAACATCGTAAAAGTCCGAGGGGCGATCATTCCTGTCGATCGATTCCTTTATATTGGAGTAGCTGCACTACTTCTCGTTGTTATGCTGGCTATTCTTAAATTCACTCGCATAGGGCTCATTATTCGGGCCGGCGTGGAAAATCGTCATATGGTCACCGCCCTTGGTATCAACGTGCGCCTTGCATTTAGCGCGGTCTTTTTTCTCGGCGGATTCGCCGCAGGTGTCGGTGGGGTTCTCACTGCTGCTTACCAAAATGGAGTCTCCCCCCTAACCGCTGGAACGTGGCTCATTTACGGATTCATCGTTGTGGTGGTTGGTGGAATGGGATCGATCGGTGGAAGTGCTCTAGCCGCAATGCTTATCGGAATCACAAAACAATTCGCGAACTATTACATTCCAGGCCTTGGCGACTTCGTGATCGTTTTCCTCTTGGCGGCAGTTTTACTTACCAAGCCCCAAGGCTTGCTGGGCAAGGTGAGTGCGTAAATGTTGCGCTGGAAATATTCTCGCCCGTTACTAGGAATTATTGTCGCGCTGTTAGCGGTCGGTCCATTGTTTACTTTCGGTCCTCTTCACGGTCCTGGTTTACAACAAACCCTAGCGGTGGCTTTTCTTTACGGTGCACTTGCACTTACTTACGATTTGCTATTTGGATTTACGGGTCTTCTCTCATTTGGCCACGCACTCTTTTTCGCTAGTGGCATGTATCTGACAACGATTTTCGTCAATACGAGTCATATAAATCTCTTCTTATCCTCGTTCCTTGCCATTGGCATCACCGGTGTATTAGCGGTCTTGATTGGTTCGGCTTCTTTACGTACAAAAGGCATCACTTTTGCAATGGTTACGCTGGCCTTTGGTGAAGCAGGGCATGTCATTATCAGTAGAAACTTTGGCAATCTAACAAATGGTGAGAATGGATTGCCGATCAACGCTGATCGAATTCCCCAAATCTTTATTGGCGTTGTCAATACTAAGTATCTTTATTGGCTCGCACTTGTCACATTAATCTTTGTTTATGCTGCAATTTGGTGGGTGACCGAATCTTCGGCCGGTCGAGTTTTCTCTGCCCTAAGAGACAACGAAACACGAGTTGCCGTCTTGGGGTTAAATCCGACGCGGTTTAAATTGGTGGCATTTGTCATCTCAGCCGTATTGGCCAGCGGTGTCGGAGTATCAATGGTGCTTGTCAGCGGTGGATCCGCTCCCCGATTTGCCGACGCTGGAACAACAATCGCTTTGCTGCTGATGGTGATTCTTGGTGGTGCGGTTACTCGCTGGGGCGCCGTCTTAGGTGGCATTTTTTATTCAATCGCAAGTACGCGATTGCAGGACTTAAGCCAGAGCACCGCCCTTGATTCAATCCCAAAGATCATCAAGGGGCCGCTCTCGGAACCAGCCTTCACCCTTGGACTCATATTCATATTCATCGTGATGTT
This sequence comes from Actinomycetota bacterium, assembly GCA_026392695.1. Taxonomy (GTDB): domain Bacteria; phylum Actinomycetota; class Actinomycetes; order Nanopelagicales; family Nanopelagicaceae; genus QYPT01. Next base: position 300 of record JAPLBP010000047.1, on the reverse strand, counting down.
TGCCCCGGGTGGACTATCTGGTGCCTATTACCGCGTTCGATTTAGGTATCTGAATCGATCAAGTAAGTAGACTTCTTCTCACAATCTCGATGGATTGCAGTTTGTTAAAAGTGATGAGTTGATCTGGAGTAACAGTGGAAGCTCGTTGGTCTCGTATTATCGCCCCATTCGTAAAACGAATGTCGTGGATCCAACGCGTACTCGTTACGGCAATCGCAGCATCGGTCTCATGGCTCGCAGGTAATGCGGCACTCCCAAATGGCGGACTTGTCGCGGCTATCGTCGCCACTCTAACGGTGC
>JAPLBP010000038.1:1139-6432 GCA_026392695.1 Actinomycetota bacterium | reverse complement strand
ACACCGTTGGACTCACTCGACAAGCCAGTAATGGCCAGTTGCTGCAGAACGCGCGACGCTTAATTGCTGAAGCGAATGCATCCGGCACAACAACGCTTGAATGTAAATCTGGTTATGGTTTAACAGTTGATGACGAAGCTCGCTCGCTGGTTGTCGCAAAACAAGTGAGTGACGAGACGACTTTTCTTGGTGCCCACGTCGTACCTCAGGAATTTAAAGACTCACCTGAAGATTACGTAGATCTTGTTTGTGGTCCGATGCTTGACGCTGCTCTGCCGAATTCCAAGTGGATCGATGTTTTCTGCGACAAAGGTGCTTTCACGACGGACCAAGCGCGAAGGATTCTTAAAGCAGGTATTATGGCAAAGGGACTTTTGCCTCGAGTGCATGCAAATCAACTCGAGCCTGGAGATGGAATCATGCTAGGCGTGGAATTGGGAGCCGCTTCGGTGGATCACCTCAGTTATTTTGATGATGAAGATATTGAGGCGCTCTCGACTTCAAATACAGTTGCAACACTCCTTCCTGCTGCGGAGTTCTCAACTCGTGGTGTTTATCCAGATGCGAGACGACTCCATGAGGCGGGCGTCGACGTCGCTCTTGCCTCAGACTGCAATCCCGGCAGCGCCTACACGACCAATATTCCATTCATCATTGCGCTGGCAGTTCGTGATCTACATTTTTCGCCGGAGCAAGCCATTTGGTCAACGACTAAAGGTGGCGCTATTGCTCTTCGGCGCGGCGATGTTGGACATCTGGGAGTTGGAGCAAAAGCTGACTTCTCAATATTGAGTACGCCGTCGTATATCCACTTGGCTTATCGCCCTGGGGTTCCGCTGATAGATGAGGTATGGCGCAATGGCACCAGAATCAAATAGAACCGTTCTGCTTGGCACACATGGTGTGACTTTTGCCGATGTCATTGATGTTGCGCGCTACGGAGCACAAGTTGTGCTCTCTGATGCAGCGGTGTCTGCAATTTCCAAGACTCGAAAATATATTGATGAATATGCCGCAGGCGGTATTCCCGTTTACGGTGTTTCGACTGGCTTTGGCGCACTCGCTAATCGCCACATAGATGTAAAGGATCGCACTCAACTTCAAAAATCACTTATTCGCTCTCACGCTGCAGGTGTTGGCCCAGCAGTTGAAAAAGAAGTTGTTCGCGCATTGATGTTTCTTCGCTTGCGCACGATGGCATCTGGGCGTACCGGCGTTCGAGTGGAAGTCGCTCAGATATATGCAGATTTTCTCAACGCTGGAATTACCCCACGAGTTCCTGAATTTGGGTCACTGGGTTGCAGCGGCGATTTAGCACCACTTTCTCATTGTGCGCTGGCGATGATGGGTGAAGGAGAGGTTCATGACGCCGATGGCGTCTTAATGCCTTCTATCGAAGCCCTGAACGCCGCTGGAATAATTCCGATTGAATTAGAAGCGAAAGAAGGTTTAGCTCTTATCAATGGCACGGATGGAATGCTTGGGATGTTGATCATGGCTTGCGCCGATCTTGCCTCTCTTTGCACCGTTGCAGATATCACGGCGGCTATGAGCATTGAAGGACTTCTAGGAACCGATCGAGTTTTCGCACCAGACCTACACGCGCCCCTTCGTCCTCAAGTTGGACAGGCAGTTAGTGCTGCAAATATTTTCGCGCTACTCCAAAATTCCGGGATTGTTGCCTCGCATCTTGAACACGATACGAAAGTGCAGGATGCCTATTCGTTGCGTTGCGCTCCACAGGTAAACGGTGCGGTTCGCGACACGATTGATTACGCCTCAACGATTGCAGCTAGGGAATTGGAAAGTTCGATTGATAATCCAGTCGTGATGCCCGACGGACGAGTGGAATCCAATGGAAATTTCCACGGCGCCCCAGTCGGATATGTACTCGATTTCCTTGCTATCGCTGCGGCAGATCTTGGTTCCATGTCGGAGCGACGCACTGATCGCGCCCTTGATCACCATCGTTCGGCGGGGCTTCCTCCATTTTTGGCACATGACCCAGGTGTTGATTCCGGCCTAATGATCGCTCAATACACGCAAGCAGGACTTGTAAGCGAAAACAAGCGTCTAGCTTCGCCTGCAAGCGTCGATTCCATTCCGAGTTCTGCAATGCAAGAAGATCACGTTTCTATGGGCTGGAGTGCAGCGCGAAAGTTGCGCAAGGTTGTCGAAAACTTAGCGCGCATTTTGGCTATTGAATTGGTGACGGCATCGCGCGCGATTGAATTTCGCACGGGATTGCAACCTTCTCCCGCCGCCTCAAGTGTCATCAAGGCTCTTCGCGAAGTAGTCCCGGGCGTTGGTCCTGATCGTTGGCTCTCACCAGAACTCGAAGCTGCCGTATCGCTTGTTCAATCTGGAAAAGTTGAATCTGCTGCCCGAGCTGTCGTAAAGAATCTCTCCTAGCGAAGAGCCACTCCTGCGGCCGCCTCAAGTACGAGAAGAGCGGCCAGGCGAATAGTCCGCTGATCTGGAGTATCTAGTGATGCATCAATTTCTGTTATATCTAGCCCGCGTACACGTGCATCCGATGCAGCTGCCCGAGATGCAATCCGAAGCTCATCTGCACTTATCCCACCGGGAACTGATGCGGGACAAGCAGGTGCAACAGAGCGATCGCACACGTCGACGTCAAGATCGACATAGATTTCATGTCCGTCTCTTCCTGCAATTTCCAGAGCTTCGGCCATCACGTCATACATAGGACGTTTGCGCAAAACTTCGCGATTCACAACGGTAATTCCATACTCTCGTGCCCGCTGTGAATACTCTTTGCTATTTGCGAAGTCACTAATGCCAATTTGCACGACATTTGATCCGAGAAGACCCGCCTGAATCAATTGCTGTACAGGAGAACCATTCGAATCCCCGTCGCGAAGATCATGATGCGCATCTAAAGTAATCAACCCGACTTTCGACAGGTCTTTCCACATGCCCCCAGCAACTGAGTGTGTAATCGAATTGTCTCCGCCAAGTGCGATTAGAAGTTTAAAATCTCGACGCGCATTTTCAACTGCGATTTTTACTCGTCCGCGCCCTTCTTCAAAATCTGGATCCTCCACATCTCCAAGATCGGAAAGTGAGGAGTCTCGAAGATCCACTCCGATACTCGATGAATATGTTGAATAGCGACCGAGAGTATTTCGTATTGCCATCGGAGTCAGATGAGACGATGTCTGCGATATTGATGTTTTATGTGCCGGAATTCCGATAAGACCGACATCAGCTCTTGTGATTTCTTTAGAAAAAAGCGAATTCGCCCTCGGCCATTTTGGATCATGGGGAAGTGGCGAAGTGCTCATAGCCCAGATGTTACGCCGATTCTTGAAATTCTTTCTCTAGATTTGTTCTATTCGCGGGAGAGAAGAAGTAACATCAACCATGCTCAACATGCACTTTATTGATATTTGGCAACAATTCGCGGTCATCATTGACGGTGGCATTGCTGCATTCCTTGGTTCCATTATTGGTTGGGAGCGAGATAGGGCAGGGAAATCTGCTGGCCCTCGCACCATGGCATTAGTCGGAACGGCTGCAGCCGTCATAGTCTCTATCGGAGAAGTGCTTGATACGAATGGAGTCACTACCGCGGCAGCGATTTTTGCAACCGCCGCAGTAGGTGTGGCAGTGGGGCTCGGCTTCCAGATCGTTGGGGTTGGACTCACGATTATCATCTTGGTGGTACTGCGCTCAACGCAGTTGCTTGAAGCCACTATCCGACGTGAAGAATCGATGGACGAAGAGGTTGAACACGATCATCAAAAGAAAAAGAAACACTAGTTCTCGCATTCACCTAAACCCCTTAGACTTGTCTTAAGAAGAGTCGCCCGGATCACCGCGTTGTTGCCCAGTTAATTCTGAGCGATACCGAGGAAAGTCCGGACTCCGCAGAGCAAGGTGGTGGGTAACGCCCACCCGGAGCAATCCGCGGGATCAGTGCCACAGAAAACAGACCGCTCATGCAAATGAGTAAGGGTGAAACGGTGGTGTAAGAGACCACCAGCATTTACGGCAACGTATATGGCTAGGCAAACCCCACTTGGAGCAAGACCAGACAGATAGCGTTTGAGAACTGCTCGTTCGAGCTATCGGGTAGGTTGCTTGATTCCGTGAGTAATTGCGGAACTAGATGGATGGTGATCCCTCATTCGTTACACGCTGGTTTACGATCCTAAATCATTTAAATCTTCATAGTTACCAATAAAACTGAGCAGAGCCTTGCAAATCTTTGTGGGCAAGAACGTGGGCATTTGCCCTTTTCAAGCGTTAATCGAAAGCCTCCGGCTTACAGGGCGACTCTTCTTTCTATTCGTCGATCTGCTTTTTCATGTGATCTGTGAGTTTTTCGATCAAGCGTACGAGCTCTACTTGTTCCTTCCTGGTCAAAACACCAAGCAAATCTCCAAGCTTTGTTGCAATATCCGGCCTAGCTGATTTCAAGAAATTCTTGCCTTCGGCGTTTATATGGATCCATGTAACTCGATGGTCACTTGCATCTTGACTTCTAGCAACGTATTTCTTCTTAGTGAGCGCATCTACTATCCCCGTGATTGCTCTAGGCGTTAAGTCAAGCATCTCGGCAAGTTGTCCCATGGTTATCTTTTCAGATTGAGAAAGCAGGAACATCAACATCAATTGGGATGAAGTTATCTCGTACTTGGATTCGACCATTTTGCTCATCCAGCGCGGAAATAGGTGACTCAGTCTGCCGACACTTGCGGCGATAAAGAGGGAGGCAAGAGCCTTGGGAGCAACCAAAATTACTGAAGCCGGTGGTTTCCGAGGTCCCAATTTCGACTTTTTCTCAGCCATTTCCATGGAATAAAAGTAGCGTATCAACTTGCAATTTATAGTTACCTAGGTAAATAATACCCCACAGTCCGACGCATCAGTTCAATATCGTCAAAGGTTTTGCATGGGTTGTTAGCGCTTGCCTTAGTTCTCCTAACAGTTGTCTTCGCTGTATATCAATCACGAACAGTCTCGGTTCCTGCATCTAACAGCACGGCCGCCGGAGTGGATACGTACCGCATTGCCGGAACGGGACAAACCACATATTGGGACGTTAAAGGTACAGAAATCTCTCAACCGGCCGTTGGGTCTGCCTTGTATGGGCAAAACGCTTCTTTTCAAGGAAATAAACCCCAATACAGAGATAACAAGGACGGGACTATTACAGATTTGGTTACTGGTTTAATGTGGACCAAGACCTTGGATGTCAATAAAGATGGCGAGATCAATAGCCTTGATCAGATGACAGTGGGCGATGCCCTTGAAAGCTATAAGG
>JAPLBP010000038.1:0-1082 GCA_026392695.1 Actinomycetota bacterium | reverse complement strand
AATACTTTGAATTTGGATATGGGGACACAACGATAGGCGATCGACTAATTGATGCGCACATAGTTACTTCAACTTTCTATTCAGGAAAGGTATACAAGTTCCTGCAAACTATGTTTGGAGTCAATTTTGCAGATGGCCGAATTAAGGGATATCCACCAGCCATCGGAATGAATGGAATTACAACTCCAAAGTTCTATGTTTATTACGTTCGAGGTGCCAAGAATTATGGCGTTAACAACTTTATTGACAATAAGAACGGCACAATTACAGATAAAGCAACCTCACTCATGTGGAGTCAGGCTGACAGCCTCAAAGGCATGGACTGGGAAACCGCTCTCAAGTGGGTGCAGATGAAGAATAAGGAAAACTATTTAGGATATTCCGACTGGAAATTGCCGGATGTTAAAGAGCTACAAAGTATTGTTGATTATTCAAGATCTCCAAGTGCATCTAAAAGTGCTGCGATTGATCCGTTGTTTTCCAGTACGTCTATAGTGAATGAAGCTGGCCAAAAGGATTGGCCATGGTATTGGTCTGCAACTACTCACTTAGAAACAGACCCTAGGACTGGCGCTACCCGTGGAAATTCCGCCGCTAATGTTTGTTTTGGGCGAGCAATGGGAAAGCAGTTTGGAATGTGGATGGATGTCCATGGCGCAGGAGCGCAACGAACGGATTCAAAACAAGTCGACACCAATCAACAGGCTGGAAATGCCCCACAGGGTGATGCATTGCGTATCTCTAACTTCATTAGGCTTGTTCGTAATAAATGAGTATTGAGATTTCCTAACATTTGGTCACTTTCGTGTGCAGGCACATGCGAGGACACTCCCTTGCTTTAAAGTTGATTCTGGTGCATCCGGCTTATAAGGCGACTCTTCTTTAATTTTTTGAGTCAGAAACCTTGTTCAATTGCCATCCAAGAGTTTGGCTTGTCGAGCTCAGCAAATCCTAAATCTTGATATACCCCATGAGCATCCCGCGTTTTCAGAATCAAAATGAATTTTGGCACCTGATTGAAATAATCGAGTGCCGCCTTCGTAATTAAATGACCAACACCTTTTCCTCTTGAATCAGGATCA
>JAPLBP010000012.1 GCA_026392695.1 Actinomycetota bacterium | reverse complement strand
GCCGCAAATGCGTCAGCTTCAAAAGCTGGCGTTCGTTAATTTCCTAGCAATCCAACAGCGAGGCTAAGTTCATGCCTGCAATCCCACTTGCCAAGGCACCCCAACCCGCGGCCACAGATCCGGCGCAGATTCGCAATTTCTGCATCATTGCCCATATTGATCACGGCAAATCCACTCTTGCTGACCGCATGCTTGGAATTACAGAGGTAGTCGATCCTCGGAATATGCGCGAGCAATATCTCGATCGAATGGATATTGAACGCGAGCGTGGCATCACAATTAAATCTCAAGCAGTGCGCTTGCCATGGCGTTCGGGTATTGATGGCAAGGAATACATCCTCAACATGATCGATACTCCCGGACACGTGGACTTCACCTACGAGGTCTCGCGCTCGCTTGCAGCAAGTGAAGGTGCAGTCTTGCTCGTCGACTGCGCGCAAGGAATTGAAGCGCAAACATTGGCTAACTTGTACTTGGCAATGGAGAACAACCTCAAAATTATTCCTGTTCTTAATAAGATCGATCTTCCAGCGGCGCAGCCAGATAAATTTGCCGCAGAACTCGCCAAGCTAATTGGGTGCGAGCCGAGTGATTGTCTTCGTGTCTCCGGCAAGACTGGCGACGGAGTGGCGGACTTGCTTGATCAGATCGTTGCTCAGATTCCAGCGCCACAAGGTGATGCCAATGCACCTGCTCGTGCTTTGATTTTCGACTCGGTCTATGACGTGTACCGAGGTGTCGTTACATATGTTCGTGTTATTGATGGCCACTTATCAGCTCGTGATCAAATTCAAATGTATTCCACTGGCGTACGTCATGAGATGCTTGAAGTCGGAGTGATTTCCCCTGAGCCAGTTCCAAGTAAGGGACTTGGTGTCGGCGAAGTTGGGTATCTCATCACTGGCGTTAAAGATGTTCGTCAATCGCGAGTTGGCGACACTGTCACTAATTACAACAACCCAACCAAGACGCCACTTGCGGGATACAAAGACCCTAAGCCAATGGTTTTTTCTGGACTCTATCCACTCGATGGTGCCGACTATCCCGTGCTTCGTGAAGCCCTCGATAAATTGCAACTCAATGATGCCGCCCTTGTTTACGAACCAGAATCCTCGGCAGCTCTTGGCTTTGGCTTTCGGTGTGGCTTTTTGGGTCTGCTTCACATGGAAATTGTGCGCGAACGCCTTGAACGTGAATCCAATCTCAGCCTCATTTCAACCGCGCCTAACGTTGTTTATCAAGTGATTTTGGATGATGGAAAGTCAATTACCGTCACCAACCCAAGTGAATTTCCAGACGGGAAGATCGTCAGTGTTGAAGAGCCGATAGTACGTTCAACAATTCTTGCCCCGAGCGAATTTATTGGCGCGATCATGGAATTGTGCCAGCAGCGTCGCGGCGTCTTGCTTGGCATGGATTATTTGTCAGAGGATCGAGTAGAAATTCGCTACACACTTCCGCTTGCTGAGATTGTCTTCGACTTCTTCGACAAATTAAAGTCGAGTACTCGCGGATATGCATCCCTAGATTATGAAGCTATTGGCGATGCTGAGGGCGACCTCGTCAAAGTGGATATCTTGTTGCAAGGTGAGCCGGTTGATGCGTTTAGCGCAATCGTTCATCGAGAGAAGGCCTACGCCTATGGTTTGATGATGACCGCCAAACTTCGCCAACTTATTCCAAGGCAACAATTTGAAGTGCCGATCCAGGCAGCAATTGGTGCGCGGATTATCGCTCGCGAAACTATCAGCGCCATTCGTAAAGACGTTCTTGCAAAGTGCTACGGAGGAGATATTTCTCGAAAGCGCAAACTTCTGGAAAAGCAGAAGGAAGGTAAGAAGCGAATGAAGATGGTCGGGCGCGTTGAGGTACCGCAGGAGGCGTTTGTTGCTGCTCTTGCTACCGACGCGGATATTGATAAGGCGAAAGCCGCTCGAAAGTAGCCGTGTCAGACCTCTCGTTCTATGTCCACATTCCTTATTGTGTGCGACGTTGCGGATATTGCGACTTCAATACCTACACACCGTCGGAATTGCTCGACAACGGCACTCTCGAAACGGTTTCGGGTGACTATATCGACGCCGTCCTTTTGGAACTCGCATTGGCGAAAAAGAGTGCAGCAGGGAAAATTCCCACAATCTTTTTCGGAGGTGGGACTCCAAGTTTGCTTCCTGCGGCAGATCTTGGCCGTGTTATATCTGCCATTCGCCAAGGTTGGGATGTCAGTGATGACTGCGAAATAACTCTGGAAGCCAATCCTGATTCAGTGGATGTAGTGAAGATTGCTCAATTGCGTGAAGCAGGATTTAATCGAATTTCATTTGGAATGCAGTCGGCAGTGCCACATGTTTTGAAAGTTCTTGATCGAACTCACCAGCCTGAGAATATTGCCAAGGTGGTTGAGTTTGCCCGCGCCGCGGGATTCGACAGCGTGAGTTTAGATTTGATTTACGGCTCTCCAGGCGAATCACTCGATAATTGGCGCACCACAGTTGAGGCTGCCCCATTTAAGCGCCTACGCACTGATTGTCGAAACGGGCACGAAACTAGCAAATCAAATAAAACGTGGTGAACTCTCAGTGCCCATTGACGATCTGATGGCAGATATGTATTTGCTCGTTGATGAACTTGCGGAAGCGCATGGTCTTTCTTGGTATGAGTTGAGCAATTGGTCCAAGCCAGGACATGAGTCAAGGCACAACAAGGCTTATTGGCTCAACGCCAATTGGTGGGGAGTTGGGCCTGGTGCGCATTCGCACATTGATGGGATTCGCTGGTGGAATGTAAAACATCCAGATGCATATAAGTCGGCGTTATTTTCGGGCGAATCTCCTGAGCACGATCGTGAAGTTCTTACTTCTACTCAGCGAAGCGACGAGTCAATCATGCTTGCGATAAGAATGCGGGAAGGCATCGCATTGAAAGACTTGACGCAATCTCAACAAGATCGAGCGGTTGGATATTCCCTCTCTGGACATCTAGAACCATTGCGTTGGAATGAGGGAATACTGCAATTAACGCCTACGGGGCGGTTGATTGCTGACCGAATCGTCCGCGAATTGGTTGTGTAGTAACCTGTACCCCTTATGGAATCCCGTCGACTTGAAATTCTCCGCGCTATTGTTGACGAATACGTGGCCACCCAAGAACCAGTTGGTTCGAAAGCAATTGCAGATCGACATAGCCTTGGTATTTCACCGGCCACCATCCGCAATGAGATGGCACTCCTTGAAGAAGCGGGCTTGATAACACATCCGCATACAAGCGCTGGTCGTATTCCAACTGATAGCGGTTATCGCCTTTTCGTAGATAAGTTGGAGACGGTAAAGCCGCTCTCTACGGCAGAGCGACGAGCGATCGAGAGCTTCCTTGAGGGGGCACAAAACCTCGACGATGTCGTGATGCGCACGGTGCGACTCCTTGCCGACGTTACCAAGCAGGTTGCGGTAGTCCAGTACCCGTCATTACTTCGTTCCCGTGTACGTCACCTAGAACTATTGGCCCTGACTCCTTCTCGATTGATGATGATCCTAATCACCGACGCGGGTCGAGTGGAACAAAGAGTTGTTGAGTTCGATCATGATCTCACGGAGAGTTTCTTGACCAACTTGCGCGCCCAAATGAATCAGATCACTCTTGGAGAACGCCTCGTTGATGTCGCTCGATTACTCCTTGGATTGCTCGAAACTTACGGAGTTTCTGATCGAGTCGATGTGAGTCAAATTATTTCCACGATTACCGAGATGTCACTCGAGCGACCCGAAGAACGCGTCGTACTCGCTGGAACAGCGAACTTGGCTCGTTTCCGTGAAGATTTTTCCGCGCAGATTCATCCGATTCTTGAAGCACTTGAAGAGCAAGTAGTGCTACTTCGACTTTTAGGCGATGTGGGCGACACAGTTCAGGTCCGAATTGGACACGAGCAAAGTGAGCAGAATTTACGTCAAACGAGCCTTGTGACGATGGGATATGGAATGCAATCACAGTCACTTGGTGCTCTCGGAATTATTGGACCAACTCGTATGGATTATGCGGGATCGATTCCTGCCGGATCTGTACGAAGTTTTAGGCGTCGATCGCGATGCTGATCAAGATCACATTAAACGCGCCTATCGAAAGTTAGCGCGCGAACTTCATCCCGACGTTAACCCTGACCCCGAAACGCTAGAGCGTTTTAAGGAAATTACCGCTGCATATGAAGTTCTGAGCGACCCTGCCAAACGTCAGAATTACGACGCTGGCGGCGAAAACAATTTCGGCAATTTCGGAAATGCCAGTTTTGGTTTTGGCGACATTATGGATGCATTCTTCGGCGGCGGTGGAGGAAGCAGGGGTCCTCGTCCCCGAGTACGAGCGGGTCAAGATGCACTTATTCGTATTGAAGTGACTTTGATGGAGGCGTGCTTCGGAGTAGAGCGCGAGATTACTGTCGAGAGTGCAATATTGTGCGAGAAGTGTCACGGCTCGGGTTGTGCTGATGGAGCAAAGCCAAGCACGTGTGGAATTTGTAAAGGTCGAGGCGAGACTCAGCAAGTGACGAGATCATTTATCGGCCAGGTGATGACCAGTCGACCATGCGCAAATTGCCAGGGATTTGGCTCAGTAATTTCCGACCCCTGCCGTGAATGTGCTGGCGATGGGCGGGTGCGTTCGCGACAAACAATTCCGATCAAAGTCCCTGCGGGAGTAGAAACAGGAAATCGAATTCAGATGAGCGGGCGGGGCGAGGTCGGCCCTGGCGGAGGCCCCGCGGGGGATCTATACGTAGAAATAGTGCAATCTCCTCATGAATTCTTAGTGCGCGAAGGCAACACCCTTCACTTATCACTAAGTATTTCGATGGTGGCAGCTGCTCTTGGCACGACATTGTCAGTGGATTCACTAGATGGAAAAATCGATGTGCCTATCAAGCCAGGAACGCAAAGTGGTGCCATAATTCCCGTGAAAGGTAAAGGCGTAACACATTTACGTGGTGGGGGCAGGGGAGACCTCATGATTCACGTGCAGGTGCAAACGCCCACGAAACTAAAGAAGGAAGAGGAAGAATTACTTCGAAATCTCGCGAAGTTGCGCTCAGAGACAGAGGGTCACTTCCGTCTACAAAAAGACGATGGGGGTTTCTTTGGAAAGTTCAAGGAGACGTTCGGACGATAGTGCTGCCCTTATTTTATATTCTTGACATCCCCATGGTTTTGGGGGAGCGAGTTCGTTTGGTTGGTGGCGAAGGAAATCACGCAGCGAAAGTGCTCCGCATGCAACCCGGAGATGAGGCGCTGCTCTCCGATGGTCGAGGCAATTGGTCTCAGACTGTCGTTGAGGATGTTGATAGTAAATCTTTGGTGCTGAGAGTTCTAGATTCCGGACATCAAAAGAAGCGCGAGATTTCGATAACGGTCGTTCAGGGCATTATCAAAGCAGATCGAAGAAAAGAAAATATCGAATTACTTGTTGAGGTTGGCGTCGATCGTATTGTTCCGTGGCAGGCCAGTCGTTCGATTGCCAAAATGGAAGAAGGCGTCGAGAAATTGCAGATTGCAGCCAGAGAGGCAAGCAAGCAAGCGCGCCGCTATTGGCACACCGAAGTTACTGAAGTTGTAAATACCAATCAGTTACTAGCCCTTATTAGACATTCCGATTTTACTTTCCTTTGCGATTCTGAATCTGAGGCACGACTTACCGATTTTTTCCCAACGCAGAGATACATTGAAAATGTTCTTGTCATTATCGGTCCTGAAGGTGGCATCACTTCGGAGGAGATGGAAATGTTGTCGGCTGAGGGTGCGCAAATCGTGAAATTAGGTCGACCGATTCTTCGCGCTGCACATGCGGGTATTGCCGCCGTCGCCGCTCTCAGCGTTGCACTTGGACTTTGGTAACGATGGATCTTGATCCACAGTGTTTGTTCTGCAAGATAATCGAAGGTGATATTCCTGCTGATATTGTCCTGCGCACCGCCAATGTCCTTGCGTTTCGAGATATCACCCCTCAGGCGCCGACACATATTTTGCTTATCCCAACAGTGCACGTAGAAAACGCCGCTGAACTTGCAAAACTCTCGCCCACCCTCATCGGTGAGCTCATGATCGCGGCCCAAGAAGTAGCGAAGTCGGAAGGTTTAGATGGATACCGGACTGTCTTCAATACGGGAGCATCGGTAGGACAAAGTGTTTTTCACGCTCATTTACACCTTCTGGGAGGTCGCTCATTTGCGTGGCCACCCGGGTAGTCAACGCTGCATATTTTCAAATCGCGTAGAATATAAGTAATGGATAGAACTCTTTACGCCGTTCCTAGCGCGATTCCGATGATCGCCCTTTTGGGAGCTACCGATGCGAATTTGCGAATAATTGAGGCTGCTTTCCCGACCCTGACGATTACGGTTCGTGGAAACGAGATAACTTTTCACGGAGATTCCGCCGAAGGAATCAGGCTCGAAGAGCTTCTTAACGAACTTCTGGTGGTTATTCGTTCAGGCCAGATATTGACCAGTGAGATTGTGGTTCGCTCCATTTCGATGATGCGTCAGGTTCCACAAGATCATCCTGCGGAAGTTCTCTCGCTCAACATTTTGAGCAACCGCGGAAAATCTGTCCGCCCTAAAACAGCAAATCAAAAGCATTATGTAGATGCCATTGATGCAAACACGATTACATTTGGGATTGGTCCTGCCGGAACAGGAAAAACTTATCTGGCCATGGCAAAGGCCGTCGCGGCCCTACAAGCGAAAGAAGTAACTCGAATAATTCTTACCCGACCTGCCGTCGAAGCTGGCGAACACTTGGGATTCTTGCCTGGAACACTTTCTGAAAAGATTGATCCTTACCTCCGCCCACTATTTGACGCGCTCCACGAGATGTTGGATCAAGACTCAATACCTCGACTCATGCAACTGGGGATCATTGAAGTGGCGCCTTTGGCTTATATGCGTGGGCGGACGCTTAACGACGCCTTTGTCATATTGGACGAGGCACAAAATACCTCGCCTGAGCAGATGAAGATGTTCTTGACCCGTCTTGGTTTTGGTTCTCGCATGGTGGTAACGGGGGATGTCACGCAGATTGATTTGCCCTCAGGTGCAAAGTCCGGGCTCAAAGTTATACGCGAAATACTGAGCGAAATAGACGATATTGCCTTTATTGAATTGAGTTCTCAAGATGTTGTTCGCCACTCTCTTGTGGGGGAAATCGTGGACGCATATAGCAAGTTTGACGATGAACGTCAGGCGCAATTGCTCGAGCAGAGGGCGCCTCGCCAATTACGTCCGAGCAATTGAGCGCAATGACCATAGAAGTAACAAATCGTTCTGGGTTAGGTGTTTCAAGTGAAGACTTGTCATCTCTCCTTTCATTCTCTATGGAGCAATTGGGACTCAACGCGCAATGCGAACTCAATGTGCTCTTAGTTGACGAGATGGAGATGGCAGACTTGCACATTCGATGGATGGATGAAGTCGGTCCGACCGATGTTCTCTCATTTCCCATGGATGAACTTCGGCCTCATACAAATGAAATTGGCGTCCTAGGAGATATTGTTTTATGTCCTAGCGTTGCGATGTCTCAGGCTAAGGAAGCTGGCCATTCGTACGAGCATGAACTTGCCATTTTGAGCGCCCACGGACTTTTGCATATTGTGGGCTACGACCATGCTGACAAAGATGAGGAAAAGGAAATGTTTGACCTTCAAGAATCTCTCGTCAAGAGGTGGCGTCCGTGACTCCTTTCTACATATTTTCGATAGTTTCTTTGTTGGCCTTTGCTGGATTCCTCGCGGGTAGTGAAGCCGCACTGAGTTCCATTTCTCGGGTGATCGTGGAGGAACTCGAATCGCGTCCGGGTGGTGCAATCTTGCGTCGTGTTATTTCTGACCCAGCGCGATATCTCAATGTGGTACTTCTGGTTCGAAAAATGTGCGAATTTACCGCGACCGTTTTGTTAGCGGTAATTCTGCTCAAGGATTTTGACGGCGGACAAGCGTTGGCCTTGACCGTGGCAATTATGGTTGTTGTTTCTTATGTAATTGTTGGGGTTGGCCCGCGCACTCTCGGCAGACAAAATCCCCATATGTGGGCCCGAAGTGGCGCGGTTGTTGCCTTTTATCTCGCGAGCATTCTCGCGCCAATCACAATGCTCTTGATTGCCATCGGTAACGCAATCACCCCGGGTAAGGGATTTAGGCAAGGGCCTTTTGCCAACGAGGCCGAATTGCGTGATTTAGTGGATCAAGCCCATGAGCGAGGACTTGTGGAATCTGATGAGCACGAGATGATTCACTCAGTTTTTGAACTCGGAGACACGTTGGTTCGAGAGTTAATGGTTCCTCGAACTGAGATGGTGTGGATTGAAAAAGATAAAACTCTTCGTCAAGCCCTCTCCTTGGCGCTTCGTTCTGGCTTTTCGCGGGTGCCCGTAATCGGTGAGGACATCGACAATATTATTGGCATTGCTTATGTGAAAGATTTGGCCAGACGAACTCTGGATCATCATGAGGCCGAGCAAAGTGAGCGCGTAGAACAACATATGCGAACTGCCAATTTTGTTCCCGAGAATAAAATGGCGGCGGAGTTGCTTAAAGAAATGCAGCGCGACCAGATTCACTTAGCAATCGTGATCGATGAATATGGCGGGACCGCGGGGTTGATCACGATCGAGGATATTTTGGAAGAAATTGTTGGCGAGATTGAAGATGAATTCGATGATGGCGAAGAAGAATTTATTTGGCTTACGGACACTAAGGCTCGTGCCCAAGCCGGACTTCATGTAGAGGACTTTGCGAGCGAACTTGGTATTACTGTGGCCGAGAGCGAGTATCACGACGTGGATTCCATCGGGGGTTTGATGGCTAAAAAGTTAGGTCGAGTTCCTATTGCTGGAAGCACCATCGAAGTTGAAGGGTGGAACATCACCGCCGAGCGTCCATTGGGTCGCCGCCGTCGAATTAGTAGCGTCATAGTTGAGAAAGTGACTTCTTCAGAAAATTCAGGGGGAGCAGAGCTTTAGAACGCTGGAATGCGCGCCTCATTGGGCGCGATATCCTTTGCCAATGCGCATCGTTCGATTCTCTCCCGCCACTGCCGACCCCGCCTTAGATTTAGGTACGGATCCGCTTTATGGCGTTATTCACGAGGATTCAATTGCCGTTATCGCAGGTGATCCACTTTATTCTGGCGTGAAGCCAACAGGAAAAGTTGTACCAATCTCTCAGGTGCGTTTGCTGGCGCCGGTTCTTCCAAGAAGCAAAGTAGTTTGCATCGGTAAGAATTATGCCGATCATGCCAAGGAGATGGGCGGGGAAGTCCCTGAGGAACCAATAATTTTTCTCAAGCCAAATACTTCAGTGATTGGTCCCAATGACACGATTGTCTGGCCAGCGATGAGTGATCGTGTCGATCACGAAGCCGAGTTGGCGATCGTCATCGGTCGCATTTGCAAAGACGTACCGAAAGAGCGCGCAGGAGATGTAATTTTTGGTTACACCTTGGCCAATGATGTGACTGCTAGAGATTTGCAAAAGAAAGACGGACAGTGGACCCGCGGGAAAGGGTTTGACACCTTCTGCCCGCTCGGTCCGTGGATCGATACTGAATTTGTACCCGCTTCACAGATCGTAACCGCCACTCTTAATGGAGAAGTGAAGCAGTCTGCGCCACTCTCCGACATGATTTTCGATATTCCTACAATCATTAACTTTGTCTCTTCGGTGATGACTTTGCTTCCAGGAGATGTGATCCTAACTGGTACGCCTGCCGGAATTGGCCCGATGACAGAGCGATCAACAATTACAGTTGCAATCGAGGGGTTGGGCGAATTGACGAACAAGGTGAGTGCACATGGTTAAGGCAGTTCGCGTTAGGTTTGCACCTTCGCCCACTGGAGATCTCCACGTCGGCAATATTCGCACAGCCCTTTTTGACTGGGCTTATGCCCGTCACACTGGTGGAACATTCATTTTTCGAATTGAAGATACTGACACAACTCGCGTAACTGATGAGTACATCGCCGCGGCAATAGACACTTTGAGGTGGCTAGGTTTGCAATGGGATGAGGGCCCCGAAGTTGGGGGAGAGTACGGTCCATATTTACAGTCGCAGCGTCTTGATATTTATGCTCACTGGGCTCAAAAGTTTATTGAGCAGAAGGATGCCTATTATTGTTTCTGCACTTCCGAGGAGTTAGAAGCAAGACGCGAAGCGCAAAAGGCAGCCAATGTCGCACCGGGTTATGACGGTCAATGTCGTGATTTGAGCGAAGAACAAATCGCCGCGTTTAGATCCGAAGGCCGGCAAGCAGTTGTTCGCATGCGCATGCCCGATGGTGAAACCACATTTGTTGATCAAATTCGTGGCGAGATTTCTTTTGATCATAAATTCGTTCCAGACTTCGTTCTCGCCCGAGGAGATGGATCCCCGCTCTACACTCTCGCGGTGGCCGTTGATGATATTTCTATGAAAGTCACTCACGTACTCCGAGGCGAAGATCTTCTTTCCTCGACTCCGCGTCAGATTCGTGTTTATCAAGCTATGGGTGTCAAAGAAGAGGATTACCCAACTTTTGCCCATCTCCCATTTGTTATGGGCCAAGACAATGCCAAACTCTCGAAGCGAAATGGTGAAGTTTCTATCGCCTGGTACCGAGATAAAGGCTTCCTGCCTGAGGCGATCTGTAATTACCTAGCTCTTCTTGGCTGGTCGCCAGGAGATGATGTCGAAAATATTACGATGAAGCAACTCACTGAACTCTTCACTGTAGAGCGAGTAAATAGTTCTCCGGCGCGTTTTGATATGAAGAAATTGGAAGCGATCAATGGAGACAAGATTCGCGCCCTTACATTGGATGAATTCCTCGAGCGTTCATTACCGTTTCTAAAGAGCGCGAAAGTTATCGCCGGGTCTCAAGATGAGATCGCACTTGTTAATTCGGCTCTGCCAATTATTCAAGAACGCATCACTCGCCTTGATGAAGTACCTGCGATGTTGAAGTTCCTCTTCACCAAGAGCTTTGCAGTCGAGGAGGCGTCACTTAGCAAGGTCTCAGACGCTGCATCAAAGGATGTACTCCGACGCTCACTTACCGAACTTGAAGGAATTGAGGAGTGGACCCACGACTCGATTGAAGCCGCCCTTCGTTCCTCGCTGATTGAGGAGTTAGGGCTCAAGCCGCGGATAGCTTTTGGCTCTGTCCGCATCGCCGTTACTGGCAGCACAATTTCCCCACCGCTTTTTGAATCTATGGAATTACTCGGGAAAACAGTCTGTTTAGAGCGAATTTCTTCGGCTCTGGCGCTGTAGTTTCTACGGTATTCTTTGCCAGCCCTAATCGGGCGCCTTTTGGGGTATGGGGTAATTGGCAGCCCTGCTGATTCTGGTTCAGTAAGTCTAGGTTCGAGTCCTGGTACCCCAGCAAATAGCTCATTCATGACCCATCCACGTTCCCAAAAAATTCATTCGCTGACTCTTGACGAAATAACACTTAACCAATAAGTTAACCGTTGTGAAAGCCGCAATCCCGACCCACAAGCTGGATCAACTTTTTGATGCCCTCGCAAACGAGCATCGACGAGAGATCATTTACAGCTTGGGCCTGCAGCCTTCATCTATTAGTCAGTTGGCAAGCCTGCGCGGGCTTTCACTTCCGGCTATTCACAAGCACATCAAAGTTTTGGAAAGTGCGGGTCTGATCATTCGACAGAAATCCGGACGGGTCAATTTCATTACTTTGAACCGCACTTCTCTTCGAGGAGTACAAGCCTGGCTCAATCAATTCCGTACGTATTGGGATAGCGGGGCGCAGACTCTTTCGAACTACGCGGACACAGTAGAAATCAAGGAAAAGATCGGGAAGACGCAGTCGACCCACACTTCTAGGGAGAGAAAATGAAGAAGTTTCTATTTATTTATAACGCCAGCAATGATGCCGATTCAGATGACGCATGGATGACATGGTTCACCTCAATTGGTCAAAGCGTGGTTGATATGGGCAATCCATTTAATGGCGGCAAGATCGTGACATCTGCTGGTGGCAAAGACATTACTGAGTGGTCCGACTTCATAGGCGGTTATTCACTCGTCAATGCAGTCGATATGGACGCCGCGGTCGCACTTGCAAAGGGATGTCCAAACAAGGCTGGAGTAAGGGTTTTCGAAGCAATACCTATGTAATCACCGGTTTCGCGTGACGACGGGTGCTCATTTTTGGTCACTGGGAGCGTTGGGGCTTATGCTTCACCGTGCTCCTAGCGAGCATGCACTTCACTAGGGCCCCGTCGTCTAGCGGCCTAGGACTCTGGCTTCTCAAGCCAGCTACGAGGGTTCGAATCCCTTCGGGGCTACGTTGTTTCTTTGTTTTGCCCAATTAACTGGGCTTCTCAGTTTGGTTTTTAATGCGAATCGCTGCATTGAAGTATGCCTCGAGCTCGAAACGATCACCGACTGAGATGGTCTCAATTGCAACTATCTCCACCCCTGTGCGCATCTCTCGATAGACAAGGCGAAAACGCGGAGGAATATCGCTTCGAACGTCAAATAGGACTTTTCGGCAACCAGTGAGATCTCCAGTTGCTCGGCGGTTATCCAGTTCCTTGCCAACGATCTCACCAGTAAGCACTTTTCGAATCGTCGTTAAGGCCAGTTTCTTAAGGGAATCTTCCCCGAGAGCGAGAATGTCCGCGGGTACTTCTCTATGAACTATGTGGCGGTACTTTATTGGCCGCGTCACTCAATGTCTTCTAGCTTAAACCCGATCTTCTCCACTAATTCTTGTGTTCGAGTTGAAGCTTTTCAATTTCCGGAAGAAGTTGTTCGTATAACTCCATTGAGATGATGACCCCTTCTGCTTTTCGATGACTGCCAAAAAGCACAGGTCGGGAGAGTAGCCCTTCCAAGCGAAACCGCGAGGTGGTGGCAGAGAGTTCTGTACGTGCTTGGCTCGTGGGTAAAACTTCAAAGCGGCTAAGTTCCATAATCATATGGTACACCTTCTTGTGCAGAAAGATGTACATCTTTTGGTATCAACTGTGGGACAACAACTTGAATTTATAGCTATTTTGCGCAATCAATGCCGCCAAGTGAAATATCAAGACGTTGGATAAGGAAAGTTCGCTTCAATTCGCGTGAAACCTTCGGGTGACCACGACCAAAAGACTTTTTGAGGTTCTTTCCCGGGAACCGGTGTGCAAAATCGAGTGCCATCAGTTGTTGAGATAATTGTTGAGAATTTCCGAATCTGTTCTGGATCATCAAAAATCTGCTCACAGACGTTGATTATTTGATTGTAAAGACCCGCGTCTTTGCCTCGTTCGAGTTTGTTTAATTGGTTGTCAGCAATCTGAGAATAAGCATCCGGCGGAGGAGTTGACGG
>JAPLBP010000004.1 GCA_026392695.1 Actinomycetota bacterium | reverse complement strand
TTGGCTTTACTACATATAAATTGCAATTTGGGCATCGCGGAATCAATCAGCCTGTTATCGATCGATCCACTGGAAAGGTAGAGATAACTGCCCATAACCACGGATTTGCACTGCAAGCACCAGTTGAAGACATTTTCACGACAGTTTACGGAAGAGGCGAGGTGAGCCACGTTAGCCTCAATGATGGGGTGGTAGAAGGAATTCGAATGTTAGAAATTCCCGCCTTTAGTGTTCAGTACCATCCGGAGGCCGCAGCGGGTCCGCATGACGCGGCCTACCTCTTTGATCGCTTTGTGGAAATGATGTCGAAGGATGGTATGTAATGCCTGCTGATATTTCCATAAAGAGCGTTCTAGTTATTGGCAGTGGGCCGATTGTTATTGGGCAAGCCTGCGAATTTGATTACTCTGGAACGCAAGCATGTCGAATACTTAAAGAAGAAGGCATTCGAGTCATTCTTGTTAATTCGAATCCGGCTACCATCATGACCGATCCGGAATTCGCCGATGCTACATACATCGAACCGATCACGACGGAGTTTCTCGAGCGAATCATCGAGAAGGAACGTCCCGATGCACTCCTTGCAACCCTTGGGGGCCAAACCGCACTCAATGCAGCTATGGGACTTCACGAAGCAGGAGTTCTGCAACGTTTTAATGTTCGTTTAATTGGAGCAGATGTCGCTGCAATTCAACGTGGAGAGAACAGGGAGCTCTTTAGCCAAATTGTCGCCAAAGTTGGTGGTGAATCGGCACAATCCATCATTTGCCACTCGCTCGAGGAGTGTTTTGTTGCGGCTGAACTACTGAATTTTCCCGTTGTGATCCGCCCTTCATTCACGATGGGTGGTCTTGGGTCTGGAATTGCCTTCAATGTTGACGAATTGGAGCTGATCGCGGGTGCGGGAATTCAGCACAGCCCTACATCCGAGGTGCTAATAGAAGAGAGCATCATTGGATGGAAAGAGTTCGAACTTGAGGTTATGCGGGATCGAAAAGACAACGTAGTGATCGTCTGCACTATTGAGAATTTGGATCCAATGGGTGTCCATACTGGTGATTCGATTACCGTTGCACCGGCCATGACCTTGACGGATGTCGAATTCCAGAAGTTACGCAATCTATCTCTAGACATTATCCGTGAAGTTGGGGTTGACACGGGCGGGTGCAATATACAGTTCGCCGTAAATCCAAATAGTGGCCGAATTATCGTTATTGAGATGAATCCTCGTGTTTCCCGTTCAAGTGCTCTGGCTTCGAAAGCAACTGGCTTTCCGATTGCCAAGATCGCGACTAAATTGGCCATCGGCTATACGTTGGACGAGATTCAAAACGACATTACGAAAGTCACTCCTGCTTCTTTCGAACCCACATTGGACTACGTGGTTGTTAAAGCACCTCGATTCGCTTTTGAAAAGTTTCCAGATGCTGACCCGCGTTTGACTACCACAATGAAAAGTGTCGGGGAAGCGATGGCAATAGGTCGCTCGTTCCCTGAAGCCCTTCAAAAGGCACTTCGCTCTTTAGAACGTAAAGAAGCACCCTTACACTTTCCACAAGAAGTTAACGAAATTACGAAGAAAGCGCTTCTGACATCCATTGGAATCCCCACTGAGTATCGTCTTCGCGATGTTCAGCAGGCCCTTTGGTTTGGTGCAGACCTCGAAGAGGTTTATGAGATTACTAAGATTGATAGATGGTTCTTGATGCAGATCGAGGCAATCAACTCCCAAGCACGTGAAATCGCCACGCCTGGAGAGCTATCTGAGGATCTTCTTAAAGATTCTAAGAGACTTGGATTTTCAGATATCCAAATTGCCGCTCTACGGGGAATTACTGAAGAGGATGTCCGTCGTCTAAGACACCATCTGAATATCCGACCCATATATAAGACTGTAGATACTTGCGCAGCGGAATTTGAAGCCTTCACGCCTTACCATTACTCGAGCTATGAGGAAGAGACCGAAGTTCGGAGCCGGGTAAAACCTGCAGTTATTATTCTTGGAAGTGGCCCGAATCGCATTGGCCAGGGGATTGAGTTCGACTACTCCTGCGTACACGCTTCATTTGAACTTCGCCAGCAAGATATTGAAACTGTAATGATCAACTGCAACCCTGAGACGGTTTCTACCGACTACGACACTAGTGACCGTTTATATTTCGAACCCCTCACGCTCGAGGACGTTCTGGAAGTGATTCATGCCGAAACATTGGCTGGACCCGTATTGGGAGTGATTACTCAATTGGGTGGTCAGACACCACTTGGACTTGCTTGGGCGTTGAAGAACGCGGGAGTAACTATTTTGGGCACTAGTCCTGAAGCAATTAACATGGCTGAAGAACGAGGTGCTTTTGGTTCGATGCTCGCGGAGGTTGGACTCACCGCTCCTCGATTTGGAATGGCGGCATCGCGTCAAGAAGCAATTGAAATCGCCCACGATATTGGTTATCCCGTCCTGGTGCGTCCATCCTTTGTATTGGGCGGTCGCGGTATGGAAATTGTCTACGACGATCATGCACTTGCCGGATTCATCACCCGCGCCACCGATATCACTCCTGATCACCCTGTACTCGTAGATCGTTTTCTTGATGCCGCAATCGAGATTGATGTCGATGCACTTTATGACGGCGAAGAGCTTTTCCTCGGTGGAGTAATGGAGCACATAGAAGAAGCCGGAATTCATTCCGGAGATAGCGCGTGCGTTATTCCTTCGATGACAATTACCGCCGAGCACCACTTTGAAATACGCGAAGCGACATTAAAAATTGCTGAGGGGGTCGGGGTTCGAGGATTGATAAACATTCAATTTGCACTCGCCGATGGTGTTCTTTATGTACTTGAAGCCAATCCACGTGCCTCTCGGACCGTACCTTTTGTGAGCAAAGCAACCGGGGTCTCCTTAGCGCGCGCCGCCGCTCGAATTGCCGTGGGAGAGACAATCGCAAATTTAAGATCAGAAGGACTGCTGCCACATAGCGGCGATGGCGTTGCGCGCGGGATTTCTGTCAAAGAGGCAGTTCTTCCTTGGAACAGATTTCGCAGATCTGATGGTCGAGGAGTGGATTCAGTTCTTGGCCCTGAGATGCGGTCAACTGGTGAAGTGATGGGAATTGCTTCTACATTTGGTGAAAGTTATTCAAAGACAAGGCGCAAGGACTTGAACCGGCTCGAGAATTGGCCGCAATGGGGTTCGTCCTCATTGCAACGGCTGGAACAGCACAGTATTTTTCTGAGCATGGAATTTCGACAACATTGGTGAGAAAGAATTCTGAAGGTCCAGGGCTTTTCGGCGAGAGCACTGCCGTGGATCTCATTGAATCTGGAAATGTGGATCTCGTGATTAACACACCGGTCGGTCGTGGCACCCGACAGGATGGTTGGTTGATCCGAACTGCAGCTGTTCAGCGATCTATTCCTTGCATCACAACGACAGCAGGTTTCAGTGCGGCTGTTGCTGGAATTAGAGCACTTCGAGAAGGAGAATTTGGCGTTCGATCACTTCAGGAGTGGTTGGCTTAATCATGGCAAGTATCAATAAACGCGCCGAACAAGTGGATGTCACCATTCTGAGTAATAAACGAATTGGTGCCTACCATCAGATTCTTCTCAATATCGGAGAATTGGTTCTTCATTGTCATCCAGGCAATTTTGTAGCGATTGCGGTCGGTGGGGAAAACTCTTCCATGGTTTTGAGACGCGCTTTTGCAATCTCGAGAGTGTCTAATCGTGGCGAGTATGGCGG
>JAPLBP010000075.1:6820-15084 GCA_026392695.1 Actinomycetota bacterium | reverse complement strand
GTTCGATACGTCGGCGCTGTCCACCGCTGAGCGAGGCCAAGGGTTCGTCAAAGAGTCTTTCAGGAATTCCAAGACTCGTGGCAATAGCTTCAGCTTCGGCAGTTGCGCTATATCCTCCAGCAACGCTGAACTCACTTTCGGCACGGCTATACCTATTCATTACATTCTCTAGGTCAGCACCTTCCGCCGTTGCCATAGCTTCCTCGGCCTGACGCATTCGATCGACTATTTGATCCAAGCCTCGGACAGAGAGGATTCGCTCTACGACGGAACCTGCCTCATCCCCAGTACGAGGATCTTGGGGGAGATAGCCAATCGCTCCGCTGCGCAGAACCTGACCACCCGCTGGCATCGTTTCACCCGCGAGAACCTTCGCGAGAGTACTTTTTCCAGCGCCATTTCTACCCACAAATCCAATGCGATCACCGTGATTGATTCGAACCGTGACTCCAGCTACGAGAAGTCGAGCCCCTGCGCGTAATTCAAGGCTTTGCGTAGAGATCATAAGTGGCAGTTTCCCACAGGTGAAGGTCGTCATAAACCAATCGCAAAGGACAAATTAGTTAATGATCAGCACTTTCCGCCAGGCTTTGAAGCAATTGAGCCGCCGCTGTTTCGTTCTCACCCTCCACCTGCACCACTATTTCATCACCGAATTTCACGCCCAAGGTCATGACTCGCAATATCGATGTGCCATCGACAAATTCAGAGGTAGTTTCGTTGCTGATTTTTGCCAAACGTACGACGCATCCAGACTCTTTCGCGCTTCGTGAGAAGAGGGAGGCTGGACGTGCATGGAGTCCGACTGGCGAGGCCACAACGGTGCGAAATTCTTCCATTCCTTAGCTCCTACTCAAAAAGAATCACCTGAAAGTGATGTGGAGCATATTACTCATATATGGTGTTTAATATACACATCTATTCAGACATCTGCACATATGTGAAGGTAGGCCCATGACCGCGGCAACTTTGAAAATAGGAGATCCCCTCGCTTCGCATGAGAACGCCCGATATGCGCTGCTAACAATGTCAAGAATTCGTCGACTAGAAGAGGCGGTCGAGGATCTTTTTGGTCGCGGAATGATGCACGGAACTATGCATTTATCAATTGGTCAAGAAGCGACCGCGACGGGTGTGTGCATGGCCTTGCGTCTTGAAGATCAGATCACCTCGACTCATCGAGGACACGGGCATTGTGTGGCAAAAGGCGCTGACCTCACTAGCATGATTGCGGAACTACTTGGAAAAGAAAACGGTTATTGCCACGGACGTGGTGGCTCAATGCATATCGCCGACGTCGCCACAGGAAATCTAGGAGCGAATGGAATTGTCGGCGGAGGAATTCCAATTGCTATCGGGGCCGCGCTCGCTTCGAAAATGATGAAGAAAGGAACGGTAGCCGTTTCTTTCTTTGGTGATGGTGCAATGAATGAGGGCGCATTTCACGAAGCCGCAAATCTAGCCGCGATATGGAAACTTCCAGTAGTCCTCGTGTGCGAGAACAATGGTTACGGAATGAGTTCTTCTACTCATCTTGCTTTTGCAATTAAAACTCTGGCAGAGCGTGGTCTTGGATATGGAATTCCGGGAATTACTGTTGATGGAAATGATGTTGCGGCTGTTTATGCGGCTACCCAGAGTGCAGTTGATCGGGCGAGGGCTGGGGATGGTCCGACGATTGTCGAGTGTGTTACATATCGGTGGAAAGGACATTCTCGCTCTGATAAGAATTTATACCGAACCAAAGAAGAGATTGATGAATGGAAAAAGAAGGACCCCATACTTTTTTTTGAACATGTCGTTCGAGAAAAAAACCTAATGAATGATGAGGAAATTGCGGCAGTTCATGCTGAAGCCACCTCGCAAGTAATTCATGCGGTAAATGAAGCCATGAAGGGCGTGCCGGCGGACCCTGCTGGGCTCCTCGCTGCCGTCTTTAAAACTGCGGATTCAGTTGAGGTTTCCGCATGACCGATCGCATGCTCACTATGTCGGAAGCGCTTCGCGAAGCGATGGCTATCGCAATGGAGGAACGTCCCGAGGTATTTATTCTCGGCGAAGATATAGGAATTTACGGGGGAGCCTTCGGTGTAACTGGAGATCTCTATCATCGATTTGGAAGTGAAAGGGTTAGAGATACTCCTATTTCCGAATTAGGAATTGTGGGCGCCGCGGTTGGTGCTGCCCTTTCAGGTATGCGTCCAATAGTTGAAATACAGTTTTCAGATTTCACAGCTCAGGCAATGGATCAGATCGTTAATCAGGCCGCCAAAATACACTTCATGGTTGGCGGAGGACTTCATGTTCCTTTGGTGTTGAGAGCCGCTGCTGGATCCGGCACTGGCGCAGCTGCCCAACATTCGCAAAGTCTTGAAGGCTGGTTTGCCAACGTACCCGGTCTAAAAGTGGTGATCCCATCCTCACCTTATGAGGCAAAAGGATTATTACTTGCTTCCATTGATGATCCGAACCCCGTTATATTCATGGAGCATAAGTTGCTCTATAAGGTGGCGGGCAGAGAAGAAGTTCCAGAAGGTGCCTATCGAATTCCTCTAGGGGTCTCTCGCGTACTTCGTGAAGGTAAAGATCTGACGGTTGTAGCTACAGGCATTATGGTTTCGCGCGCTATGGCAGCGGCTGATCTTCTTGAAAAAGAAGGCGTCTTACTTACCATCATTGATCCCAGAACCATTTCGCCACTGGATATGAATCCTGTATATGCCTCACTCGAAAAGACGGGTCGACTGATGGTCGTTCAAGAAGCACCAGAACATGGAGGCTTCCTCAATGAAGTTATTGCAAAAGTTGTAACAGGACCTTCTCTTGGTTCCCTCATTGCACCTGTGGCTCGATTGGCTGGCATGAATATTCCGATTCCTTATGCGCCGCAATTAGAAAAAGCGGCAGTGCCACAGGTTGAAGATATCGTTAAGAAAGCGCGTGAGATCGTGGCAGACTGGCGATGAGTAACTTCGAATATGCCGTGATTATGCCGAAAATGAGCATGACCATGGAGGAAGGTGAGTTACTTGGTCTACGCGTTGGCATAGGTGATGTCGTTAAGTCTGGTGACGTACTTTTCGATGTCGCGACCGACAAGATTGACATGGAAGTTGAGTCTCCTGCTGATGGCGTGGTGAAGGAGATAGTGGGTCAAGTTGGATCCAGCATGGTTGTTGGGGCACCCGTCCTAATCCTGCTGACAGAAACACAAGTCATGAGTTTTGATTTTAATTCCACTGAACCCTTGACGGAGGTTGCAACCGAACCAGCAGCAGTTGTGCCGATCGTTGAAACTCAACAAATCAATTCTCACGAGAATATTAAAGCTGTCCCTAAAGCTCGAGAATTAGCAAAGGCTCGGGGAATAGATCTTGCATCTGTTGCGGCTAGCGGACCTTTTGGAACGATTACCCATGAGGATATTTCAAACTCACATATCGCTGGATCAAACGATGTTCGCAAGGCAGCCAATAGAAAAATGGTGGCCGCAGCTATAGAAAAGTCTCGATCCATTCCGCAAATAACTCTTTCTCGGTTCAGTACTCACACGACAGATTCGATTGAGCACGGATGTGCTCATTTAGTCTCGACATGGGCTCGTATTCTTCGACAAAATCATCATTTCAATATCTCAACCGTTACAGAAAAAGCCCATTCAGCAGTGGGTGTAGCGCTCATTATGGAATCGAAATACGGTCTTGCCCTCCCGGTCTTCGCGGATCCCGATCTACGCGGCGGAGACGATCTCCTAGTCTGGATTAAACAGACGAGGGAAAAAGCGTCTCTAGGGAAAGTCCCGGTTGAAATGTTGAGCGGTGCGACCACATCCATTTTTGACCTTTCTCACTCACGCATAAGTTCAGCGATTCCTTTGTTGCTTCCCTCTCACACGACCGCACTAGCCGTGGGTGCGCCACACGCATCTTTTGGCGAATCGGAAATAAGCCTGACGGTGGATCTCCGATACTGTGATGCTCTAGAAGCGGCCGCGTTGCTCGACCAATTGATTAACTCGCTTTAAGCAGGGGGTGTAAGTGAAAACGATTTTCGGAATCTCCGCGAGCACTGGCGCCTCTGTTTGTAATTTCTATGTTATGCCAACCGCAATTTCGAAACCCGCCTCTACCCTGTCAGCGTTGAGCGCAGAAGAGGAAATCAAAAAGCTTCACGAGGCAGTGACTTCAGTTTCTGAGCAGCTTCTAGAAAGGGCCCATCGTGCAAACGGTGAGGCACAAGAGATCTTGTACGCCTCCAGCGAGATTGCCCAAGATAGCGCTCTCATATCTACAGCAGAGTCACTGATTCGCAAGGGAAATACCGCCGAACTCGCCATTTGGGACGCTAGCGAAGTTTTCGCTGCGCTACTTATCGAAGCAGGGGGCTATTTAGCAGAGCGAGCAGCGGATGTTTCTAATATTCGGGATCGAATTGCTTGTGTCCTCACCGGCGTCGATTATCCGGAAATTCCGCGTTTTAATGAGCCGTTTATCTTAATTGCAAGAGATCTTTCGCCCGCTGACACGATCGACTTAACTCCAGATCAAGTGAGCGCCATTGTTACCGAAGAAGGTGGTCCCACGAGTCACACGGCGATCATCGCGCGAACCTTGGGCATTCCTGCCGTCGTCGCATGTCGTGGAGCTCTACTTCTGTGGATGCTCGCGAAGGATCGGTGACATTCGATCCGACTGATGATTTGGTCCGGGAATTGGAATCCGTGACCTCCGCAATTCGTTTGCGACGGGAGAAGAGAGCGGTTCGCACTAAAGGTTCTTATGCGACCATCGATGGCGTTCCAATATCTATATATGCAAATATTGGAAGAGTTGAAGATGTAGCCAACGCCATTGCCGCCGGAGCGGATGGAATCGGATTGCTTCGAACTGAATTGCTCTACCTTGATCGACAGACTCCGCCAAGCACTAACGAACAAAGTGAAATTTACACGGCGATGTTTGCACCTTTTCGGGATAAGAAAGTTGTTATTCGAACCTTGGATGCTGGCGCGGATAAGCCAATGGCATTTCTGAATTTTGATCAAGAACCCAACCCCGCATTAGGAGTTCGGGGATATCGGACATCACTAATGCATGAATCACTGCTTAAAGATCAGCTTGAGGCCATTGCGCAAGCCGAAGTTTCCTCGGGTGCCGAGGTATGGGTCATGGCTCCGATGATTTCACTTCCGGAGGAAGCCGAAAATTTTGTGGCGCTGGCAAAGAGTTTCGGTCTAAAAACGGCGGGCGTGATGATTGAAGTTCCCTCTGCCGTGATGCTTGCAAACGAAATTTCTACCGCCGCGGATTTTCTTTCAATTGGAACAAATGATCTGGGTCAATATCTTCATGCAGCCGAT
The DNA here is from genome assembly GCA_026392695.1 of Actinomycetota bacterium. Classification (GTDB taxonomy): domain Bacteria; phylum Actinomycetota; class Actinomycetes; order Nanopelagicales; family Nanopelagicaceae; genus QYPT01. Next base: position 9,725 of record JAPLBP010000075.1, on the reverse strand, counting down.
CGAGAGTCGGCGGGATTGGCTCATTTCAATGATCCATGGCAACCGGCGTTATTACGTGCCATACACGCCGTAGCGCAGGCAGGCAAAGCAAATAATTGCCCAGTGGGCGTTTGTGGTGAGGCTGCTTCCGACCCAGCACTTGCGGCCGTTCTTATTGGATTGGGAATCACGAGCCTTTCGTGCAACGTCGGCGCCCTTGAAGATGTTGCCATCGCGGTGACTTCCTTGTCATCAGCAAATATGAAGCAAGCAGCACAAGCTGCACTTACGGGGAGTACAGCAAAAAGCGCAAAGCGTTTAGCGCGAGAACATTTGGGAAACGTGACAGCGCTTGGACTTTGAGGTGTGCCAATAATCCGAACTGGCCAGTAACTTATGCGCGGAGTAGTTAAAGATTTATCGAAAATTGGCTCATTTATCCTTGCAATAAGTTGTGACCGGTAGCACACTGACTCCAATGTTCACCGACTGAACGGATGTGACGATAGTGAAACCACGCGATACGGAGTTGATTCTTCGTGCCGCACGGCTCTATTACGAAAAAGGAAAGTCTCAAGATCAGATAGCGGGAGTGCTTGGAACTTCTAGATCTAATATTTCGCGGATGCTTTCCGATGCTAAAAGACTTGGCTTCGTTCAGATAAAGATCGTCGCACCAATTACGCGGCACGACTCACTCTCGGGACAGTTGAAGAAATTGCTTGGAATTCATGATGTTCAAGTCATTGGAACTGACAGATCTGAAACAACACTCACCTCGGTTGGCCGTGCCGCTGCAGCAGCCCTGACTCGCGCGCTCAAGCCAAACTCAACTATTGCAATTTCGTGGGGACGGGGAGTGGAAGCAACTGTGGTAGAGGTCGAAAATGAATCACTTGCCGGACTCAAGGTCACCCAACTTATGGGCGGATTGGCATCAATCGCGACTTCTGTCAGCGCCGAGGAACTTGGAAGAACGCTTGCACAAAACCTGCATGCTCAATTCATCCCCCTTCTCACCCCAGCAGTCGTCAGCAACGCCAGAACCCGTAATACCTTGCTCAACGAAGAGTCAATTTCAAAAGGGCTTGAGCTTTCGAGGAACGCGAATATTGCGTTAGTGGGGATCGGCTCGAACGGATCGCCGTCAAGTGAAGAAGTGCTTCGCCAGTTCAACCTGACGCCGTCACAACATTCACAAGTGGAAAAGAATTACGCGGGAGATATATCCGCCCGTTTCTACGACAGTGAGGGACAGTCGGTAAGTAGCGAGATGGATAATCGAGTTGTTGGATTAACTCTTTCTGAAATCGCAAGCATCCCTCAAGTCATCGGTGTTGCTGCGGGGACGGATAAAGCGCAAGGCGTTCTCGGCGCGGCAAGAGCAGGACTCATTCGAACCCTAGTTACTGACGTTGCATGTGCAACTGAGGTGCTTCGACTCACAACAAAAATGAAGGCGGTTCGAAGCGCATGAGTTATATGTACAAGCTCCTTTTGGTAGTTGCCGCAATGTGGGTTGCTCAATTGGCTTTGGCCTATATGCAAGCGAAGCGTTTCCAGGCCGATCTAAAGGCGCTTCGAATGCAAGGCACCTGCGCGGTTGGATTAGGTGGAAAAAGATATAGAGGCGGTCGCGCTTTTGTTGCCGTGACGGTAGACGAAAACGAAATTGTGGTTGACGCACTGGTCCTTAAGGGCTTCACAGTCTTCGCGCAATCAAGAAAGCTAAGTAACTACATAGGTTTCTCACTGGACGACATTATCTCGGGGAATCGAGTGGGGGTGGATGAAAAAAGGAAAGTGCGTGAGGCAGCGGTTATGTCAGCGCAACACATCAAAGATCATCTATCTCGGTTGGAACAGGGAGAAAAAACGGGCCGGGAAAATTAAAATCACCGGACCAATTCATTCGCCGCTCGTGCGGCCTTTATCCTTGAGGAGGGTGAAGTGATAGTTAGTGGAATGGTTGCGTACGCAGCCGCTGCTACAGTTGATAAACCAACGGGCTTTCTTGGCGCGTTGGCAACTGCGGCTGAAGACTTTATTAAAGTCTTCAATAAAGGTGGATCGGTTCTTCTCTCACTTATGGGCGGAATTCTTCCAACTCTGATCGTCTTGTTGACTGCAGTGAACGCTCTCGTACGTTTGATTGGTGCAGAGAAGATCGAAAACCTTGGATTGATTGCGGCGCGTCCTGGAATTCAGTACTACCCAGTTCGCTACATCATTCTTCCCTTCGTTTCGGTTTTCATGTTGACCAATCCAATGGCATACACAATGGGTAGATTCTTACCGGAGCGCTTAAAGCCAGCGTTCTACGACTCCGCAGTGTCTTTCGTACACCCAATTCTAGGAATTTTCCCTCACGCAAATCCTGGGGAACTTTTCGTGTATTTGGGTATCGCAACCGGTATTCAGCAATTGGGATACAGTGCGTTACTTGCTAGTTGGTCTAGTTGTTATCTTCATTCGCGGAATTGTCACCGAAGCGATTACAGAGAAACTGATGTCACGAGCAGAGAAGGCGGCCTAACACATGGACGGATTAACAGCACTCGTAGTAAAAATCGGTCGTGCAGTTGGTGGCGTGGTTGGTACTTTGTACCAAGCAGGTCGCGATTCTGTTGACACGGTAATCCGAAACGTCATTCCATTTATGGCGTTCATCTCGTTCATCATCGGCCTCATCCTTACCACCGGTATCGGTGAATGGATTGCTAAGGGAATCAAGGGCTCAGCTTCATCGCTGCCTGGATTGCTCCTTATCTCGATCGTTTGTGCAATCCCACTATTGTCGCCACTGCTTGGACCTGGTGCGGTTATTGCGCAAATCGTCGGAACGCTTCTTGGCGTGGAAATTGGAAAGGGAAATATCCCAGCCCAGTATTCATTGCCAGCGTTGTTTGCTATCAACCCACAGGTT
>JAPLBP010000075.1:0-6786 GCA_026392695.1 Actinomycetota bacterium | reverse complement strand
TTGGTGAAGCCGAGCCTGAGACCGTTGAAATAGGTGTTCCAGCGGTTCTCTTCTCTCGCTTGATCACTGGTCCACTATCGGTCGTCATTGCGTATTTCGCATCCTTCGGCCTCTACACCGCAAGCAAGTAGTACAAAGGTAAGTTTGTGTGTGAGTGCGGGAACTCAGGTTCCCGCACTCATCACAAATTTCCAGATGGATAATTGGTTTTGCCACAGGAAAATCTCTTAAAAACAACTATAAGGAGAACGCTGCAATGGGAAATTACAAGAGTGTAAAGATTGAAGCCGGTAAGGGTGGATGGGGCGGACCTTTGGTGATCACTCCAACGGACGATCGTCCTTATATTTATTCCGTCACTGGCGGAGGAATTCACCCTGTCGCAGCCCGAATTGCAGAGCTCACTGGTGGCACTCCTTTCGATGGCTTTAAGAGCAGCGTTCCTTTTGACAAGATTGCCGTCGCAGTTATTGACTGCGGAGGAACGGCCCGAGTTGGTGTATATCCAATGAAGAAAGTTCTGACTGTTGATATTCATGCGACAAGTCCAGCTGGTCCACTTGCGATGTTTATTACAAAAGAATTATTTGTCTCTGGCGTAAAAGCTGATCAAATAAAAGAAGTTTAAATTCCATTGTCCGAAGTAGTTTATTCATCGACAGTTACGGCGGTTGGCGCGCTCGTGCCCGATTTTCGCGAACAAGGAATTCTTGTTTGGTTCGGCGAGAACGCGCCAGAGGAGCTCCATGAGTTTTCCATTCTGCACAAAGTTGACGATCACAAACGTGCGCCAATAGTTGGCGACACAATTGCCCTCAATGATGATCACTTTACGGTGCTTGCTGTTGGGGATGTGGCCAGCGACAATTTGTTAAACTTAGGCCACCTGGATTTAAAGGCGAACGGATGTGACGTTGCCGAACTACCTGGTGACGTCAATGTTGAGCTTCGAGAATTGCCCATGGTTAAAGTCGGGGATAGACTTCAAGTAATCGCGAAAGACTAAAAACGAATCGAGTGCTGACAAAATGGCATACTCACAACGGCTTGAAAATCATGCGAAAGTTTTGGGACGAGATGTTCGTGTAGCAATTGTTGGTGCTGGACAAATGGGACGTGGATTCGGCGGGCAGATATCGCGAATGCCAGGTCTTGCACTCGCCCTCGTTGTAGACATTGACGCGGATCGCATACGAGCCCTTTTTAATGACATTGGAATTAGAGATGTTGTTATTAGTACTGATCCTAAAATCCTGATCGACGCCATGGAGGCAGGGAAGGCAGCCGGAACAACAACTACTGAATTCATTGCGGAGCTTCCCTTCGACGTTGTCGTAGAAGCAACTGGTGTGCCAGATATAGGTGCTCGTGTGACATACGCATGCCTTCTAGCAAAGAAGGATGTTGCCGTTCTGAATGTGGAGATGGATGTAACTATTGGTCCGTTGCTACACAAGACTGCACAACTCGGCGGAGCGGTTTATACGGTTTGCCACGGCGATGAGCCTGTAGAGGCAAAAGTACTCGTTGATTTTGCGCGAGATCTTCAATTTGAAATTGTTGCTGCAGGCAAGGGCAAGAACAATCCCTTCGAGCCTTTGAGTACCCCAGACACGGTTAAGGATCGTGCCTTGGCAAAGCAGATGAATCCTAAAATGCTTTGTTCTTTTACTGATGGTTCGAAAACGATGATTGAAATGGCGGCTCTGGCAAACACGACGGGATTAGAGCTCTCCAAGCGAGGAATGTATGGTCCGCAGGCGACAGTTAAGACTTTGCAGAACGTGTTTTCCTTGCAGGCAGATGGTGGCGTGCTAGACCGACCTGGAGTTGTTGACTATTGCATGGGCGATGTCGCACCGGGGGTTTTCGTCATCGTTCGCACAGATGCGGCTTATATCAATCATGAGATGAGTTATTTGGGAATGGGTTCTGGCCCCTATTTTGCCTTATATCGCCCCTTTCACTTGGCATCTGTTGAGGCACCTCTTTCGGTTGCCCGCGCTGTACTTGATCGCGAATCTTCTTTGTATGCGCCTCATTTGCAAGCCGAGGTTTGCACAATGGCCAAGAAAGATATGAATCCAGGCGATGTGATCGACGGGATTGGTGGCTACACAGTGCGCGGCTATTCCGATATAGCCAAGGATGCAAAGCGAGACAACCTAGTTCCTATTGGACTTATCCAAGGTGCAATCGTGCAAAAAGCCATCAAGGTGGGTGATTTGATTACTTACGATCACGTACAACTCAATGAGAAGAGTTTGATAGTCCAACTCAGGCGGATGCAAGACAATTTAGGACTTACCTACGCAGCTGGCTAACTATTGCGAATCCTTATGCGCAAATGAGATCTAGACGGTCTCATTTGCGTTTTAATTTGATCGCACGTGCAACACACGTGGCCTTCAATTCCAACTTGATTTCCTAGCCCTAATTCACGTCGTAAGTTCTCTTGGGATGGCGTGAAGAGCCCAGAATTCTTGTTCTTCTTGATTTCGGCGGCAGCTTTTAGCGCCTCTGCTTTCGACGCAGCCTCATCGAATGTTCTACGCATGAGCCACTTGGAGACCGCCATTTTTTAAGTCTTCCACATTCCGAGGCACGATCCAAGAAGCACTTCAAACTGGCAGAATAGGTCCGTGAAGGAAAAGTTGAAAGTCGCTGTGATCGTTTTAGCAGCGGGAAGTGGCTCTCGTTTTGGTCATGCCACCAATAAAGTATGGCTTCCTCTTAGTGGCCGACGAATTATCTCGCGAAGCCTCACAAATGCAGTCAAAAGTTTTCCTCGATGCCGTGCGATATTGGTAATCAATCCTTTGGATGCCGCATTGGCTAATCAAGTAATCACGAGAGAAGCATCCGGAATAAAGGTGGAGCTTGTGCATGGTGGGGAGACTCGCCACGACTCCGAATACAGCGCACTGATGCACCTTGCCTCAACTATTGAATCCGGAGAGATTGACGTAGTCATAATCCACGACGGTGCCCGTCCTTTGGCGACGAGCAAATTGTTTTACGAAGTGGCTTTAACCGCTCATCGTCACGGAGGTGCGCTTCCTGCGATAAATGTGGACCCTTTAGAGATTGATTTGAGACAAGACGAACGCATTATGCGGGTGCAAACCCCCCAAGCCTTTCGCGCCAAAGAATTGTTGGAGGCGTATCGTCGAGCTAATAGCGATAACTTCGTGGGGACCGATACTTCGGCCTGTATGGAGAGGTACTTTCCCGATATCGACAACATTGCTGTCGCAGGGGAAGTGCACAATGTTAAAATAACGTATCCGCAAGATTTAGTAATCGCCGAGCACGTACTTGAGATGCGGGGGTACAAAGAATGAGCAGAGTAATAATGACTGCCGAACTTCACTGTGCTCATTGCGATCAAGAGACACTTCACACTTTGGTTTATGCGGGGCGTTTACTCGTTTCGACTACATGTCAGACTTGTCAAACTCAAGTGAAGCATGAGCCTGGTGATCTTCGAATTCAATACGTAAAGGATTTGGAAAACCGAATCCTCACCAAACCAGGAAGATTGTGGAAGCGTTTCTGGCGATCTCCTGTTGCGGTCTTTTGGAGTTTTCCAAAGAAGACCATTGAACAACCGCGCAAGATTTGGGATGAAATAAAGGAACTTTTCAAATAGCTTTAGACGTTGAGTTGTTTCCAGTGTAAGAAAGATTCCAACAGATCCCGTTCGGCCTCCGAATTTATTCTTAGCCCTTCAGGTGCTCCTTCAATGTGCTCGATTTGAGATCCCTTCTTTAGCGGAACGAACCATCCGCCCAGCTCTCCACTACGGTGCTGAGTTTGCGTAGCAAAAGCCGAAGTCCGAATGATCTCTGGAGAGGAGATGTGCTTGACCGAAGTTCGATCGAGAGTCTCACGTATGACGCCATCCGGTTTAACAATTTTAAGAGTCTCTGTAAAAGCAATTGAGGGTCTCACTGCATCGACGCCCGATTTAAATGCCCCCATAAGTCGGACGAGTAATTCGGGATGGGTGAGGGGTCGTGAAGCGTCGTGAATGATGACGCCTTCGAATTGCGCGGACTCGGAAAGCAGAGCTTCGAGCAATTCCCTGGAATCACTCGGGTTGCAAAGAAGCATTTCATGGGACACCCGGTGCTCTTGCAGGAGTGTGTACAGCGCTGAGGAAAATTCAGGTGAAACGACAATCGTTAACGGCAATGTTGGCCAGAAGACGCGAAGTCCCTCGATGGCGCGGATTACGCTGGGCACTCCATTGACCTCTAGGAATGCCGTTTCCGAGGTCAGCAAAACTACAAGTCGCAGCGAAGGAATCTTCTGATTCATAAGACAAAACTATATATCTATCTCTCGCTTCCGCTCTTGAGGGCAAGTTAGAGTTAAGCGTGAATGAATGGACTTCTGAAGAGACGATTATCGAGACACCACGTTTAGAGCTGCATCACATCTGCCCCCTAGACCTGATTACCCTCTTTGAGGACCCAGAGGACTTGTCGATTTACGAGGGAAAACCATTTACGAATCCTTATCGCCAACTCATGGATGATAAAGGACCCTTACATTGGCGTGTTCCTCAAGTGAAGGAGAACCCACGCACCAATAAGTGGTTTGTGCGCTGGATAGCGTTGAAAGAAAGTGGAGAAATAATTGGCAGCACAAGTTTTCATGGCGTTCCCGATACCTTTGGAATGATAGAAATTGGTTTGGGGATCCAGTCTCAATTCCACAATCAAGGTTTTGCGAAGGAAGCGCTTCTGGGAATGTGGAAATGGGCTCTGAATAGTCCGGAAGTTAAAACTCTGAGATACACAGTAAGTCCTACTAATGCCCCGTCAATCGCAGTCATTAAAAGATTGGGATTTACTTTGGTGGGGCAACAAATTGACGAAGAGGATGGTCCAGAAGATATCTACGAAATGTCACGCGAGGAATTTGAAAAGAGATTTTCTCAATGACGACTGCAAGTTTTGTTTTCTCGGAAGATGAGCTCGCAAGTGTTAAGAAAATATCCACTATGGCGCTTGAAATTATCCAAGACAAATTGGAAAAGGGTGGAGTTTTTCATTTAGCACTCACGGGAGGGCGAACGGGGAATTTGTTGTCCTCAGTTTTGGCCCAAGAATTTAACGATGAGCCTCGAAGAAAGGAATGATTTTGCGCTCAGGACCAATCTAGATCTGACGACCAGAATTCATCTTCATCCGGTTCTATCGCCTGAAGATGTTCAGGATGTGGAAACTGCTGCGAAAAGATACAACGCGGACCTTCATGGCATTGAAATCGATCTCGCAATTGTGGGCGTGGGGCCGGACGGACATGTCGGATCGCTATTTCCTGACATATGGGACGAAGAAGAAAGCAGGAGTGCCATTGCAGTACTCAACAGCCCAAAACCACCGGCGGTGAGAGTGAGCCTTTCCATGGGAAAGATAAATTCTTCCCAACGGGTCTGGTTACTAGCCTGCGGTGAAAACAAAAGAGATGTCGTAAATGGAATCCGTGCCAACGATCTGCATTTACCAGTCAATCACGTTAGCGCTCGTCAGGAGACATTGGTCTTCATTGACGGTAATTCCTCGCCAGCCGATGAGAGCCATTAGAATTGCGCTTGCACGATGAGCAGGGAAAGGCGAGGTAAATGATGTCTGCAAACCAGCACGTTAACTTTGGCATGGTCGGCTTGGGTCGCATGGGTGCAAATATTGTTAGACGCCTTCTCGTTAGCGGCATTTCATCGGTGGTGTTCGACGTGAACCCCGCGGCAGTGGATTCGCTTGAGAAAGAGGGAGCGGTTGGTTCGAGCAGTTACCTCGAAATGGTTGAGAAGATTCCTGCGCCTCGGACGATTTGGGTAATGGTGCCATCCTCAGTTACTAATAAAACAATCGAAGAATTGTCATCGCTTTTGCAGCCTGGCGACACGATTATCGATGGTGGGAACAGCCATTACAAGGATGATGTCAATAATGCTCGGCTGCTTGCTCTCAAAGGGATTAATTTTGTTGATGTAGGAACTAGTGGTGGCGTCTACGGACTCGAGCGCGGATATAGCCTCATGATCGGTGGTGAGGCAGACGTTGTTGAAAATTTAAGGCCTTTGTTTGTTGCTCTTGCGCCTGGATTTCAAAGCGCAGAGAGAACGCCTGGTCTCGTTGGTGAGCCAACGGATTCCGAACAGGGCTTCCTACATTGCGGACCTGTTGGTTCTGGTCACTACGTAAAAATGATTCACAATGGAATTGAATACGGAATGATGGCGGCTTTTGCTGAGGGGCTCGGAATTCTTGAAGCTGCAAAAGACGCCGATCCTTCCTACGAATTGGACATACAAGAGATTACGCAAGTCTGGCGCCGAGGAAGCGTTGTGGCCTCCTGGTTGCTTGATCTAACCGCTCAAGCCCTTCATGAAAATCCTTCGCTCGATGAATACTCATCCTCTGTTAGCGATAGTGGTGAAGGACGTTGGACAGTTCAGGCAGCACTTGAGACCGGAATTCCGGCGCCGGTGCTCAGCGCCGCGTTGTATTCGCGTTTTGCCTCCCGTGACAATGATGACTTCTCGAATAAGGTTCTTAATGCGATGCGATACAAATTCGGGGGCCATAACGAGCACCCCAAGAAAGCCTAGGAAATGCGCGCTGATGCATTAGTGCTCTTCGGAGCGACGGGAGATTTGGCTCGCAAGAAGTTATTCCCCGCTCTCTATCAAATGGAAGAAGCAGGCGAACTAGAAATATCTGTCTTTGGCGTGGCTTCTTCGCGCTGGACACAAGTGGAATTCCGCGCCAA
>JAPLBP010000140.1 GCA_026392695.1 Actinomycetota bacterium | reverse complement strand
GTCGTACCGGTGCATCCCAAAGGTGAATCCGTACATTATGAAACTGGCTACAAATCCCTAAAAGAAATTCCCTTTCCCGTCGATGTCGTCGATTGTTTTGTAAATTCAGATTTGGTCGGAGCGGTCATCGATGAAGCGATCGAAATCGGAGCAAAGGCCCTCTGGCTACAACTTGGAGTGATTGATGAAGACGGTTTGGCTCGAGCCAAGGCAGCCGGACTTCTTGCGGTGATGGATCGATGTCCAGCGATCGAATATGGAAAACGCCGAAACTAAAAGCCTGTCTTCTGACTTCGTCTGGCCTTAAGGTTTTCCCCTTTTGCTTTTGCCTCATCATGTATTTGAGCCATATTGCTTACGATTTTTTCTGAAATTTCAGAATTAGAAATTCCCAACATGCGTGCGGCAAGCAAGCCGGCATTTTTTGCAGCTCCGACCCCAACCGTTGCAACTGGAATGCCGGAAGGCATTTGCACTATCGAAAGCAATGAGTCCATCCCGTCGAGCACTTTCAAAGCGATAGGAACTCCAATTACTGGCAGTGGAGTAAGCGCCGCAATGACTCCTGGAAGTGCGGCGGCTCCACCGGCTCCAGCGATAATTACCTTTATTCCATTTGCAAGAGCGCTTTGCGCGAATTCAACGGTTTCCAGTGGCATCCGGTGTGCTGATATTACCTGAGCAGAATAAGTGATCCCGAATGAGTCCAGAACTTTTGCCGCTTCTTCCATAATCGGCCAATCCGAATCTGAGCCCATCACGATCGCTACCGTTGCTTCACTCATCGATGACTCCGTTCATAAAATCAAGGGCGTGTTCAATTGTTGAGTTCAAGTCTAGAAGAACTTTGCCATGAGCCGTGACCTGACCTCGAAAGCTTTCTAACTCTGAACCGTACTGTTCGAATTTTAGGTCCGGATTACGAGCCATGAGGTGAAGGTACGGTCGATAGAGATTCGCGCCCGCTTTACCAGCAAAAAACCCCGTAACTACATTTCGGGAAAGCGTTTGCGTATCTCCTAGGGGTAAATCGAAAAGTGCCCGTAAGTGCTGTTCATACTGGCTGGTTCTGGCTCCAACCGAACTCCACTCTCCCCAAAGTGTCGGGCCAATCACCATTGAATCTATTGATGGCGCCGTGCCTGCCGTGTTCATCCCGAAAAGAGCAACGCCAATCAACTGGATCTCCTTGGCATAAGACAAAGCAATATTCTGAACATATTCCGAATTTCCGGCGTTAGTTGAAAGAACAATTCCTTGACCATGCTGAATCACATCCATTGGTCTCCAAGTAGAAGCTTGACCGTGTGGTGATCGCGCCACCAAAATTTGTACATTCGATTCTTTAGGTTTCCCAAAACTTCGTAATTCTGGAGAAGGGCGTACGAGATTTCCCTTTGCCTGCAGGTTGCGCAAGAGCGAGATGGGGACTTCGTCACCAATCTGTGTCACAAGATCAGAAGATTGAACAAAATTATCTAGTTCTTCTGAATCTCTCAATTTACCCCGATAAATGTCAACAGTGATGCCGAGGCGGATTGCCGAAAGAGTAAGAGCTTTGGCTTGGTATCCATCGTTAAGAAGACCGAGGCTCGGAAAATTTTCTCTCATTCTTTCCCTCTAGATCTGACGTAAATGAACGACATCGCCAACGGTAACAAGGGTTCCGTCCACCATAACAAGTGCTCCAGATGTATCAATGCCAACCGCGCTTTCCTCGAACCAAAAACCATCCGGTGTTTCGATCCGTACTCTTTTACCGATTGTTGAAGAAACGGATAGATACTCTTCCAATAGGGCAGGATCCTTCTTCTCCCACTTTGTAAAAAAATCGGCAAACGAATTCAGAATTTCGATTAGAAGCTGATCTCTGGCTGTCAGTTGGAACCCTTCAATCCACAAAGACGTTGCGTTATCAAAACCCAACTCATCGCGCGGAGTAATGACATTTAACCCAATCCCAATTATGGCGCCACCTTCGACGCGCTCTGACAATATTCCCGAGACTTTCTTCCCATTTAGCAAAACATCATTAGGCCATTTAAGTGAAAGCCGACCTTCAACTTTTTGACCAAAGATTTCAGACATTGCACGTATCACTGATTGACCAGCCAGTAGCGGCAACCATCCCCATTCGACTGCATCAGACTTCGTTGATACAAAAAAAGAAAAGAGCAAGGAAGATCGCGGAGGCGCCTCAAATTTTCGATCTAATCTGCCACGTCCAGCAGATTGATATTCTGTGACAAGGACATGGCCATGATCAGCATTACCAGCGCGTACAATGTTGGACAAGTCGGTTTGCGTTGAGCCAGTCTCTTCAACTACGTGTACCCGCCAGTAACTCTTGGAGAAGGCGTTGTTTATCTCATCTTCATTGAGGGGCAGACCTAAGGGGCTCACGACTAGTACCGTAGGGGTATGAGCCGTGATCTGCACACAACTTCCGGAAAAATTCAGGACCTGCGCGACCGCTTGGACGAGGCCGTCCATGCCGGTTCGGCTAGAGCGATTGAAAAACAGCATGCCAAAGGAAAAATGACTGCGCGCGAGCGCATTAATGCTCTCCTCGACGAGGGCTCATTCACGGAGCTCGATGAATTTGCTCGGCATCGAGCCACTGGATTTGGAATGGAAAAAAATCGACCGTATGGAGATGGCGTAATCATTGGCTACGGAACCATTGACGGGCGCAATGTGGCGCTCTACTCCGAAGATTTCACCGTAATGGGTGGAAGTCTCGGCGAAGTTTTCGGTGAGAAAATCGTCAAGATTGCTGAATTTGCCCTTAAGAACGGCATACCCCTCATCGGAATTAACGATTCAGGTGGAGCGCGAATTCAAGAGGGCGTCGCTTCCTTAAGTGGTTATGGCAAGATCTTTCGCCTCAACACGCGATCATCTGGTGTTATTCCGCAAATTTCTTTGATCCTCGGTCCTTGTGCCGGAGGCGCGGCTTACTCCCCTGCTCTCACCGATTTCACAGTCATGGTGAATGAGACTTCTCATATGTTTATTACCGGTCCCGATGTCATTAAGACCGTTACCGGTGAAGAAGTCGGTATGGAAGAACTTGGTGGAGCGCACACCCACAACGCACGTACCGGAAATTCACATTACCTCGCCGAAAATGAAGCAGATGCGCTTGATTACGTGAAGGCGTTGCTCTCCTACTTGCCCAGCAACAATATGGACGGCGCTCCGATTCTCCCGTCAACAGAAACTTTGGATAAGAAAAGCACGGACCTTGAACTCGACACGCTGATTCCCGACAGCCCTAATCAACCGTACGACATGAAAATTTTGGTTCAGGCGCTTTTAGACGAAGGGGAATTCTTAGAAGTTCACGCCCTGTTCGCACCCAATATTGTCGTCGGCTTCGGGCGCATCGAAGGCCACTCCGTGGGAATCATCGCGAGCCAACCGCAGCAATTAGCTGGAACACTCGACATTGATTCAAGTGAAAAGGCCGCTCGTTTCTTGCGCTTTTGTGACGCTTTCAGTATTCCGATTGTGACTCTCGTGGATGTTCCAGGGTTCTTGCCTGGAACGGAACAAGAATGGAATGGAATTATTCGACGCGGAGCCAAATTACTTTACGCATACGGTGAAGCCTCAGTGCCGATGGTCACTCTTGTGACTCGCAAAGCCTATGGTGGCGCGTTTATCGTCATGGGATCCAAATACATTGGAGCTGACGTAAACCTTGCTTGGCCAAGCGCCGAAATTGCAGTCATGGGAGCACAGGGTGCGGTCAATATTTTGTACCGCAAAGAATTAACAGAGGCGGAAAATGCTGCAGAATTGCGCGCCTCACTCATCAACGAATACAACGAAACTTTAGCCAACCCGTACCTGGCTGCAGATCGAGGCTTTATCGATGCAGTCATCGAACCTAATCAATCCCGCGAGTACATCACCAAGGCTTTGAGGGCACTCAAGACTAAGAGAGATTCGTTGCCAGCGCGCAAGCACGGAAACATACCGCTGTGAAGCAAATTCGATTCACCGTGACTTCGGGCACTCCTAGCGATGAAGAACGTGCCACCCTCGAGCTGGCGCTGCTTTTTCACGAAACCCCACAAGAAGAGCAATTGATGAAAAAGAGTAAATGGGCAGAACCATCTCTTCGCCAACCTTTGAAGGGGTCTTTTTAGTGGCCGAGATTATTCTTGCCTCGGCATCACCGTCTCGAAAACGCCTTCTCGAGGCAGCAGGCATTCATCCACGAATTGTTGTCAGTAACGTTGATGAGGAAGACCCGCTATACGAGAAGATGAATCCAAGGGAGATGGTTATCGCTTTGGCGATCGTAAAAGCGCATACGGTTCGCGAACTCGTAGATGAGCCCTCGCTTATCATCGCCTGCGATTCAACCTTTGAATTCAACGGAGTCTCACTCGGAAAGCCTCTCACCACTTCCAACGCGACTGAACGGGCACGACAGATGAGTGGAAAATCTGGACTTCTCCACACCGGTCATTGCGTGGTGGACACAGTACGAGGTGTCGAAATTTCTGACATTGCCACAACCAAAGTTAACTTTTCGGAGTTAAGCGAAGAAGAAATAAGCGATTACGTCGCATCGGGAGAGCCACTCACCGTTGCGGGTGGATTTACTTTGGACGGACTCAGTAGCGCATTTATCTCCTCCATCGAAGGCGACTACACAAATGTAATTGGACTTTCAATTCCGCTTTTACGAGCGATGACGTCACATCTTGGGTATACATGGCGTCAGGTCAGAGACATGAGCATCGGAGCTGATTCATGAAAAGCGTGCTGATCGCCAATCGAGGCGAAATTGCGGTCCGAATAATTCGAGCGTGCAAAGATCATGGACTAAAGAGCATTGCGGTGTATTCGGACGAGGATCGCGGATCAATCCATGCACAAATTGCCGATGACGCTTATTCGTTGCCAGGCGTAACTGCCACTCAGACCTACTTAAATATCGAAAAGATTATTGAAATTGCGCTGAGGTCGGGTGCGGAAGCAGTTCACCCTGGATATGGATTCCTCTCAGAAAATGCCAATTTTGCCCAAGCAGTTCTCGATGCTGGGCTCATCTGGATTGGTCCATCTCCCGAGGCAATTCGTTTACTCGGAGACAAAGTTTCTGCCCGAAAAATCGCCGCGTCCGTCGGTGCACCACTCGTTGCTGGAACTGCAGATCCAGTAGACACCCATGAAGAAGTCCTCGCATTTGCCCAGCAGCACGGTCTTCCAGTGGCGATCAAAGCTGCTCACGGTGGCGGAGGTCGAGGACTTAAAGTCGCTCGAACGATGGAAGAAATTCCGGAACTATTCGGATCAGCAGTTCGAGAAGCAATAACCAGTTTTGGACGCGGCGAGTGTTTCGTTGAGCGATATCTAGACAAGCCTCGACATGTTGAAACCCAAGTTCTCGTCGATTCTTTTGGCCATGCTGTTGTTATTAGTTCGCGAGATTGCTCGCTACAGCGCCGTCATCAAAAGCTTGTTGAGGAAGCGCCAGCTCCATTCCTATCCACCGAGCAGACCGCAGAGCTTTATCGCTCCTCGAAAGCGATCATGAAAGCCGCTGGATATGTTGGTGCCGGAACATGCGAATTCCTTGTCGGCCTTGACGGAACCATTTCCTT
This sequence comes from Actinomycetota bacterium, assembly GCA_026392695.1. Taxonomy (GTDB): domain Bacteria; phylum Actinomycetota; class Actinomycetes; order Nanopelagicales; family Nanopelagicaceae; genus QYPT01. The sequence goes on along the minus strand of JAPLBP010000140.1, from coordinate 1,632 downwards.
TCTAGAGGTCAACACTCGTTTACAGGTGGAGCATCCAGTCAGTGAGGAAGTAACGGGAATAGATTTAGTTCGAGAACAATTCCGAATCGCTATGGGCGAGCCGCTTGGATTTGATGATCCAGTTATTAGAGGGCATTCGATTGAATTCCGAATAAATGGTGAAGATCCAGGTCGTGGGTTCCTCCCGGCACCAGGGCGCATTAGCGAATGGCAAATCCCTTCAGGTCCTGGTGTTCGAGTCGATGCTGGATTTCAACGAGGCGATGTAGTCGGAGGAAACTTCGATTCCCTCCTCGCAAAATTGATTGTTACCGGAAGTACTCGCGAACAAGCCATCGAGCGAGCACGCCGAGCGCTAAGCGAATTCACCATCGGGGGTCTAGCCACCGCTCTTCCCTTCCATCGCGCAATTCTTGAGGATCCAGCATTTACACAAGACTTCAAGGTCTACACCAGCTACATCGAAAATGAGTTCGTCAATGAAATTCCAGAGTTTTCAAAGAACCGACCGGGCCACACCCTTACTCATGCGGCTCCAGAGAACTTTGTAGCTGAAGTAAATGGGCATCGATTTGATGTAGTTCTCCATGCCCCTGAGCCAATTCACAAACGCCATCGTGCAAAGCAAGGGATGACTGGAATCGTTACGGGCAGTGGATTACTAAGTCCAATGCAGGGCACGGTCGTGAAGATCGCTGTGCTGGAAGGCGACATAGTCGAAGTTGGGGATCTTGTCATTGTTTTAGAAGCGATGAAGATGGAACAACCACTCATGGCACATAAATCTGGGGTCATTTCTAATCTCACGGCCATCATCGGAGAGAACATTTCCAATGGTGGAAAACTCTGTGACATTATTGATGTATGACCTCCACAGAAGCCTTATATAAAGATCCACTCGGCACCGCCCAAGTAGCAGCAGATGAAATCGCTGCACGCACGGGGGTGACAAAACATGACATCGCTCTCGTTATGGGATCTGGCTGGGTTGGGGCTGTCGATGCTCTTGGAACGCCTTCATACGAATGCAACGCAGATGAAATCGCAGGCTTTCTGCCTCCCGCAGTAGAGGGACACTCTGGCAAAGTGCGCTCGTATGCTCTGCCCGGTGACAAAGGTTTGATCAATGCTCTCGTATTCCTAGGCCGAACACATTATTACGAAGGCAAAGGTATGGAACCAGTCGTGCATAGTGTGCGCACGGCAGTCAAGGCGGGTTGCAAAATTGTGATTCTCACAAATGCGTGCGGAGGTATCAACACTGCCTATCGCGTGGGTCAACCCGTCCTTATTCGCGATCACATCTCTTTAACTGCGGCCAGCCCTCTTATCGGCGCAGATTTCGTAGACCTTACTGATCTATATAGCAAACGTATCCGCGCGATCGTTAAAGCCGAAGATGAATCACTCGAAGAAGGTGTCTATGTTCATTGGCGCGGACCGGCGTATGAAACGCCCGCAGAAATTCGAATGATGCGCACTCTCGGTGCCGACTTGGTAGGTATGTCCACGGTGCCAGAAGCAATTGCGGCGCACGCCCTTGGTGCAGAGATCCTGGGCATTTCACTCGTGACCAACGCCGCCGCAGGTGTGACCGGCGAAAAACTCAACCACGAAGAAGTCATTGCGGCT
>JAPLBP010000028.1 GCA_026392695.1 Actinomycetota bacterium | reverse complement strand
CGCAACTTGATGATGAAACGTCGGAGATTGTGTTTCCATATCTACCACCGTCGATGCGAACAATCCGTGGTTGAGGTTGGTAAAAAGACACTAATTGTCTCTGGCGCAACTGGTTGGCTTGGCAGAGAATTTCTCGAACGATTGACTTCTCCCGTCGATCAAGTTTCCAGCGACACGACTTTAATTTCCACGAGGTCTAAGACGTTGAAGTTGTCGTCTGGTCGGGAAATGCTGACGCAAACCTATGATGAAGTGACGCTTCCAACCCGAGTCGATGGTTTTGTTAATTTGGCTTTCCTAACCAAAGAAAAAGTGGCAAAAGTTGGATTTGATAACTTTGTTCTTCGAAACATGGAATTAATTTCTCGTGCTTGTCGAGTGATCGAGACCAGTAAACCAAAGTGGATTCTCTCTGTGTCGTCAGGCGCAGTTTTTAGAGCCGGTACGACAGAGTTTGAACGAGATATGATCTACCCTAATTATCGGTCGGCTTTGGGGGTCAAGTGGGCGATACATGCCAATTCACCACAGTTATGCTTTGAGTGACTTCCTAAGTTCAGCCCTGGACGGTAAACCCATACATATCCGTTCTGGAATAAAAGTGATGCGTCGCTTCACCGATGCTGGTGAGTTTATGCAGGTTTTATTTGCATTAGCCCAAGAGGGTCAGAACCGCACTATTGATTCAGGCGGAGAACTTGTGGAGGTTGCCGACTTGGCGGACGAGATAAGTAAGCATTTTCCAGGCATCGATATCTCTCGCGAACGGCTGTCAGATGTGAAAATTGATGATTACTACCCCAGGACTGAAGATCTTGCTTTTGAAGCCAAGCGTCTAGGAATCCGGCTGTCAACAATGCAAGAACAAGTGGTTAAGACTTTGGAGGGCCATCGCGCCTTAAGTGTTTAAAGAAACACGCTCGTTGATTCATTCTTCCCTGCCGCGTTGGTTACGATTAGCGTGAACCAAGCGCTGAAAAACCTCACGCGCGCGAGGAAATGGGATACGAGATGAATTCAGTTGAGCGCAAGATGGTGGAAATCCTTTCACGAGGACGCGAAAATTTCGGAATTGTCAGCGTAAAAGCTGAGTTTGAAGCCGAAGGTACTCGCATAGAAGAGCTCTTGCGCTTGGTGGTAGGTATCGCCAGGGCTGGAGGTCTTCCAGTAACCGTAAAGATTGGAGGATGCGAGGCGATTCGCGACCTTGTAGAGGGTAAGCAAATTGGAGTGAAATATGTAGTGGCCCCGATGGTGGAGTCAGCATATGCAGCAAGTAAATATGTGGCGGCAAAAAATATCGTCTTTACGGAAGACGAACAACAAGACACTGATTTTCTCTTCAACATGGAAACGATTACTGGATATGAAAACCGTGAAGCACTCTTGGCTGCTATTGATATACCGCACGGCGCGGATGGAATTGTTTTTGGCCGTGTTGATTTCACTGGTTCAATGGGGTGGCCACGAACATCAATCAATCTCCAGAAGACGACCGATTACGCTCTAGAAATAGCTCGGCTTTGTAAGAAAGCCGGCAAACAACTTGTTATGGGGGGCGGCGTATCGATCGAATCCGTTGAGGCGCTGCGCCAGGTACATGCCGTACATTTGGATCGCTTTGAAACTAGGAAAGTGGTCTATAACGCCGGCGTTGCACTCGATTCGGATATTGAAACGGGATTGCTCGATGCGGTTCATTTTGAACTTCTTTGGCTTCAAAATAAGCGAGACTACTATTCGGGAATTGCCCTTGAGGATGCCAATCGAATCTCCATGCTTGAGTTGCGTTGGGATGAACTTAAGCATTGGAAAGAAACGGGAAGAAACAATTAAAGTTTCAAAAATACAAGAAATGTGGGCGCAGCGTCCGTGTCCACTTTGCAATTCAACTGCCCTTCCTGCTTGCGCTGAAGTAATCGCGGCGACACCTGCGGAGTCATTGACATACCAAGAAGTGAAAGAGTCCTTCGTTGGGCTACGTCACGATCAAATTTTTTTCTCTTACTACCGTTGTCCATCCTGCAATATTCTTTATTGTCCTTGGTATTTTTCGACCGAACAATTGGAGAATTTATACTCGGAGATGCCCAATAACCTTATGGGCGAAGATAAATCAACGGCTTCTCGTACGCAATCTGGTTACGTACGTTGGTTTGCAAAACGGATTAAATCCGTGGAGAGTTTTTTAGAGCTGGGTCCCGACATAGGTCTTGTTACGCGAGAAGTTCGAGATACGTTTCACCCAAACCGAGTTAGCTTAATCGAACCAAACAAAGCTGTTCACCCGGAATTGCGGTCGAATGTGGGACAAGTAGCCGCACTAGAGATTGTGCAGTATCTAAGCGAAGTAACTGGCTCGGCTTTTGAACTATCGATTGGAATTCACGTATTTGACCATCTTCTATTTCCACTGCAAGACTTTAGATCTTTAGCTAGAACGAGTTCACCGGGGGCACATCTAGGGTTGGTTGTTCATAATGAAGACTCCCTGCTACGAAAACTAATCACTAAGAAATGGCCGCCTTTCTGCCTCCAGCATCCCCAGCTCTATAACCCTGAGACTCTTGCGGCTGCACTTTCAGCGGGTGGCTGGCAGTTAGTAAGTATTGGTAAATCAACAAATTACTTCCATTTGAATCACATTGCAAAGATGGGCCTTGGCGTTCTCGGTCTGCCCAATGCACTTAGTCGATTAGTGCCATCGATTGAAACTCCTATCAACCTCGGAAACATGATCGCTTTGGCGGTTAGAAATTGACTACTGTTTAGCCATGGATTTTCTTTCCGCACAACTATTGAGGGATTTGCCTGGTCCTGTCCTCATTACGGGTCATACGGGATTTAAAGGAACATGGCTCACACTCCTACTCGAGAAGCTAGAAGTACCAGTCATTGGTTACTCATTAGCACCAGAAGTGGATTCTCTATTTGATCGTGCTGGTCGCACCGGAGTCATTCACGAGGCATTTTCAGATATTCGTGATTTTGCACAATTGAATAGTTTTATTCAATCCCATCAACCATCGGCCATTATTCATATGGCTGCGCAACCACTTGTGCTTGAATCTTACAAAACTCAGCGGGCGACTTTTGAGACAAATGTTATGGGGACAGTCAATCTTCTTGACTCCGTCTTTTCTACGGGATCTGTAAAAGCCGTTGTGGTGGTTACAACTGACAAAGTTTATAGAAACGACAATTCGGGTCGACCATTTGTTGAGACAGATCCACTTGCTGGGAAAGATCCATACAGTGCTAGCAAAGTGGGAACGGAAGCCGCTGTAGCCGCCTGGCAACAAATCGCAAAAGTCTCCGGGGGACCGCGAGTGATTTCTGTCCGAGCGGGTAATGTTATTGGTGGAGGTGATTGGGCTACCGACCGCTTATTGCCTGATCTCATTAAGAGTTTTAGCGGCGGCACCGAACTATCGGTTCGCAATCCCTCCAGTACGCGTCCATGGCAACATGTTCTTGACCCACTGAGTGGATATTTACAAGCATTGATTTCAGTCTTGCAAGGAATTGAAGTTGCATCCATTAATTTTGGTCCAGATTCAGAAAGTCTCTCCGTCGCCGAAGTAGTAGGAATCGCCAAGAGCGCTTGGCCGAGTTCCTCTAACGTCAATCTCAAGGGAGCCGAAGGTTCTGAACATTCTGAGGCGACGGCACTGGCCCTGAATGCAAAGTTCGCGGAAAAAGTGCTGGGGTGGACTCCTCGCTGGAGTCAGCAAGAGGCGGTCGAAGCGACGGTTATTTGGTGGGATAAAGTCATTAACCAAGGGTTCAATCCAATTTCGGCTTGCCAAGACGATATTAATTTTCTTTTAGGCATTTAGAGACAGTTTGGGTATTTCCTAGCCACAGGGTACTTTTTGCTCGCACGGTTGGCCGCCTTAGCTCAGGGGTAGAGCAACGCACTCGTAATGCGTAGGTCCGGGGTTCAAATCCCCGAGGCGGCTCTCTTCTTGAATCGAAGACTCCGAGGCCTTTCTAATTGCTTGCTAAACGTGCATAAGTGATCAATCGTGTTTGAATGAGCACGTGATCCTTGACCTTGGGCTATCGGCAACCATAGGAATATTCGCTTATTTCGTTGGATCCGGATGGATAAGCCATTATTTTCCGACGAGTAGATATCGCGTAATTGGCTCTATTTATCTTGGAATTACTATTTCGTTGGTCTTTTCGAGTTGGATAGTCGGGGCAAACCTTTCTCCATTGCTGGTCTTTCCCCTCGCATTATTTTTCGGGCTCTTTGGCCATTTCAAAACGGCGTTTATCTCACTCAAGAGTCTCTCTACAGTAGTACAGCCTTTCCTATCAATTTCCGTCGGCATTATTTCCTTGATTGCCGCTTCATTCGAGAATGTTCAACTCTGGACTCAAAACTTTCGATTTCGCATAGGTCCCGACATGTCAGGTTGGATGAGCGCCGCTTACTATCTTTGCCAAGGAAAGACTGTTAAAACGCTAACAACTTCGATAGAACAGCAAATGGGCGGCAACCCGCTTCTTGCCTCCTTTAAGCCACCGTTCACGAATGCCTTACCAATTGATCGTATTCCATCTTTTCGAGATCAAATCGCGGGCGAATTCCTTATCGGAGGACATCGGACGGGGTTACCAGGCTTTCAAGCTGCGATTTGCAAAGTAACCGGAGCGAGTTCAATTGGCCGTTTCGGTGGCGCGTTGCTTATTTTGGTAGCCGTAATGGTATTTCTAACCTTAAAAATAACTCTATCCACCCGATTCAAGAATCCAGTTGCATTGTTCTTCCTTTGCATTACACCTGCGCTCGGATTTGCATACATAGCTCCAATTCTTGAAGGCGGATGGGGAAGCATGCTGGCTGGGGGTCTGTATGTATTCGTTTTCTCCGTCTTATCATCTCGAAAGGAATACCCCATAGCGATTCTCGGGGTGGTGCTGGTTTATGCGTATTGCCTCGCGACGTATTTCGATTTCTTGGCATGGTTCACCTTTAGCATCGCAATATTTCTCTCGTTTTCGTTCGTGTTGGGCGAAAGATTTAGATTATCCCCTCATTCTTTCAAATTCGCACTGTATTCCTTAGGTGCTCTGCTCATCTCGGCCATTCCGTCGCTCACTTCTCTGCCAAGACAATTTCGAGAAGTGGTTATGCACGTGGACTTCTCGGGATGGGGAATTGGAAATCCTCCGGCACCTGCTTCGTTTTTCGGACTCTTCAATTGGATTCCTGAGTTAGGTTACGGACCTAAGGCGATTCCTGTTCTTGGGACAGTCG
>JAPLBP010000001.1 GCA_026392695.1 Actinomycetota bacterium | reverse complement strand
TTTCTTAGCGCTCGTATGGCAGTCAGTGGCGCAAACTTTGCGATCGCCGAATCAGGCACGCTCTGCGTTGTTGAATCAGAGGGCAATGGTCGAATGTGCCTCACTCTCCCCGAAATTCTCGTCTCCGTTGTGGGCATCGAAAAGATTTTGCCCAAATGGACTGACCTAGAAGTATTTCTACAACTACTCCCACGCTCATCTACTGGCGAGAGAATGAATACATATACAAGTTTTTGGACCGGTGCAGGAGATGGTCCCTCACAACGCCACGTCATCTTGCTCGACAATGGTCGAATCCAAACCCTTGCAGATGAAAACGGACGAGAAGCTCTTGCTTGTATTCGGTGTTCGGCATGCATGAATGTCTGTCCCGTATACGAGCGCACCGGCGGCCACAGCTATAACAGTGTTTACCCTGGTCCGATTGGCGCGATCATCACCCCACAACTTTTGGGTCCAGGGTTGGCTAAAACTCTCCCCTTCGCCTCAACGCTCTGCGGAGCTTGCTACGACGTGTGCCCAGTGAAAATCAACATTCCAAAGATTTTGGTTCACTTGAGAGCTAAGGAGAACAAAGCAAACGCCTCCGTCAGCGAAAAGTTAGCCATGCGGGCTGCCGCTTATACGCTACGCCCCAACGGTCTAAAAATACTTGCTCGCCTGATTCGTGCGACTTCACCGATGTTATCCAATCCAGTTTTTGCAAAACTCGCGAAATCCCTACCTGTAGCGAAAAAATGGATGGCATTTCGCGACATCCCCCGCACACGATTGAATAAAAAGTCATGACCTCGTCACGCGATGACATTCTTAAGAGAATAGACCAAGCGAAATTAGGTATGAAATCGACTTCGCCAGCTCGAAATTACGAGACAACTTCCCCGCTTACTCATACAGAGTTGCTGGATCTTCTTGAGGATCGCATTGTTGATTACAAAGCCACATTCACTCGAAGCAATAACTTGCCGGCCACGATTGCTCAATTACTCTCGCAGTATTCTTTAACCAGCATTGTGACTCCAGAGGGCCTACCTTCAGATTGGGTCACAGGAACAATTGACCACAATCTTTCATCAGGACAACTTGATGGGTTCGATGTCGTTATAACTTCAAGTGAAGTTGCGATCGCAGTTACTGGAACGATTATTCTGAATCACTCGCGCACAGACCAAGGTCGACGAGCAATTTCACTCGTACCTGACACGCATATTTGCGTTGTGAGCGCTAAGAATGTGGTGGGTACCGTTGTAGAAGCTGTACGGCGACTAAATCCACTCGATCATCAAACGTGGATTTCAGGTCCGTCAGCTACTAGTGACATTGAGTTAGAACGAGTCGAGGGAGTACACGGACCGCGCAATCTTCACGTCGTACTTGATTTATCCTGAGTAGCAAGAAAGAAACCCGAAGCCAAAACAAGCAAAACAACGGGAATCAAATAAGCAATCGAGAAACCAGAAGTATCGCTCACGATTCCTATTACCCACGAACCAATTCCTATAACAGGACCTGCGCCAATCACGTTTGCGGCGATACCAGAATCAGCGCCTTTGGGTGATATCGCCGCGATTGCCAACGCAAGGGCTGATAGCGGGCCAATTCCAATTGCCGCAATGATCAGCCCATACATTGTCACGGTCGAAGAAT
>JAPLBP010000115.1:9008-13679 GCA_026392695.1 Actinomycetota bacterium | reverse complement strand
CTGACAATGAAGAGCTTGTTCTCTACACCGAACACTTGCAGACGGTGCTATATCGAACCTCGCAGGCAGAAAATCAGAAGGGATAGTTCATGATCGATTTATTTCGCGAGATTGCAGAATCATGTCGCCTTGAGATCCCAGTTTCTCATCGCTTGCCGATCGCGATTATCGGCGCTGGCGGAATCGTAGATGGCGCCCATCTTCCTGCGTACAAAAAGGCAGGACTTGAGGTAATTGGCATTACTGATGTTGATTTAGCTAAAGCAACTGATGTTGCTGGTCGACATGGGATTCCAAAAGTTTATTCAAGTATTGATGAACTTCTTTCGGATCCTCGAGTGCAAGTGGTTGATATCGCTGTCCCATCGGCGGCGCAACCGGATATTTTTGAAAAGGTTGCAAACGCGAAAAAGAATATTTTGGCTCAAAAGCCGATGGCTCCCACGATTGAACAGGGCCTGAAGATGGCTGATCTGGTAGATGCCAACAAGATTGTCGCAGCCGTTAATCAGCAGTTACGTTTTGAAGAGGGCGTAGCTGCGGCTCACAAGATGGTCGAATTGGGATGGATTGGCACTGTTACCAATATGTCGATCACCGTAAACCTCATCACTCCCTGGGAATTGTGGCCGTGGGCTCGAGATTTGGAGCGACTAGAGGTAATGCTGCACTCGATTCACTACCACGATTTAATTCGATGGTTCTTGGGCGATCCGACGACACTTTTTTGTGCGGCTGGTCGAACAAAAGGTCAGTACCCAATTGGAGAGACGCGCACAATTAGTACCGCCTTGTACGCAGAGGGTGTGACCTCGGTTGTACATGCCAATCACGTCAATCGTGGTGGAGATAATTTGGCCGAATATCGCATTGATGGTGATCAGGGATCGATTCGAGGCACCCTTGGACTTCTCTATGACTATCCCAATGGGCGAGTAGACACCCTTGAAGTCAATTCTCAAGTCGTACCAACAGATGGATGGACTCCGTATCCCGTGACTACGCGATGGTTCCCTGATGCATTTATCGGGACCATGGGTTCAGTGTTGGGAGCCATTGCCAATGGTTCACCGCTGAGATCTTCGGTGCGCGACAACGTCAACACCCTTCGCTTGGTCGATGCTCTTTATCGCTCGATGGATTCGGGAGTATCGGTCACTTTTTAGCCGCTCGAACTGGGTCTAAGTAAGTATGTATAAGGTTGCGAGGTGAGCGACCTTTCAGCCAAAGTGCGAATCGCCTTGGATGCTGCGGTGGATGCCATTGGTGGATCCACTCGCGAAGGTCAGATCGAGATGGCGGAGGCCGTGGCGAACGCCCTTTCTGACCAACACCACCTCATGGTTCAAGCCGGAACAGGCACAGGAAAGTCTCTTGCCTACCTCGTACCGGCCCTTGTTTATGGCAAAAAAACTCTCGTAGCTACAGCAACGTTGGCTCTTCAACGTCAATTGGTGGAACGCGATCTGCCACGCATTGTTCCGGCCCTTGAAAAAATATTGGGTCGCGAAATTTCCTACGGAATTTATAAAGGCGTCGGGAATTACGTATGTCTTCAAAAGATGAACAGCGAAGTATCAGATCCCGATGGAGAAGTGCTTTTAGAAGTTTCTAGTTTGGGTAAAGACGCAAAACGTCTGCGTGCCTGGGCAGAGACCCCAGGTGTGTCAGGGGACCGCGACGATGCCCCTGATGTGGATCGTCGAGTGTGGGCCGCTAACTCTTTATCGGGGCGAGAGTGCGTTGGCGCTGATATATGTTCTTATGGAGCGAAATGCTTTGCCGCACTGGCCAAAGGCAGAGCAGCAACTGCCGACATTGTCGTCACAAATCACACTCTTTTAGCAATTGAAATCGTTGATTCTCATCCGATTCTGCCTGACCGTGATGCCGTCATTTTGGATGAGGCACACGAATTCATGGACCGAACAACTCAAGCCGTCACAGAGGAGTTAACGGGTCCGCGCGTTGTGCGTGCTGCAGCAATGGCACGAAAGCATCTTCCAGGGAAAGCATCAGAAGCTTTCACAAAAGCTGCAGATGCCTTTGACGACGCAATGGATGACTATGGACAACGGGTTAAATTCGAGACTAATCTGCAGGGCAGACTTGAGGAGATGCCATCCGAATTGGAAGCACCTATTCGAAAAGTGCGCGAGAGCGCGCAAGCAATAATGCAACTCATCGGAGCAGATGAAGAGATCGTTGATTCAGATTCGATCGCCGAACGTGCACGAGTAAAAGGTGCAGTTAACGAAGTATCAACTACGGCTGCGAAATTACTTAAGTTGGGCAAGGGTCAAGTGCTCTGGTACGAGCCGACTTTTTCCACACTTCATCTTGCGCCGTTGACTGTTTCAAATGTTCTGAGAAGCAATTTGCTCACTAAAACACCTGTTATTGCTACATCCGCGACTCTCACCGTCGGAAATGGTTTCGATGCCATGGCTCGCAATCTTGGATTCATTACTGGCGATGACACGGACGAAGAAGTCGAAGAGTACGAACTTGATCCAAGCAATGTTCAAATGTTGGATGTGGGATCACCTTTTGATTTTGCTTCTCAAGGAATGTTGTATTTACCTAAGCATTTACCAGAGCCCGGACGAGATGGACCGAGTATCGAAGCACTCACCGAACTCGGTGAGTTGATCGACGCGGCTGGGGGCCGAACCTTAGCGCTCTTTTCTTCGTGGCGCGGAGTTGAGGCCGCCGATGCACACCTACGCAAAGTTCTGGCCGAGTTGCCTATTCGCGTGATCACACAAAGGCGTGGGGACGCTGTCGGTCCACTTGTTGAAAGATTTGCCGAAGATGAAACATCGATACTTTTGGGAACCATGAGTTTGTGGCAAGGCGTCGATGTGCCTGGCAACGCCTGTGTTCTCGTCGCAATCGATCGAATTCCTTTCCCCCGTCCTGATGATCCTGTGATGTCGGCGCGTTCAGCGAACGTTGATGCAGAAGGTGGAAGTGGATTTATGAAAGTCTCTCTTCCGCGCGCTGCCCTTCTTTTAGCGCAGGGGACCGGGCGCCTTATTCGATCAGTTGATGATCGAGGAGTTGTAGCGATTTTGGATTCGCGCATTGTCACTAAGCGGTACGGGTCTATCCTTTTGAATTCGATGCCACCTTTATGGCGAACATCTGATGCCAAGACCGTGAAGGATTCTCTTCGTCGACTCAATATAAGCAAAACCGGGCAGAGCACGTCTGATGATTTAGTGGCAAACTAACCCCATGCCTCGTATTTCGACCTCCACCGTAGCTAAACATCGGGAATGGCGACGCCAACAATTGGTTGCTGCTGCATGTGAGATCGCTCTGGAAAAAGGTGGTCAAGCTGTAACGGTGGCAGCGGTTGCAGAGCATGCTGGTCTTTCACGTACGTCCGTCTACGAATATTTCGGAAGCAGTGAAGAACTTATCGCTGATCTTGTCCTAGATGAGTTGTCGCGATTTTCTGGGGTTCTTCAAAGCGCAATCTCGGATACTAATGACGCGTTTCTTGCAATTGAGCAATGGGTTGAAGCAGCCTTGCGATACATCGCCGATGGCCGCCATCTATTGGCAAAGGCACTAAGCGCGATCACCGCACCTAAAGAGCGTGCGCGCGAAATTGGGGCTGCACACCAGGCGCTCTTAGCGCCCCTTGCGAAAGCGTTGGACGATATTGGAGTGAAGGATATTGCTCAGGCACTTTCTTTGATTCAAGCAGTGACGGATGTTTCTACTAAGCGAATTGAAACCGGAAGCAATGCAGAGTTGGAGATTATTAGTGCCACCAACTTCTGCATTGCTGGAATCCGATCATTAATTAACTGATTTTAATAGTCTGCTTCTGTGAGGTAGGACCCCACAGTGTTCCTGATCCGGCAGCGGTTGCTGAGACTAAACAGGCACCCTTCTTGTTGGCTTTCAAAACGTTACCTTTAATTGAGCAGTTCTTTGAAGTTGTCGAATAAGTAACCACTTCACCAAAGTTGGTGATCGAAGGCAATTTCAACGTTGTACCACTCTTGAGCGAAGTTTTATTAAAGGTGACAATCTGATTTCCGGGAGCAAGATAGAAAGGGTAATGAGCGGTCGTGGATTGCGTACTCAGGGAATCTGGGGTTGTGGCCGTAATGTCACACTGGCCCGCGCCCTTTAATGCAGTGATTACGCCAGCTACTACGGTGCAATCTGGAGTGGATGAGCCATAAGTAACCGCTCCGCCTGAAGTGCCAGTTGCAATGATTGTGACTGGCGTGCGATAGGCAAGAGTTCCCGGTTGTTGGGTGCTGAGAGCTTTTCCATTAATAGTGGCCGATATAACGTCCTTTGGCTTTGTTGGCGTGACAGCACCTGCGGAGAAAGCGATGGCGATGAGCTGATCTTCACTTCGATCAGTAGGCGCCTCGTGGTCACGTGTAATAAATATTGAACACTTATCTGCGCCGCATGTTGTTCCTGCTATCGCGCCAACAACAGAGAGGACGATGTCCGCGCCAACAGGTTTGAATGTGGCGCCTGTGGTGTTAGAAACCCAAATTTGATTTGCCGTATCGCAGAGAGTTGCAGTCTGGCCGGCAACAACGGTGTTTAGACATTCCAATACGTAGACGCCTCCATTAGTTGGAAAGTTTGCAAAACCCATATGAATCTTGTCTCCCGCGGGATTGAGATTAG
>JAPLBP010000115.1:1511-8999 GCA_026392695.1 Actinomycetota bacterium | reverse complement strand
AATGCGCTCGTCGGCGAGAGTAGTAGCGCCCCCATTGCCATCGGCAAAAGGACTCGAATGAGAGTTCGAAGTGAAATGGGTTTCATTATGTTCTCCTTTGTCATTGCTATAACTTCTTAGGGAATGTGATGGGAATAAAAATGTCATAACTACGATCACCGTCTCGAATGTGGTCGGCTCGAACCGTAATCGCACATTTCACTTTTCTGCAATCAAATTTTCCGATGAGGGGCGTGACGTGGACTGAGTTCACAAATCGTCCTCCTGGAAGAAACGGTTGAGCTAAGCCTTTTCCATACGGCGGTGGATTGGATGAAATCCAATAAGAGACCGATGCAATGCCACTTTTATTGATGCCACCTCCGCAAGGAGTTGGCAGGCTGCCTTTTTTCGGAAGGACGCAGAACGCGAGATAAATCCCCACTGTTTCATCAAAGTGAGCGCCCTGCACTTTAATGATTCCATTCGCTGGGGCAAGTGTGGTTGCTACAGTCAGAGTCTCGCCATGTGAGCCCGTTATTGACTTGGGTGCGGACCAAGCGGGTACGACACTCGCTATGAGAAGGCAGGTCACGATGGCGGCGACTTTCTTGGCCCGTGAGAACATGGAGTGACTCTAGGACAGGAATTGAATAGTTTTGCCCGACATTTTCTTAGATATTGTCGGAAAATTTGGTCAGGGTTCTTGGCACAATAGCGATGTGATTTCCCCGAGAGTGTTCAGCGCTGCGATTGCTCTGCTGATTCTCAGTCTTCTCGCAGGATGTTCTTCGCCTAAGCCTGTTGATCACTCGGTATCCATATCTGCGAGTGATCCCATCGAACTCTCGGTGGCGACCCAAGAGAGTCCTGCCGCATCGCGTGTCGTGGCAATTGCCAACGGGAGCGCCGAAGTAATTGCGGCTATGGGCTTAAAGAGAATTCTGGTTGGTCGAGATATTGCAAGCGCTATGGCCACCTTAAAGAGCGTCCCGATAGTAACTTCCGGACATCAAGTAATTGCTGAAAAGATTCTTTCTCTCACTCCGGATCGAGTTCTCATCGATGCATCGAGTGGACCAAAGAGTGCCGTCGATTCTTTAAGAGCAGCGCATCTTTCGGTTGCGATGATTCCTGAAGCTTGGACGCTATCTGATATTGAAAAAAAAGTTTCAGCCATTGGCAAGTCAATCGGAGCGCCTCAGACCGCAGAGGCGCTCAATGCAAAGATCAAATCCGCTATAGCCGCTGCACATTTGGATTCAAACAACCACCCTCGGATAGCTTTTCTCTATTTGCGTGGTACCAGCGCGGTCTATTTGATGGGCGGACCAGGCTCTGGAACCGACTCTCTCATTGCGGCCATCGGAGGGATTGACGTCGGTGCCGCAACATTGAAAAACCCATTCAATTCTTTGACTAGCGAAGCGCTAGTGAGCTCGCGCCCCGATATCTTGCTCGTTATGACAAAAGGGTTGGAGTCGGTCGGAGGAATGAGTGGGCTTCTCGCCTTGCCCGGCGTTTCGCAAACACCTGCAGGAAAATTTAAGCGAGTTATTGATGTTGATGATTCTCTCTTGCTCTCCTTCGGGCCAAGAACTCCGGCTTTGATTGGCGACCTTGCAAAGGCAGTAATTACAGTGATGGAAAAATGAAACGCGCGCTCATTTACCTTTATGTACTGCTCATCGTCGCGGCGATAGTTCTTTCACTTTCAGTCGGAGCCGCGCATCTGGATCACTTGTGGAATGTTTTCTTCCATCCATCGTCTAGTCAGTTTGCCAGCGATCGCGATATTTTGTGGCAGATTCGTGTTCCTCGCATTCTTACCGCGCTTTGCGTTGGTGCCGCTCTAGGTGCGGCTGGAGTTATGGCGCAGGGTGCTTGTAACAATCCATTAGCTGAACCAGCAATTCTTGGAACATCTGCCGGCGCGGCATTTGGGGTAGTCGTGGGATTGCTCTTCAACCTGGTAACGATTGGCTCTGTCTCCGCGATCGTTTTCGGAGTTGCAGGGGGATTGGCAGTATCTCTCTTCACGTTTTCGATGGCTAGATCTCGTGATGGCCAATCCACCGTCGCACTCATCATCGTTGGAATCGCTGCCTCCGCAACCGTTTCAGCAATCGTCGGTCTCACGACATCGATGATTTCGAGATCAGATGCACGTTCTGTTTCCTTTTGGACATGGGGATCCCTTGCCCTGACTACTGCTAAAGATTTGTGGGTGCTCGTCCCCATTTCCTTAATCGGAATTGCCTGTGCTTGGTGGATTGCGCCCAATTTGGATCTACTTTCTCTGGGCGATTCAACCGCTACTCACATTGGAATAGATCCCGCTCGAGCCAGACGATTGGCACTGGTTGTCCTATCCGTTTTGGTTGCCGCGGCGGTCAGCACAGTTGGCACAATTGCTTTTCTAGGTTTAGCAGCGCCTCATATTTCACGGCTTGGATTTGGTCCTCGCCATCGCCCCTTAGTTTTACATAGCGCTCTGATGGGAGCGCTCATTTTGTTGATGGCCGATACCGCGGCACGGACAGTGGCATCTCCGCGCGAACTTCCAATCGGACTCATCACTGCCTTAATTGGTGCTCCTATCTTGATCGTACTTGTCCGGCGAAATTTAGAAGTATGGAGGCAGTCATGATTCGTGCCTCATCTCTTTCCTTGAAGCGGGGAGATCGAGAAATTCTTCGCGATTTTGATCTTGAAATACAAGGGCACAAAACCCTTGCCATCATTGGTCCTAATGGTTCTGGCAAGAGCAGTCTCATCAGTGCTTTAGTTGGTGACTTAGTTGCCGCAAATGGCACAGTTACAATCGATGAAAAGCCACTGGCTGATTATTCTCGCAGCGATCTTGCGAAAGTTCGCTCGGTGGCATCGCAACATCAACGCTTTTCCTTGGCTTATAGAGTTGAAGAGATTCTTAATATGTCTATCACTTATTCGGGAGATACCGAAAGTATTTCTCGATCAATTGATGCCCTTGACATCCATGGTCTATTGCCGCGCAAAGTCACGTCTTTATCTGGTGGCGAGCAGCAAAGAGTGTCGATCGCAATGGCGCTTTCTCAGCGAGCCAAATATCTATTTTTTGACGAACCTTTTTCTGCCCAGGATGTAGAAAGTACAGAGCGCATCACTTCCCATCTCCAAGAACTTGCTGCAGAAGGTCGTGCAATCGTCATTGTGGCGCACATGCCTCAGAGTGAACTTTCATGGTGCGATCAGATTATTAAAATAAAGAAAATTTAAACGGGAAAGTCTCGTTTTAAGATTGCGTGGACTGCGGTCCATGATTTTGCAAAACTGGGATGTAGCGGCATCGAATCTATTTCTTCCCAATTCACCCAACGTAATTCTTGAGATTCCGCGTTCATTTCATGGGGAAAGAGTTCTGGAGCAGCAATGGCGATGATGGTGTCATATCGCCAGTCAACGTGATCGTCCGTGTAAAGACTGTGAAAAGTCACGAGGTCTGGATCTATCCCCGTTTCCTCAATGGCTTCTCGGATGGCGGCTTCATGGATCGATTCATGTGAATCGCGTGCTCCACCGGGAATTCCCCACGTATCACCGTTATGGACCCACTCAGAGCGGTGCTGGAGCAGAAGAGTTGCGCCACGGACAAGTAGGAGTCCGGCTGCGCCATGCAAACCCCAATGCTTGTTTCCGCACCGGCATTGAACCCAGCCATCTCCATCGCGGTGCGCCATATGGCTACCTTACGCGTGCAACCCCTGCCTTTCCACAGGCAGACGGGCGCTTTGCCTGTGAGAGTGATCAAACTTTTATTCTCAAGAAATGTTCACATCGCGGTTGAAAGTAACGTTCTCATTTGTTCTCGCAGTATTAACCGTCTTTTTGCTTCCCAGTACGACTCTGTCGGAGTCTTCATTCGCTGCCACGTGTGTTTCAAAAGCGTGCATTAATGTTTATACGCAAGATGGGCAGATAGTCATAGAAGGCAAGCGAAGTTCGAGTCGAGTAAAAACTCCCGCACCGTCGCACATACCTATACCGAAGAAGAAGACGGTAACTAAGCCCAGGCCGGTTGCACCAAAATCTAAGAGTACGTATGTGAGGCCACCGGTTCCTTACAAACATAAACTCGCACCTACGGTCAAGAAAAAAACTCCGCGACCAATTTCGCTGAGCGACCGTCTTGTTAAATTGCTTCCCATCGGGAAAATTGCTTATCAACCTGCAAGGCAAGCGTTAATTAAAGTTCCGATGATTTTTTGGTGTGATCTTCCTTCACTTTTCGCGACGAAGGTTTCCATAGTCGGTGAAGTAATTGATGTTGCGATGAGACCTGCCTTTGTGTGGAGTTTTGGTGATGGAGGTTTTTACGTGACGACTTCATCAGGTGCTCCCTATCCCCAAGGGGGCATTTCTCACACCTATAGAAATCCCGGCCAATACGTGGTTATTTTGGTCGCCACCTGGGGTGGGACTTGGACTTTTGATGGGGCATCGCGGGCTATCACGGGGGAGATTCGTCAAACCTCGATTTCACGAGTGAGTGTTTCGAGGGCGCCGACGATCATCACCCGGTAGTGCTCACTAAGGAGTGATTACCAGCGCGGTAGTTTCCACAGGAGGTACATTAAGAAGGCACTGATGTGGGCGGGTGGGAGAAACCTTCTGTCCCATGACAACCTTAACTTCACCTCACGACTTAATCGCCGCCATTCCCTTTCTTATCGGTTATCACCCAACTGATTCCCTCGTTCTTGTTTCGCTCAAAGCTGGCGCCGTTTCTATGGCAATGCGAGTGGATTATCCCGAGACATCCACGTCGGAGGACTTTGATGCTCTCGTTAGCCATCTCACCCGCAATGGAGCAGATAGCGCCCTTGTGGTCGCGTACGTTCCTCTAGGTTCCAGCAATGGTGAGGAATTTTTGCTCTCAATAGGAAATGCACTTACCCGAGCAAATATTGTTACAAGTGAAGCGCTGCTTATTTCCGATGGCAGATGGCGTTCTACGCTATGTCAAGATCTCCAATGCTGTCCGCCAGAAGGACGCGAGCTTCCCGAAATTGGCGCTTCTCGAATTG
The DNA here is from genome assembly GCA_026392695.1 of Actinomycetota bacterium. Taxonomy (GTDB): domain Bacteria; phylum Actinomycetota; class Actinomycetes; order Nanopelagicales; family Nanopelagicaceae; genus QYPT01. The sequence goes on along the minus strand of JAPLBP010000115.1, from coordinate 3,951 downwards.
CAGCGGAGCAAGTGAGTTCCGGAAAAGTTATGCCCTTTGCAAACGAAGAAGAGTTAGCAGGCTCTCTGGCATCAGCCCCGCTTGCCGATGATGAACAATTTATCAATCAGGTACTCCTCGCGCGCATCGATCAGGAGAGTCCTCGACTTGGCGCTTGCCAGAAGGAGGGAGCGGTGGCGGTCATCGATCTGGCTTCCAGATTTATTGCTGGCTCCATGGGCGCGGATATTCAGGCCGATCAAGAACTATCAGCGCGTGTCTTAGGTGCGCTGAGCGACATTCAGGTGAGGGACTTTGCCTTAGGCTCGCACGCGCAGGCAACTCATGAGATCTACTGGCAAATGTGGCGCTATCTAGTACGTATTGCCCCTGTTGCAACTCATGAGATCTACTGGCAAATGTGGCGCTATCTGGTACGTATTGCCCCTGTTGGATTTGTGGCCCCGGTAGCCACTCTTTTCGCTGCCACGTCGTATGAACGCGGAGATGGCGCGCTGGCCCAGCGGGCTCTGGATCGAGCGTTTTCCGACGATGCCGGTTACTCACTAACTGCACTCTTGCGGCGAGTATTTAGCGCGGGGTGGCCCCCTGAATCCTTTGCTCAGATGCGTAAAGATCTTCACCCTAAAGTCTGCGCTGGCATTTTCGAAACTCAGGGCGAGAAGATCTAATGAGACTTCGAATTAGTTTCATGCCGTGGCGTAGAATTGCTCTCAGGTCACGAGTTCCAGGTACAAGCCCTAGCTAACTGGACGGCAACCCTCCATCGCGGCGGGGTGCTCTGGGTGAAGACCAGGTTGGTGCATCACGCACTGGCAAGCGCGGAAGGCTTTTATTCATGACACATCTATCGCCAGATGTTACTGGCGCATGGCTGGAGACTCACGATGCGGGAGAGAGAAAATTTCTTTCCATCGGTCAACTCACTTTAGAAAATGGTGAAATTCTCCAGGACGTAACAATCGCTTATCAAAGTTGGGGCACGTTGAGCCCTTCTCGTGATAACGCAATTCTTGTTAACCATGCTTTAACAGGCTGGTCTGATGTGCCAGGTTGGTGGCCATCAATGGTGGGTCCAGGGTTGCCATTCGACACTGATAAATATTTTGTCATTTGTCCCAATGTCATTGGGGGGTGCCAAGGCAGCACTGGTCCTTCCTCTTTGGCCCCTGATGGCAAGCGATACGGATCGAGGTTTCCCGCGCTCACTATTCGTGACATGGTCGCTGCGGAAGTAGCTTTTAGCGATGCAATTGGAATTTCTCACTATATTTTGGCAGTTGGTCCATCCCTTGGAGGGATGAGAGCACTGGAGTGGGCCGTGCAATTGCCAGATCGGGTGGGTGCAATTTGTACGATCGGCTCATCGGCTGTAGCGACCGGAGATCAAATTGGTACCGCCTCTATCCAAATTCGGGCGATCAAGAGTGACCCACATTTTTATGGAGGCGATTACTACGATCAACTGAGCGGGCCTAATGAAGGAATGGGCATCGCGCGGCGCATTGCTCATCTGACCTATCGAACGGAAGCGGAAATGGATGTCCGTTTTGGGCGAGAGTTGCAAGGCGATGACACGGGTCGCTACGCGGTGGAGTCCTATCTGGATCATCAAGCCTCAAAACTAGCTAGGCGATTTGACGCTAACACCTATATATCTTTGACCGAGGCTATGAATTCGCACGATATTGGTCGAGAGCGTGGAGGGGTGGCTGCGGCGTTGGCCAGTATTACTATCCCGGTCGTTGTCGTTTCGATTGACACCGACAGGCTTTTCCCGTCTCGATTGCAGGCCGAAATAGCTGAATTAGCCCCTCATGCGGAAATGGTGATCATCTCCTCACCCTTTGGACACGATGGCTTCCTCGTTGAGGTGGAGGCTGTAGGAGAGGTCATTCGAGATGCTTTGGCACGGAGTTTGGGCACGAAAACGGCTTTGTAAGGTCTTCGATGTGCAATTCACCTGTGGATAAATTATAATATAGATATCGCTTCTTCGCCCTCGAAGTTCCCAATCGAGGTGGCGGGGTCAAAACAAAGGACTGATGTGGCTGCTCTTAGTGCGCTCAAAAACAAGGCAAAAACAGTTTCGCCCAAAAAATCCGCTACGCCCGCGAAGAAAGCAGTTGCAAAAAAATCTCCCCTAAAGAAAGTGGTAGCGAAAAAAGCGCCAGCCAAGAAAGCAGCTCCTGTCAAGATCCCTTTAAAGAAAGAACTGACAGTCGCGGATATCCGCACCATTGTCGCGGCGAAAGAGGGACTGCTTCGCCAAAAAAGTGTTGATGCAGAACTTTTAAGTCGAGGTATCACAAGTCTGGGAAGAATTCCCAAGGCGGCAGATAAAGCACTTGTCGAAGAGGCGCGCGAACTTCACGCTTCCATTCCTGTCATGCTTGAAAAGATGCGCAAGCACGGTCTTAGCCCAAATAGAATTCTGAAG
>JAPLBP010000115.1:0-1504 GCA_026392695.1 Actinomycetota bacterium | reverse complement strand
TGCCCGTAGCCGCACCAACTGAAAAGGCGTCGGCAAAATCAGCCTCACCTGCAGTAGCAAAAATTGATGGCGAAGATGTTGAACTCGAGGAAGTCGAACTCGAAGATCTTGATGCGCTAGTTGCAGAAGTTGCTACCGATGAGCCAGCTGAAGATAAAGCAGTAGCCCCTCGAGTTGTGAACCTTGCTGAAGAGAACAATGGAAATGAAGAAGACGCCTTTACTCTCAAGGCTTCAGAAGAAGATGATGCTCCTGCTCAAACCGTAATGACAGCGGGTGCTACTGCTGATCCCGTAAAGGATTACCTTAAGCAGATTGGCCGCGTTGCCCTTCTTAACGCCGAATTAGAAGTTGAACTCGCAACAAGAATTGAAGCTGGACTTTTTGCTGAAGAAAAGATTTCTACTGATAAGAAAATGGATAAGAAACTGAAGCGCGAACTCGAATGGATCGCAGAAGATGGTCGTCGGGCAAAAAACCACCTTTTAGAGGCCAACTTACGGCTCGTCGTCTCTCTTGCAAAGCGCTATACCGGCCGTGGAATGTTGTTCCTTGATCTGATCCAAGAAGGTAACCTCGGTCTCATTCGTGCCGTTGAAAAATTCGATTACACCAAGGGTTACAAATTCTCGACTTACGCGACATGGTGGATTCGCCAAGCAATTACTCGTGCGATGGCAGACCAGGCTCGAACAATTCGTATTCCTGTTCACATGGTTGAAGTCATTAACAAACTTGCTCGTGTGCAACGCCAGATGCTTCAAGACCTAGGTCGCGAACCAACTCCTGAAGAACTCGCAAAAGAACTCGACATGACGCCTGAAAAAGTTGTTGAAGTTCAAAAGTATGGCCGCGAGCCAATTTCACTTCACACTCCACTTGGAGAAGAGGGCGATTCAGAATTTGGCGATCTCATTGAAGACTCCGAGGCCGTTGTACCTGCCGATGCGGTTTCATTTACTTTGCTTCAGGAGCAATTGCACTCAGTGCTAGACACTCTCTCCGAGCGCGAAGCCGGCGTTGTGGCGATGCGATTTGGTTTGACCGATGGTCAACCTAAGACACTGGATGAAATTGGCAAAGTTTACGGAGTTACGCGTGAGCGCATCCGACAAATTGAGTCTAAGACGATGTCTAAATTGCGTCACCCTTCATGTTCCCAGGTCCTTCGCGACTACCTAGATTAAAGAGGGTTTTCATAATGAGTGAAAAAGTCACGATAAAAGTCAGACCAAACGGCTCGATACGAGTAACAGGCACAGCAGATTTTGTTGACGAATCAGGCACGGTCCTTCGGACAGAGACGAATTTTTCCCTGTGCAGGTGCGGGCACTCACAGAACATGCCTTTTTGCGATAGCTCGCATAAAACGAATAATTTTGAAGCGCCGGCTTTTAGCGGCGAGAATCAGTTAGAGGGAGCTTGAACTAACTTCTCGGTCTCATCTTGAATGTGAGAAACGAGGGGCTTGAGTCCAACTGCGTACTCCTTGGCATGATGGCCA
>JAPLBP010000083.1 GCA_026392695.1 Actinomycetota bacterium | reverse complement strand
TCCGATATCGCTCTTGCTAACTTCCTTCGAAACTTCCTTCGAAACTTCCTTCGAGGCAGACGGGGCTGGAGATGGAGATGGCTTTAGAACAATAACCGGCGACTTAGGTGTGCTGCTTTCGGCCGCTACGGCGGATCCGGACGAGAAGAATAGGGCGACAGTACTGGCGATAACAATCGCTCTGGCGCCTATTCTCAATACGTTGCGCGATTTAGGCGCAAATTCTTCAATAAAATCAACGTTTTTCACTTGATCCCCTATTTCTTTACCTGCTCCTGCGGCAAGGCTAGACGGGTAGTCTAAAGGAAAAAGTGCTAACTCTCAAGTTAAATGGGATGTAAATGCGAGGAATTCTTGAGAAACGAGAGGTTTCAAGAGCCCCGATTTAAGCGGTTATCGCGAAGCTAAAACCATTCTCTGCCCGTCTCGGACTGGATGACGGCGCCGAAAGTAAGCGTAAATGTTGATGAAAACGATTCCGGCTGTAACAGCGATTTTTATCGCCAGCGAATTCAGGAATATTGAGACGAATCCGAGGAAAGGAATGTGACTCGTTATAAAACGCACACTTGAATCGTTAGAAAGTGTGAATACCTCAGTCAGAGCTGAGTTGGTTCCTGAAGTTGTGGAAATCGTGCTGGAACCACGAAGGGTTGTTACATCGACAACTTGTCGGACCTCAAGCTTCCAACTATTGGCGTCTCGCAAAATCACAACGTCGCCTGCGACAAGGCGATCTGCCGAGATTGTATGGCTGACCATGAGATCACCCTTCGCAATCGCTCCACGTACAAGGTCCGAGTGAGCGTCAAAGAGAGATATTCCCAGAACCGTCGAAAGGAGCAGAGGAGCCAGGGAGGCGACGGTTACATAAATTGCAAATGCCACAGTGGCAAAGTGCGACCAATTGCGACGAACTGAGGGACGTAAGGTGATTTGCTCGGGGCGACGATATTCGCTTGACGCAGGTGCGGGCGTTTCATACCGGAGATCTCCCTGGTTGAAAGACTCCCAGTTGAGTGCTTCCCGATTGATTGCTTCCCGATCGGTTGCTTCGCGAACGTATTTCACAGTTTCCCCTAATTTCTGGCCAGCTTGTGCAGCAGGCTAGACAGGCAGTCTAGAGGAAAAAGTGATAAATCTCAAGTAAAACGAGATGTAGTCGGGAGGTTATCTTGAGGTAAAAGACCCTCAAATCCCCCGGAAATGATCCTAGCGGGAGACCAAAACCATTTTCTGACCCTCGCCTGGGTGCGGGCGTCGACGCCTGTAAAAAGCGTAGATGTTGATGAGCACGATAGTCACCGCTCCCAAGATTTTCAGTGCCAATGAATTCACGAACATTGAAACAAACCCGAGCATGGGAACGCGACTTGTAACAAAGCGCACGTCGGAATTATTCGGAAGAGTGAAGACCTCGGTTAGTGCTGCATTTGATCCCGAACTCGTGGAAATCGTGGTTGCACCACTAAGCGTCGTGACATCGACTACTTGTCGCACATTGAGTCTCCAGTTATTTGCATCCCTCAGCAGAACGATATCGCTTGCAGCAATTCGATCTGCCTGCATTTTATGACTGATCATCAAGTCACCTTGCGCAATGGCACCATTTCCAAGATTTGAGTGCGCATTAAATACTGAAATTCCCAGAATTGTCGAAAGCAACAAAGGCACAAGAGAGGCAATCGTTACATAAATTGCGAAGCTCACGTTTGCAATGTGTGACCAATCTCGTCGAACTCTGCGATGTAGCACGATCTGCTCCGGGCGGCGAAAATCTCTTGGCGCATTTGCGGGCACTTCATAGCGGATACTCTGATTGAGCGACTCGCGATTAATCTCTTCGCGATTGATTGAGTCCTGATTCAAAGCTTCCCGATTGAATATCTCCCGCGGTGTTTCTTTACCAAATTCTTCGGTCAACATTCCACCGACAGCGACATTCGAACGGTCAACAATGACAGAACCTTCAGGCAAATAGATCAACATCATCTGACCTTTATTGGTATCGACCGGAGGAAATTTTTGCTCCGTTTCGCGTTTTCTGTCCATTGCTAGTTGCCTTTCATTTCGTTGGGGAAATAACGAATTAGTGCGGTGGCCATTAGAGAATTGATCCGATAACACCTGGGGTCCTGGCGAGTTTGAGTGACTCACCTGGCACTGGATCAAAAATTTCAATTTGATACGGTAAATTCTTCATCACGAGATAGACATGTGATGGAGTTGCTTTCGCGTAATAAATAAAGGAGCCATCAGGATTGGTCATCGAAATTCCTTGAGAAATCTTCGCAGCGGCAGTTACCGTTGCAAATGCATTTGGATCTTTGTATGTAGCGATAACTCGATAGTTCTGAACGTTATCGCTCAGTCCTTTTCCACCAGGAAGATATCGAACAAAGTTTTGACCCGACTTAACGTGGTTAAACGTGTAGAGAGAATTCGCGACCGACCCTGCCCAATAAACGCTTTCGCCCACGGCCCGAACTTCATCTTTAAGTTGTGCTTCGGTTAAAGCAACCTGCCCAGAATTATTTCCCGATACTGCCACCGAGGCAGTGGTAGTTGAAGTTGATGCCGTGATCACCTTCGGCGTAGCCGTAATAGTAGGTGCAGCCAGCGAGACGGATACAGGACGCGAAGCCGTAAATGCCCAAGTAATTCCAAATGTCAAAATTGCGGTAACAAGAGATACGCCTACATAACGCCACCACACACTTCGACGAGGATGACGGAGAAAGTACTCCTCCTCAAACGCCGTTTGAAATTCTCTCGAAACTGGTTGGCCAAGGACGTAGGTACCTTTACCAATCAACTCTTCAGAAGCTGCAGTGACTGTATGACGACTCATCATGAATCCGACCTCACCTTATGGGTTGTGTGGTGACTGTCTGACTTATGTTTTTCATCGCTG
>JAPLBP010000152.1:14034-20823 GCA_026392695.1 Actinomycetota bacterium | reverse complement strand
TATATCTCATCGCCCTTCCGCTCTTTGGGTCGGCAGTATTACTACTCGCTGGACGCAGAAGTGATCGATGGGGTCACATTCTGGCGACCGTCCTTTCGGGGAGTGCATTTCTTGTAGGTGTCTATCAGTTCATACAAATGCTGGGACGAACCAATGAACAGCGGGCTGTAACTCAGAAGCTTTTTAGTTGGATATCAGTCGGTTCGTTCAAGGTGGATGCGTCTTTGATGTTGGATCAGCTTTCCATCTGTTTTGTTTTACTTATTACAGGCGTAGGAACACTTATCCATATCTATTCAATCGCATATATGTCACATGACCTTGATCGACGTCGATTCTTCGCCTACCTCAACCTCTTTATTGCTGCCATGCTGTTGCTTGTTCTTGGCGACTCGTATCTCAACCTATACGTAGGTTGGGAAGGCGTAGGTCTTGCTTCATACCTTCTCATCGGTTTTTGGAATCAGAAGCCGACATACGCAACGGCGGCGAAGAAAGCATTTATTGCAAACCGTGTGGGCGACCTCGGACTTTCCTTGGCAATAATGATCGCGTTCGCGACTGTGGGAACTGTTTCCTTCTCGGGGATTAAAGAACATGCGAGCCAGGCATCAACGGGCGCACTCACCGCGATCGGCATCATGTTGCTTGTAGCCGCAACTGGTAAATCCGCCCAATTCCCGTTGCAGGCTTGGCTGGGTGACGCGATGGCTGGCCCAACGCCAGTTTCGGCGCTGATCCACGCTGCAACGATGGTTACAGCAGGTGTGTATCTCATTACGCGATCGAACTTTATTTTCGATGCAGCTCCGACAGCGCAACTCATGGTGGCAATTATTGGTGCAATTACTTTGCTCTTTGGTGCCATCATCGGTACGGCAAAGGACGACATAAAGAAGGCCTTGGCAGCGTCTACCATGTCTCAAATTGGTTACATGGTCCTCGGCGCCGGTCTTGGTCCAGCAGGTTACGCCTTCGCGATCATGCACCTCCTCACCCACGGATTCTTTAAGGCTGGAATGTTCCTTGGAGCGGGTTCAGTCATGCACGGCATGGATGATGAGGTCAATATGCGTCGCTACGGCGGACTTCGTAAATTTATGCCAATTACTTTTGCCACCTTTGGACTTGGCTATCTCGCGATAATCGGCGTTCCGCCTTTTGCTGGCTTCTATTCCAAAGACAAGATTATTGAAGTTGCATTTAACGCCGGTGGAATCAAAGGCGTGACTCTCGGCGGCGCTGCGCTATTAGGCGCTGCAATTACTGCCTTTTACATGACGCGCGTGGTGATATTGACGTTCGCTGGAAGTAAGCGTTGGGACGACAAAGCTCACCCACATGAATCTCCAGTGCTCATGTGGCTGCCCATGGTGCTTCTAGCAGTTGGGTCTGTCGCTTCTGGGTTTATTTTTACTCAAGGAAACTCATTGAAGAATTGGCTCGCTCCCGTTGTAGCAACATCACCTGCGCACGAGGGTGAGTTACTTAAACCTGCAGTGGTTTCTATTCTTGCATTGGTACTAGTCCTGCTTGGAGTTGGATTGGCGGTCTTGAAGTATTTGCGCAATCCCGTTCCAACAGAGGCACCAACGGACGTTTCGATCTTTACGAAGATTGCTCGACGCGACTTGCTTCAGGATGATTTCAATGAGGCAGTCTTTATGCGCCCAGGACAAAAGCTCACCGAGGTGCTTGTCGCAACTGACGAAGTAGTCATTGACGGTGCCGTTAGAGGAGTTGCTCGATTGACACAGGGGACTGGTCGAACTTTAGGGATGACACAGACAGGCTTTGTCCGCAGTTATGCAATGTGGATTGTGCTCGGTGCTATTGGCCTTCTGGCCGCGATTTGGGTGGTCACATTGTGAAATGGTTAACGAGCTTGATGCTTCTGCCGGTACTTGGCGCCGTGCTTGTTTCGACTTTACCTAAAGCAAAAGAACTACTCGCTAAGCAAATTGCCTTCGTAACGACGCTGGTTGTGGCGGTTGCAGGCATTGCGATGGCTACACAATTCCAGCGCGATAATGTGGATCTTCAGTTTGTGGAATCGCATTCATGGATTCCTACATTTGGAATTAATTATGCGCTGGGAATCGATGGCATTGCCCTCGTCCTTATTCTCCTTTCAGTTCTCCTCGCGCCAATCGTTGTATTAGCAGGCTGGAACGAAGCTGTCGGTGGACGCTGGAGTGTGAAGACCTTCTACGTACTTATGTTGATTCTTGAAACAATGATGATCGGTGTCTTTGCGGCAAATGATGTATTCCTCTTTTATGTATTTTTTGAAGCAATGCTCGTTCCTGTTTATTTCCTCATAGGTGGATATGGCACTGGGGCGAGAGCCGCAGCGGCGGTGAAGTTCTTGCTTTATAGCCTCTTCGGTGGCCTCTTGATGTTGGCTTCAATCATCGCCCTCTATGTAATCTCTGGTGAGCAGGGCGGTCATACTTTTGATATCAGCGCCTTGGCACAGTTGCACTTAAGTTCTACGACTGAGAATTTGCTCTTCCTTGGTTTCTTCATAGCCTTCGCGATCAAGGCGCCACTGTGGCCATTCCATACATGGCTACCCGATGCTGCTGATGCAGCCACACCGGGGACTTCGGTTCTTCTACTTGGAGTTTTAGACAAAGTCGGCACGTTCGGAATGATCAGATACTGTCTCGAGCTATTTCCTCATGCTTCAAAAACCTTTACGCCAGTAATCATCGTGCTGGCGGTCATTTCGATTATCTACGGCGCTTTCTTGGCCATCGGTCAAAAAGATTTCAAGCGTTTGATCGCCTTCACCTCTATTTCGCACTTTGGTTTTATCACCTTGGGTATTTTCGCAATGACGAGCCAAGGACATTCTGGTGCGACTCTGTACATGTTTAATCATGGCTTCTCAACGGCTGCTCTTTTTCTAATCGCGGGTTGGATGTCATCTCGACGAGGGTCTTCCAAGATTGCTGATTTTGGAGGACTTCAAAGAGTCACTCCGATCATGGCTTGGGCCTTCTTCTTTGCCGGAATGTCTTCGCTCGCTTTGCCAGGTTTATCGAGTTTCGTAAGTGAGTTCTTAGTCCTGGTTGGTACCTACACGCGCTATCCCGTGGCAGCGATCATTGCGGCATTTGGAATTGTTCTTGCCGCTCTTTATATCCTGCTTCCAATTCAGCGAGCACTTCATGGACCAACCACCGATGGAAATGAATCACTCACAGACTTGAATCTTCGCGAAAAGATTGCGATTGCTCCAGTGCTTGCCGTGATCTTGGTGTTGGGCTTCTATCCTTCACCTTTGCTCAATGTAATTAATCCAGCCGCAGCCCATTCGATCGCGAAAGCTGGCTTCACAGATCCACTTTCATCTATTGATTCAAAGGGGGTAACCAAGTGATCGCATTTGTGGCACCGTCGCTGTCGTATTCCCTCCTTGCCCCGATTTTGATAGTTCTAGGTGGAGCCGTCCTTACCGTTATTTTTGAAGCGTTTTTATCGAAGGCGATTCGACCAATCGCTCAGCTGAGTGTGACTCTCGGTACTCTTGTTTTGGCGCTTGGACAGGTGTGGAGAATTCGTCACGAGAGTTCGTTGACTGCCGCAATGGGGTCGGTTGCTATTGACGGGCCAGCGATTTTGCTGCAAGCCTCCGTACTAATTCTTGCTGTGCTGGGCGTATTTCTCATCGCGGATCACGATCACTTTACTGTTGTGGCTGCCACGCTTCCAGGATCTGAAGAAGAGCTTGCATCAATTCGAAGCGGAGAGAAATTAACAGAGGTTTACCCCCTCACACTCTTTGCTGTAGCAGGCATGATGCTTTTCCCCATCGCGACAGATCTAATTACACTTTTCGTTGCCTTGGAAATGCTTTCCTTGCCGCTTTACCTAATGGCTGGACTTTCACGTCGCCGACGTTTGATGTCACAGGAAGCGGCTCTGAAGTATTTCTTGCTTGGGGCTTTTTCATCAGCGTTCTTCCTCTTTGGCGCAGCGTTCTTGTACGGATACTCGGGTTCGGTTTCTTTGGCAGGAATCTATGAGGCGGTTTCCGGGGGCACGGGCAACAGTGTTTTCTTGCTCATCGGAATTATTTTTCTTTCGGTGGGACTTCTTTTCAAAGTTGGAGCAGTTCCATTTCATGCTTGGACACCAGATGTCTACCAAGGTGCGCCGACTCCGGTAACTGCTTTCATGGCAGCGGCCACAAAAGTCGCTGCATTCGGCGCAATCCTCCGAATCTTCTATACATCTTTCGCAAATGCCTATTGGGATTGGCGTCCCATACTGACAGTTATCGCGATTATTACGATGGTCTTCGGTTCCCTTGTCGCAATTTCACAACGCGATATAAAGAGAATGCTCGCCTACTCTTCTATCGCTCATGCCGGTTTCTTGCTCTCAGGTGTAATTGCTCTTAACAAAGCCGGATTGGATGCCAGCATCTTTTATCTTTTTGCCTACGGCATGGCAACACTTGGGGCATTCGCCGTTGTCACTCTGGTTCGAGATTCTGCTGGAGAGGTGACCGACATCAATCGTTGGGCTGGCCTTGGCAAGCGATCTCCCTTCGTCGCAACAGTATTCGCTACTTTCCTTCTTGCATTCGCGGGCATTCCGCTAACAAGTGGATTCATTGGAAAATTTTCGATCTTTTCAGCAGCGTATGAAAGCGGAAACGAGCTGATCGTTGTGGTCGGCGTCCTTTCAAGCGCCATTGCTGCATATTTCTATGTCCGTGTTATTGTGCTGATGTTCTTCACCGATCTTGCTGAAGATGGCACGAGCGTCATCATTCCTTCAATTCTTACTCGCGCGACGATCGTTGTGACCTTCGCCATCACCGTATTCCTTGGAGTCTTTCCCGCACCATTCCTTAACTTCATCTCTTCGACGGCGACCTTCATTCGCTAATGGCCGTATTTGGCATTCCAAATCTCTCACCTGACCTTGAACGTGAATTGGGTAGAGGCTTGATCCAAGTTGAGGAGCTTTTAGCTAGCCACATCAAGGGATCATTTCCCCTCGTTGAAGAGACTTCAAGTCATTTAGTTGCGGCAGGGGGCAAGCGACTTCGGCCTCTACTTACGTTGCTGTCTGCACAATTTGGAGACCCGACCCGGTACGACGTCATTAAGGCAGCGGTAGCAGCCGAGCTCACTCATCTGGCGACTCTTTATCATGATGACGTAATGGATGAAGCGACGATGCGACGGGGCGTCGAAAGTGCGAATGCGCGATGGGGAAATACCATTGCGATTCTCACTGGAGATTACTTATTCGCGAAATGCTCTGCTTTGCTCGCGCAGTTGGGACCTGAGGCTGTTCGACTACAAGCCGAAACTTTCGAACGCTTGGTCATTGGACAGATTATGGAAACTCAAGGTCCAGGACCTGGTGAGGATCCCCTCGAGCACTATTTGCGTGTTGTTGCAGATAAGACCGGGTCACTCATCGCAACAAGTGCTCGATACGGCGCTCTGTTTTCAGGAGCCAGCGCCGAGGTCACGGAAACAGTTACAGCCTTTGGTGAAAAAATAGGAATTGCCTTTCAACTCGCAGATGACGTAATTGATATCTCGAGTGATTCGAAGGAGTCAGGCAAAACGCCAGGCACGGACTTACGTGAGGGCGTTCCAACCCTCGTGACTTTGCGAGTCCTTGCCTCGACTAGCCCCGCCGATCGGGAACTCCAGATTCTCCTGCGCGCGCCAATCGAATCTGAGGAGACCATTTCCCAGGTTCTTGCGCAATTACGAGTTCACAAGGCGCTGGGGGACTCACAGACACAGTTATTAATGATTGCCAAAGAAGCCCGACTAGCTCTCGGGCCGCTACCCATTTGCGACGCTACGAGCGCGCTATTCTCACTTTGTGACGCTGTGATTGAAAGGTCAAATTAAAGTCCGCCGGGGACTTTAAAGAATCGTATAGGATATTTCTGGTCAACTGCTAGGGAATGGAATATCGATGGCTGAGAAATTTATTTACCCCTTCACCTTTGGGGATCGAAGCCAGTCTGATCTTTTGGGTGGCAAAGGTGCCAACTTGGCGGAGATGGTCCGGATAGGCCTCCCCGTACCTCCCGGATTCACAATAAGCACCCAAGCTTGTCGCGAGTTTCTTGCCTCAGGTGAAGTCCCCGCAGGTCTCGTAGAGGAGATCAGGAATTCTCTCCATGAATTGGAGCTCAGCACTGGGAAGGAATTTGGCAACCCAGACAGACCGCTCTTAGTTTCGGTTCGCTCAGGGGCAAAATTTTCAATGCCAGGAATGATGGAGACGGTTCTCAACGTCGGCATGACTGCTGATGTAGCACAAGGCTTAGCAAAGCTGACAGGTAATCCGAAATTTGCTTGGGACTCATACCGTCGCTTCATCGATATGTTTAGTCGAACCGTATGCAACATTGCGCCAGAGGAACTCCATCGAATCGAAGCCAGAATATTCGCGACTTTTTCAGTCCAAGGTATTCCAGATCTTGATGTAGAAGGTTTGCAGGCGTTGACCGAGGGATACATTCGCGAGATTGAATCGATTACGGGTAAGCCTTTTCCTTCAGACCCTAGAGATCTACTTATTCAATCCGTCGAAGCAGTTTTTCTTTCTTGGAATTCTGATAGAGCGCAGATTTATCGCCGCCGAGAACGGATTCCATCAGACCTAGGAACCGCCGTAAATATTCAATCGATGGTATTTGGAAATCTCAGTGATGATTCAGGCACTGGTGTTGCTTTTACCCGCGACCCCGCATCGGGAGAGAAGGGAAGTTACGGAGATTATCTAGAACGTGCGCAA
>JAPLBP010000152.1:0-13959 GCA_026392695.1 Actinomycetota bacterium | reverse complement strand
TTTGGAGAACGAACTCCGATTGTTCACGCAGACCTAGAGCGAGTGATGGGTGTATTAGAAGAGCATTATCGCGATCTTTGCGATATCGAGTTTACCGTCGAAAAAGGGAAGCTCTGGATTTTGCAGACGCGCGTGGGCAAACGCACCGCGGAAGCCGCGTTTCGTATTGCAACTCAACTTGTCGATGAGGGAAAAATCTCAATGGATGAGGCTCTGGTACGCACATCGGGCGATCAACTTGCACAATTAATGTTTCCGCAATTCGATTTATCCACCTCTGTCAAGGAAATTGCCCGTGGAATTCCTGCCTCCCCTGGTGCCGCCGTTGGAGTAGTCGTCTTTGATTCTCGTCGTGCTTTTGATTTAGCCCATGCTGGACGAAAAGTCATTCTTGTTCGTCGTGAAACAAGTCCGGATGATCTCGTAGGAATGGTTGCATCCGAAGGTATTTTGACGAGCCGAGGTGGCAAGACTTCACATGCTGCTGTTGTTGCTCGTGGCATGGGGAAGACCGCAGTCTGTGGAACCGAATCCATCTCAGTTGATGAACGTGCGAATTTATTTACGGTTAACGGCCTAACGGTTTACGAAGGTGAAATTATTTCTATCGATGGTACGACTGGAAATGTTTACCTTGGAGTCGTTCCCGTCATCGCCTCACCCGTGACTTCTTATCTTGAGGGACGACTAGACGCATCGAGTGATCTCGCATCGCCGGTGGTAAAAGCCGTCCACAGAATTCTCACCTACGCAGATGAAATTCGAACCATGCAGGTGCGCACAAATGCCGATACTCCGGAAGATGCAATTCGAGCTCGAATACTTGGTGCCGAAGGTGTTGGACTTTGTCGCACGGAACATATGTTCTTAGGGCCTCGTCGATCATATGTCGAACGACTAGTTCTGGCTGAGAATGAGGAAATTCAACGTGGTGTTATCGCGGAAATGGAGCCACTCCAACGAGCAGACTTCGTAGGAATCATGATGGCGATGTCCGGGCTCCCCGTAACTGTTCGGTTGCTTGATCCGCCACTTCATGAGTTCCTTCCGCCACTTGCAGATCTCACTGCACAAATGTCGCGGGCCGAGGCTCTCGGTGAAGAAATTCCAGCGCGGGATCTAGCGATATTTGCCGCAGTAAAAAGACTGCACGAGGCCAATCCGATGCTTGGCCTGCGTGGAGTAAGGCTAGGAATTCTTATCCCGGATCTCTACAAGATGCAGGTGCGCGCACTGGTTCACGCCTACCTCGAAGTCCGAAAATTGGGTCATAACCCAAAGCCTGAAGTTATGGTTCCCCTCGTCGCCTCTCAGCGCGAACTTCTTTACTTACGCGAAACTCTTGAAGAAGAGATAGCGAAGACTTTCCTAGGAACTGGACAAACACTTGATATTCCGATCGGAACGATGATCGAGACTCCAAGGGCAGCCATAACCGCTAGTCGGCTTGGTAATTACGCCGACTTCTTCTCCTTTGGTACCAATGACCTGACGCAACTTACTTGGGCATTTAGTCGCGACGATGTGGAGTCAACATTTCTTCCTCGTTATCTCGATCTGGAGTTGTTGCCTTTCAATCCGTTTGAATCTTTGGATCAAGCCGGAGTTGGAATCCTTGTTCGGACAGCAGTGGAACAGGCACGCTCATTGCGCCCCGATTTCAAGCTTGGAATTTGTGGCGAGCATGGAGGAGATCCGCGAAGTATTCACTTCTTTCACGAATTAGGTTTGGATTATGTTTCGTGCTCTCCTTACCGGGTGCCGGTGGCGAGGTTAGAAGCTGGTCGTGCTCTCGTCTTGAAGAGCGCTACTGGCAGCTCGGTTTGAGCGCACTAAGTCCACACCTAGGAATACCAGCGCTACCCAAATAAACCCGAAACCAATGATTCGTCCAAGAGGCATGGTTTCGTGGTTAACGACAACGCCGAGGATGAACATAATCGTTGGAGTTATGTACTGGAGTAATCCGGTGAGCGTTAGGGGCAGCCGGGTCGTTGCTCCATTAAAAAGGAGAAGCGGCACGACCGTTACGAGTCCCGCACACATAAGCAGCAAGGAAAATCCCAAGTGCTGCCCAAATTCCGCCGTTCCTTTGTTTTCGATATAGGTGAGGTAGAAAAGATTGGGAAGCAGTGCAATTATCGTTTCGATGGATAACCCCTCAAGGGCGCCCAATTTCAACGTCTTTTTGACCAGTGTGTAAGAACTCCACGAAAGCGCTAGCACGAGGGCAATCCAAGGCAGTGCCCCATATTGAATTGTCAACACTGCTACACCAATAGTCGCGATGATCACGGCCACTTTTTGATATTTGCGCATATGTTCGTGAAGTACAAAAACTCCAAAACTCACACTTGCCAGAGGAGTTATGTAATAACCCAACGACGCTTCGACAATTCGATTGACGCTCACTGACCAGATGTAAACGCCCCAGTTAATTGTTAAGAGAAGTGAAGTGAGCGCGAGAAGGGCCACAGTCCGAGGTTGACGAAAGATGTCTAGGACTTTCTTGAGTTGCTTGGTTAGTGCAAGTAAGAGAATGCAAAAAACCAGAGACCAGACTCCACGGTGGGATAAAATCTCGAAGGCGCTCGCTTTGTGAAGATACTTCCAAAAGAGTGGAAGCAAGCCCCATAACGTGTAAGCGCCAATTCCAAAGAAGAGCCCCGTTGCTTTGTGTTCGACTTTGCTAATTCAGGTCACCGGTAATTCGTGAACTGAACCGCGAATTCCCACTTTGCTTCCTTGATCATCGAAATTGCTTCTTGCAAATCATCTCGACTCTTACTCGTCACGCGAAGTTCGTCACCTTGAATCTGGGTCTTGATAGATTTTGGTCCCTCATCGCGAAGGAGTTTGGCAACCTTCTTTGCATTCTCAGTGGAGATGCCTTCCTTAAGTGGACAGTTAATTTTGTAAATCTTGCCGCTTAGCGCCGGCTCACTCGGATCAATATGTTTAAGGGAAACTCCTCGCTTAACTAATTTGTCGCGCAGGACCTCCAAAGTTGCTTTCGCACGTTCTTCTGTTCCGGCCTCGATAGAAATCTTCTCTCCCTCAAGTTCTATTTTGGCGCCGGTGTTCTTGAAATCGAATCGCGTATCAATTTCACGGGCTGCTTGATTTACCGCGTTATCTAGCTCCATACGATCGATCTTGGAGACCACATCGAAACTGCTATCTGATGCCATGAATTTTCCTTCTTTCCTGCGTCACAAGGCCGTTTAAGACCTACGTGCCTACGCTACCCGCTCTTCGCGCCAGATCCATAATTGGCGCACTTGCCCACCCCACCTTTGGTCTACCGTTGTGCCGTGAATAGAGGCCGCCTACGAAATGCCGAACTCGAGCATAAGTACGTAGGGGAAAGTCCCATTCGGACTTTGTTTTTCCTTTTTGAAGAGCAGAAGCTTCGAGTACTTCTTGCTTTTCTGTTCTTCACGATAAAACATTCGCCGACGTGGGTCATGCCGCTTCTGACTGCAAACACCATTGACGTTATCGCGAGCCACAAAAGCCTCTCCGAATTGTTCATTAACATTGCAATTCTTACTCTCGTCACTTTGCAGAATTGGCCTATGAACCTGCTCTATGTAAAGTTTCAAAGCAGGGCCATTCGGGAGGTAGAGAATCGACTTCGCTCAGCGCTGGTTGAGCGGATGCAACAACTCACCATGGGGTTCTACTTGAAATCTAATGTTGGAGTTCTGCAAACTAAGGTTGTTCGTGATGTGGAAAATATCGAGCAGATGGTTCGAAATCTCTCAGATGGTGGATCTACTGCGGTCAATGGGATCATCGGGGCAATCGTGATCACTGCAATTAAGGTCCCCATTTTTCTTCCTTTCTTTCTACTTCTGGCCCCCGCGATTGCAGTATTTATTTCAAAATTGCGTTTCAGGCTTCGCAGTCGAAACGAGGAGTTTCGTGGCGAGATTGAAGTTATGTCGGCTCGAGTGAATGAAATGACTTCTTTGATGCCGATTACACGAGCTCATGGTTTGGAACAAAGTGCTCTTCAAACGATGTATGACTCTTTCGGAAATGTGAAGAGGGCAGGCTTTAGGCTAGACATCTTTAACGCAAAATTCGGAGCTCTTTCTTGGGTCACCTTTCAAATGGCAAACGTCCTCTGTCTTGCAGTTGCCAGTTATTGCGCGATAAAGGGCAAATTTGGCGTCACAATCGGTGATGTAGTTTTGCTGACCGCTTTCTTCGGACAATTGATTGGTTCCGTCATTTTGCTGTCTAGCTTGATGCCTGTAATAGCGAAGGGATTCGCTTCAATACGCTCCTTGGGTGAAGTTCTTGAATCGCCAGATATCGAAGAAAATGCCGATAAGCCTGCAATCGAAGAGGTTGTAGGGGCAGTTGAATTTGATCATGTGACTTTTAAGTATCCACTTGGAAATAGAGATGCAATAAATAATTTTAGTGTCAGTGTTAAACCTGGAGACATGATTGCTCTGGTTGGTCCGTCTGGCTCTGGAAAATCCACGCTAATTAACTTGGTCATTGGATTTCTGCGTCCCCAAATCGGATCGATCTCGATAGACGGACATGATCTTTCGAAATTTGATTTGCGTACCTTTAGAAGATTTATCTCAGTTGTGCCACAGGAGTCCGTGCTCTTTGAGGGTTCCGTTCGAGACAACGTCACTTATGGCTTAGGTTCGGTCACCGATAAACGATTGACAAATGCTTTGCGGGCAGCCAATGCACTGGATTTTGTGAATGAATTACCCGAAGGCATCGACACTTTAGTAGGTGAGCGTGGAGCCAGAATTTCAGGGGGGCAAAAGCAACGGCTAGCAATCGCCCGAGCACTTATTCGCAACCCAAGAATCTTGATACTTGACGAAGCAACATCGTCATTGGACTCTCAAACGGAAAGCGCGATTCAAACGGCATTGGAATCTTTAATGCAGAATCGAACGACCTTTGTTGTAGCTCATCGCCTATCAACAGTTCAAAAAGCTGATTTGATTCTCGTCTTGGATAAAGGCGAGTTGATTGAATGTGGGAATCATAAGGAGTTGGTAGGTGCTGGTGGGCTGTATCAGAGACTCTATGAGGCCCAATCCTTCTCAACTGATGTGCAAGAGAAGTGATTCATACTGAATTAGTTCATTTATCTCCGATTATTTCTTGCTTGAAAAATAGGGTAATCTACGCTCGCTGCTTAACAAGTTGACCCTGGCGGGTTGCCCGAGCGGCCAATGGGAGGGGACTGTAAATCCCCCGGCTCTGCCTTCGAAGGTTCAAATCCTTCACCCGCCACCAGAGGTTTAAAGGTACGCTTTTTGATATGACTGTAGAAAAATATCAACTTGCCCCCGGAATAGAAATTTCACGAGTCGTCACTGGCTTATGGCAAATCGCCGACATGGAGAAAGACGGTCGAACACTCGATCCCCATGCGACGTCGGCTTTTATGGCGCCATATGCGGATGCCGGGCTTGATACCTTCGATATGGCTGATCATTACGGATCCGCAGAAATCATCGCTGGCCACTTCAAGAAGAATAGCCAAAGTGGAAGATCTGCCAAGATGCTTACGAAGTGGGTTCCGAAGCCAGGTCCCGTTACTCGCCAGCAAGTTCGGGGAGCAATTCAGGAGCGATGCGATCGATTACAGACCGAGAGAGTTGATCTACTTCAATTCCATTCGTGGAGTTTTGCCAATCCATTTTGGCTTGACGCGCTTATTTATTTACAGGAGTTAAAAGAGGAAGGGCTCATTGGAGCTCTGGGTACGACGAATTTTGATACCGCCCATTTGCGAATCGCAAAATCAATCGGAATCGAACTAGTGTCCAACCAAATTTCATACTCACTTATTGACCGTCGTGGTGGCGGGAAAATGGCGGACTATTGCGCTGACAATGGGATTGCGATCCTGGCATATGGCACCCTCTGTGGCGGTTTTCTTTCGGATAAATGGCTAGGGAAGTCGGAACCAAAATCCGAGGAGTTATCAAATTGGTCATTGATGAAATACAAAAGGTTTATTGATGCGGCTGGAGGTTGGGATAGTTTCCAAAACGTTCTAAGTACTTTAAATGCGATTAGTAAATCAACTGATACATCAATTGCAACGATTGCGAGCAAGTATCAGTTAGGGCAAAAGGCGGTGGGTGCTGTAATTATCGGCGCTCGACTTGGAGAAAATGCTCATATTAAAGAAGCAGCATCGTTGTTCTCGTTTGAGCTTTCAGATTCGCAGCAAAGCACGATTAGTGCAGCGATCGCAGAGTTGCAACCAATTCCGGGTGATTGTGGAGATGAATATCGGAAGCCTCCTTACTTAACTGCTTCCGGTGATCTAAGCCATCACTTGGCAGATTTTCCACCCGTTTATGAGGTCATTGAATCTGGCGGAAAGTCGCGAATAGATTCAGGGACTTCATGGGAAACCATGGCTGGGTATTCACGTGCCGTCCGATATGGAGACCGAGTTTTGGTTTCCGGTACCACCGCCACGCACGGAAATCTTTCTGTGGGCGTTGGTGACCCTGTGGCACAAACAGATTTTGTCATTGATAAAATTGAGGCTTCTCTTGAGTCTTTGGGCGCAAAACTAACTGATGTCATTCGCTCTCGCGTCTATGTTAGCGAGATGAAGAATTGGGAGCCGATTGCCCGAGTTCATGGCCAGCGGTTTGCCGAGATTCGTCCAGCTAACACGATGGTGGAAGCAAAATTGATTGGCGATCAGTATCTAGTAGAGATTGAAGTTGAAGCCGTAATTCAATCGTCTCCGAGGCAATAAAGAATTCTAGTTTTAGTAGGTTGCTCTTCCGCCGGATAAATCAAAAGCAAAACCGGTGGTGAAACTGCAAGCAGGCGAGATAATCCACGCCGTTAGCAGAGCAACCTCGTTGGTCGTGCCCAGTCGATTCATCGGGATTCTGGATTTCAAATAAGTTAACTGTGTCTCAGAAAAACTTTCCGACATGGGAGTTTCGATCAATGCGGGGGCAAGGGCGTTAACAGTCACACCAGTGTTTGCATATTCCTTGCCGATACTTTTCACCATTCCGATTAGCCCAGCTTTCGTGGCTGAATAAGAAACCAATAAAGGGTTCCCTTCCTTTCCGGAGATACTTGCAAGGTGCAGGATGCGCCCATATTCACGCTCAGCCATACCCTTTAGTAGCGCCTGCGTAAAAATCAACGCGCCCCTCAAATTAATTCGATAAACCAAGTCAAAATCCTCAATATCGACGTCTTCTGCCTTGTTCCCGTTCTTCCCGAGTATTCCGACGCAATTCACGGCGGCATGTATTGATCCAAGTTCTTCTTCGATTCTAAACACGCAATCGCGAATTGATGCTTCACTTTGAAAATCAACGCCAAAAATGTATAAATTTGGATTTGCAGAAATTGTCTTAAGTTCTTTCAGCGCACTTTCATTCTTGTCGCATGCGGCAACAATCGCCCCTCTACTCAGTAGGTGTTTCGCGAGATCCTTCCCGATTCCGCTTGCAGCACCGGTGACAATGATCAAATGGCCGGAAATATCTGTTAGATCGGAACTGTTCATTCACTCACCCTCGGACAAGAGATCGACCAGGATCTCGCCCGGAACTAAAGAAAAGTCTGCTTTCCAATAGAAACTCTCGAGAGTTTCTAGAACAGGCAACCTATAAATCGGGGCGCTGATATTAGGTGTGAGCACGAGTGTCGCAGGGCCTTTCCAGCATTCTTTCACGACAACGTCAGAGAGAACCCGTGAGGTGATTTGATCGATACTGGCGGTTCCATCAATATTTCTTATCAGCTTGTGGTTTATATTTTCTCTAAAAGGAAAGTACCGAGTGAGCTCATCGATCTTGGCCTTTTGATATTTGAACGGCGTCGTGCACTGAGCAATGGCTATTCCGTTTCGACTTATTTCGGCGACAATCGTGTCACCCCGAACCTCAATTTTTGTGTTACCGAATTTTTTCGGTTGCCCATGAATTTCTCTTCCTTGAGCAAGACCCACATCTGAACTAATAAATAGGTATGTGCTGAAACCACCAAAGTGCACCTTGTCGACTGAAGGTACTTTAACTCCCACCATCACGTTGGCTTCTTCAACAACTCCCATTCCTGCAACATCTGGCATGTGATAAAAATGAATCATCACCAGATCCCCAGTGGCCTCTACTGGTGAGGTTAGATGAGCTGCAATGGCTTGTGGGTCTGATCGATAAACGGTCGTCAGGATTTCGACGTTCTGATATTCAATGGGAAATCTTGGGTACAAAGGGGCGAATTTCGGGACAGTCCATTCCGAAGATGACGAGTTCTGTTGGCCCATTGAAAAAGTGTATGTGAGGGGCTACTGATTGTAAACAGTTGACTAATCGATTCAACCCTTACTCTTGATTTTCCGTCTGCTTTGAATCGTGCAGTGAGATGCTTTGCGACCGAATCGAGAGATGTGGGACCGTTGAAGTCCTAAGAACCACGCGAAAATGCAATCTGGAGGCAACACTCATAGTAGTTGCGAGGTAGTAGCACTAGACCTAACATCCTAATTATCCAATAGCTCTTGAAAGGGCGCGATGATGATTGGGATCTCGATTTCAAAAATCCGATTCTACAAACGAACCACTTTGATCATTTCCACTGCATTTCTTCTTTCGCTAGTCGTCACAACTCCTCGAGCAAGTGCGAGTAGCCCAGTTGCATTTAATAAGGTGGAATTCGTCTGCAATTGCAGTTCAATTGCCACATCTAGCGATGGGTCAAAAGTCGTAGCGGCGGATGATTCCGGAAGCGCTGGCGGCCATATCTATACGTCGACGAATTTCGGTGCGACATGGACCTCTCGCGCGTCGGTTGCACTTTGGAGTGCTCTTGCCTCTTCGAGTGATGGTACAAAACTTGTTGCAACGGTTAAGGAAGGCCCGATCTACACGTCAACCGACTCGGGAGCAACCTGGACTACGCGCGCATCTAATCATCGCTGGGATTCAGTTGCATCCTCTAGCGATGGAACGAAGTTGGTAGCGGGTATAGAAGGCGGAACGCTCTTCACATCTTCTGACTCTGGTGTGACGTGGACTCCTCGTGAGACCGTTCGTAATTGGACTTCCGTTGCTTCCTCTAGCGATGGCAATAAATTGGTAGCTGTCGCACGGGCAGACCAGATTTTCACTTCCGCCGATTCTGGAGCTACGTGGACTCCGCGGGCCTCATCTAGACTCTGGCGTTCGGTGGCATCCTCGGCCGACGGCACAAGGCTCGCCGCAGCGATTTATTCAAGCTCAAATGACAGTTGGATATACACCTCTTCAGATTCTGGTGCTACATGGACACCTCGTGCAAATGATGCCTCGAGATACTGGCAAAGCATTGCCATGTCATCGAATGGAGCCAAGCTCGTAGCTTCGAGTTATATGGGAACCGTCTACACATCGGATGATTACGGTGCCAGTTGGGTTTCAGGCAATTCCATTCAAGACGGGCTAGTAGTTGCATCTTCAGCCGATGGTGTTTTCTACGTTGCCGGAACACGTGGCGCTTCCTTATATACAACTGCCCAAATTACAAAGCCAAAAGAAACGGCATCCCCAACTCCAACAGTGAGTGTAAAGCCGTCTTCTCAACCAACAACTTCTGCGACACCGAAGGCGACATCGGCGGCCAAAGCAACGATCACTACTAAGAAAATCGTTGTCACAACTTATGTTCTGACGGTGCGATCTAGTTCTCCAAATTCTAAGTACACAATTACCGCTACAAAGAAGGGTAAAAATACTTATGAATACGCTGGCTATACCGATCAAAATGGCGGCGCTTCAATAAGCGTGACTGTAAATCTTGACGATTATCACTTCGCCGTGAAGATCGGAAACTAGAAGTTACTCAACTGCTTCAATAAAAAGCGGTTGGAAAATAGTTAAGTAACGCAGGTCACTTTGTATGCCTTAATGAAAGGCATTTCACACTCATTCCCATATACGGGGAGGGGTATATCTGCCTACCATTAGGTGGATAGGAGCAAAGAATGAATAAGTTACTCGTCTTAGGTGGCGGCACAGCAGGCACGATGGTGGTCAATAAATTACGAAAGAAATTGAAGAAAACCGAGTGGCTCATCACTCTCATTGATAAAGATAATCGTCATATATATCAACCCGGGCTTTTACTTATGCCCTTTGGTGTTTACAAGGCTGAAGAACTTGTAAAAGAAAGAGATCACTTCTTCCCCGCGGGAATCGAATACATCACCGGAGATGTGAGTGTTATTCGTCCTGACGCAAGCGAAGTAATTCTCGAGGATGGCCGAATTTTCAAGTACGACCAACTTGTTATTGCAACGGGAACTACGCCACGACCAGATCAAACTCCAGGGCTAGACGACGAGGCGATTTGGCACAAGAGCGCATTTGATTTCTACACATTAGAAGGCTCTGTGGCACTTCGGGATGCCTTAGCAAAGTGGCCTGGTGGCCGAATGGTCGTACACATTACCGAAATGCCGATCAAGTGCCCCGTGGCTCCGCTCGAGTTTGCATTCCTAGCGGATGCATATTTCACGGAAAAGAAGATGCGAGACAAAGTTGAGATTATTTACGTCACTCCACTTGAGGGCGCATTTACAAAGCCTGCGTGCTCTAGGGCTCTTGGAGCAATGTTAGTTGATAGAAAAATCGCGCTAGAACCCGACTTTATGATTGAGCGAGTCGACGTTGAATCTAAAACTCTAATTTCTATGGACGAGAGAGAGATCCCATTCGATCTTCTTGTAACGGTTCCTCTTAATATGGGAGCGGACTTTATAGGCAAGTCTGGTCTGGGCGACGATCTGAATTACGTTCCAGTCGATAAGCAGAATTTCTTATCCAAGAAATATCCCAATATTTTCGCCCTGGGTGACGCTTCGGATATCCCTGCCTCTAAAGCTGGATCAGTGGCGCACTTTGCGATTGATCTCTTTGCAGAGAACTTCGTGGAGTACGTTCAAGGTCGCGAAATGAAACATAATTTCGACGGTCACGCTAACTGCTTTATCGAATCAGGAAACGGCAAAGGGTTACTCATTGATTTCAATTACACAACAGAACCGTTGCCTGGAATGTTCCCCATCCCTGTGATCGGACCGATGCCTTTGCTCAAGGAAAGCCGCCTCAACCATATGGGGAAATTGGCTTTCCGTTGGATTTATTGGAATTTGTTGCTGAAGGGTCGCTGGATTCCAATTCCGGCCCTGATGTCAATGAAAGGAAAACGAGCCGCAGTTGTCGTGGAAGGAGAGAAAGTAAATGCCGGTCATTGAAGTGGCAGGAAAGCAAGTTCAAGTAAACGAAGAGGGTTTTCTTACTGTTTACGAAGAATGGAGCGAGGAGATCGCTCTGGCTCTAGCAAAGCAGATCGAGATAGATATGACGGATGAACACTGGAAGATCATTAAATTTTTGCGTGAGGACTATAAAACGCAAAAAGAGACCGCGACTTCGCGTCGAGTGCAAACAGTTGGTGGAGTACCGGTGAAGGAGCAGTTTGTTTTATTTCCAAAGAAACCGGCCAAGAAGATGGCCTACATCGCAGGATTACCAAAGCCTAAGGGCTGCGTCTAAAGGAGAATGAAATGACAATCACAGAAGTTGCGCCATCCATTGTTCCAAATTTTGGCAAGGATGATGATTCGGGCCGAAAATTGGCCATCATTTGTTCCAAAGGAAATTTAGATATGGCCTATCCCGGTTTAATTCTTGCCAACGCAGCACTCGGTGAAGGGGTCGACACCATGATCTTTTTTACCTTCTGGGGCTTTGACATGATTTCCAAGGCGAGAATGAACGACCTGCAATTTAGTCCGGCTGGCAATACGGCGATGCATCTTCCTGGAACGAATGCGCATATTCCGCAGGCCGTGATGCCAGCACCTGGAATGACCGCAATGGCCACGAAGATGTTGAAGAAACAGATCGCCGACCTTGATGTTCCAGAGGTACCTGATTTCCTTGATCAGATTGTTGCTGCAGGTGGTCACCTGTGGGCCTGTCGGATGTCTGCAGATATGAATAAATACACGATGGCTGATCTACGAGACGACGTCGAGGGCATCATTAGCGCTTCAGATTTCATTGAAATGACTGAAGGCGCACAGCTACTTTTCATTTAGAAAGCTTTTGCGTACGCTCGCTATTTATGGTGAGCAACGGACGTGTTTTATCAGTCAACGTAACTTCTGTCGTGCACGAAGGTGCTTGGACTGGAAGCGAAGGACGTACGGGAATAGATAAGCGTTCTGTTGGTGGTCGTGTTGCGCTGAAAAATAATGGAGTCGAAGGTGATGTCATTATTGATAGAAATGTTCACGGAGGATATGACGCAGCGGTTTATGCCTACGCCCAAGAGGACCTAATTTGGTGGGAAAAGGAAATTGGGCAAACTATCGCACCCGGAAGATTTGGCGAAAATCTCACGACGCAAGGCATCGACGTGACTCATGCGGTGATCGGTGAGCGATGGGCAATTGGAAGTGCAATTCTCGAAGTATCTCAACCACGTATACCGTGTCGGGTTTTTGCAGGATTTTGGGAACGACCAACGTTAATTAAGGAGTTTACGAAGGCGGGTCGTCCCGGTACTTATCTTCGTATCATCCAAGAAGGTGACATTGGACAGGGTGATGTAGTAACAATTGTTCATCGCCCCGGTCATGGAATCACAATTTCTAATCTCTACGCCGCTAAGAGCGGGGATCGTTCTCTCATCTCAGAAATCACGAAGGTCCCCGAGTTATCGGAGACCTACCGTGAATGGGCACTGAAGATACTAAGTTCGAATTAGCCGACTTTCCAAGTATCGCCACTGGTCAACAAAGTGTGGAGATCTCCAGCACCTTGCTTTGCAATAATGTCCGCGACTTGGCCATTCACCATCGATCCGTAACCACTTCGCTCAACATCCCTGAATACTCCGATAGGAACGTGATCCAATTCAGATGCAGAGATGCGTGAAAGCGCGAAAGCGTACGCAGGATCTGGATTGTGTGCGTCGTGCACCACGAGATCGCTGTCTGGCACTGAGTTGAGCTCGACAACTTTCAGTGATGCTCCGGCGTGTATTAATCCGTGCGTATCTGACTTGATTGGCTGACCATGAATCATCTGTAGCAGTGCGCCACCCTTGGTCTCGCTATCTTTGACGATGTCAAAAGCGCCATCGTTGAAGATGGGGCAGTTCTGATAGATCTCAATGAGAGCGGAGCCTTTATGCGCGCTAGCCGCACGAAGAGTCTCGGTCAGGTGCTTACGGTCGCTATCAACAGTTCGGGCAACGAAGGAGGCTTCGGCACCAAGTGCAAGTGAGATTGGATTGAATGGCGTGTCAAGGGACCCAAGGGGAGTGGATTTAGTGATCTTTCCTTGCTCACTCGTGGGCGAGTACTGACCCTTCGTTAAGCCGTAGATACGGTTGTTGAAAAGCAAAATCTTGATCTCAATATTTCGGCGCAAAGAATGGATGAGGTGATTTCCACCAATGGAAAGTGAATCACCATCGCCTGTAATGACGAAGACCGTCAAGTCGGGACGTGAGATTGCTAGCCCCGTTGCAATTGTTGGAGCACGTCCATGTATCGAGTGCATTCCAAAAGTATCCAGGTAGTAAGGGAAGCGCGATGAGCAACCAATGCCGGAGATGAATACGATGTTCTCGCGTTCAATGCCCAGCTCGGGAAGGTAGGACTGCATCGTAGAAAGAATTGAGTAGTCACCACATCCCGGGCACCATTTAACTTCTTGATCGGAGGTGAAATCTTTCTTCGTGAGAGCTAGATCAGCCACGGAGCACCTCCATTGTTGCTTCAACTATTTCGGTAGTAGTAAAAGGTAACCCTCGAACCATGTTGTATCCGATAACGTCTTTTAAGTATTGGGCGCGAAGGAGCATGGAGAGTTGGCCGAGGTTCATCTCAGGAACAATGACTTTGGAGTACTTCTTCAATACATC
>JAPLBP010000102.1 GCA_026392695.1 Actinomycetota bacterium | reverse complement strand
GATGTTGAATATGAAAGAAACAGAGAGCGCTATCGCTTCCTTCGTTGGGGCCAGGGCGCATTTGATGAATTCAAAGTTGTGCCACCGGGAACCGGAATTGTGCATCAAGTAAATATCGAATATTTGGCGCGCGTTGTCATGATTCGTGAAGTTAATGGTGTCCGCATGCATATCCCGACACTGTTGTCGGAACCGACTCCCACACAACGATGGTCAACGGCCTTGGAGTCCTAGGTTGGGGAGTTGGCGGCATTGCAGCCGAAGCAGCGTTGCTGGGGCAACCAGTGTCGATGTTGATCCCTCGAGTTGTTGGATTCAAACTCAAAGGTCAATTGCCAGTGGGAACAACTGCGACCGATCTTGCGCTAACTATTACTGAGATGTTACGCAAGCACCGAGTTGTAGGAAAGTTTGTAGAGTTCTATGGCCCCGGCGTTTCAGCCGTGCCGATGGCCAATCGCGCAACGATTGGAAATATGAGCCCTGAGTACGGCTCAACTTGTGCGATCTTCCCGATCGATGAAGAGACGCTGAAGTATCTAACTCTCACCGGCAGAAGCGAAGATCAGATTGCTCTTGTTGAAAGTTATGCAAAGAAACAAGGACTCTGGCACGATCCGTCGAATTCACCACGCTTTTCTGAGCACATCGAGTTGGATCTCTCAACAGTAGTTCCATCTATTGCTGGACCAAAGCGACCACAGGATCGAATTTCATTAACTACCTCTAAGGCAGCTTTGGAAAAAATTCTGCCAAGTTATCTCTCAGACAAGACCAGTAAAGCCGCGATTGATATTGCTGTCGGTGGGAAAGCAACAACCATTAGGAATGGCGACGTTGTCATTGCCTCCATCACTTCTTGCACGAATACTTCAAACCCTTCCGTCATGATTGGCGCAGCTCTTTTGGCGAAAAAGGCGGTAGAAAAGGGTTTAACTTCTAAGCCATGGGTTAAGACCACTCTTGCCCCCGGCTCCAAAGTGGTTACCGATTATTACGATCGCGCTGGCCTAACTCAATACATGGAGAAGCTCGGCTTCAACTTGGTTGGTTATGGATGCGTCACTTGCATCGGTAACTCAGGGCCTCTTCCCCTAGAGGTCAGTAAGGCCGTCAACGAGCACGATCTTGCGGTGACCGCCGTCCTTTCAGGTAATAGAAACTTTGAAGGTCGCATCAGTCCAGATGTGAAGATGAACTATCTTGCATCGCCTCCACTAGTTGTGGCTTACGCAATTGCCGGAACGATGGACCATGACTTTGAGAATGATTCACTGGGCAATGATCTGCAAGGTAATCCAGTATTTCTTCGCGATATCTGGCCAAGTGAGGCCGAAGTTTCCGAAGTTGTTGCATCCTCGATTACTTCTTCAATGTTTACAAAAGATTACTCGAGCGTTTTCCAGGGCGATCATCGATGGAATTCACTCGAGACCCCTGCTGGAAAAACATTTGAGTGGGAAGCAAATTCAACTTACGTTCGAAAGCCTCCGTACTTTGACAACATGCCTGCTGCGCCAAAGCCAGTCACAGATATTGCCTCTGCGCGAGTACTTGCAATCCTTGGTGATTCAGTGACGACTGACCACATATCTCCTGCAGGCAATATCAAAGCTGATTCACCAGCAGGAAAATATTTGGCGGAGCACGGCGTTGATCGAAAGGATTTCAATTCCTACGGTTCTCGTCGCGGAAATCATGAAGTCATGATTCGCGGAACATTTGCCAATATCCGATTGAAAAATCTCTTGCTTGATGGAGTTGAAGGCGGTTTCACTCGCAACTTTATTGATGGTGGCGTGCAGTCAACGATTTATGACGCCTCCGTCGCCTACCAAGCCGCTGGAATTCCTCTCGTCATCTTGGCCGGAAAAGAGTACGGATCAGGATCTTCTCGTGATTGGGCGGCAAAGGGCACGGCACTTCTCGGAGTTCGAGTTGTGATCGCCGAATCATTCGAGCGAATTCACCGTTCCAACTTGATCGGAATGGGTGTCCTGCCGCTTCAATTCTTAGCTGGTGACTCGGCGGCCAGCCTCGGGCTTACTGGTCAGGAAAGCTTCACGGTGACGGGTATTGAAGCCCTCAACGGCGGATCCACGCCCACAGAGGTCGAGGTAAAGGCTGATGGCAAGGTATTTCGTGCCAAGGTCCGTATCGACACACCTGGGGAAGCGGACTACTACCGACACGGCGGAATCATGCAGTACGTGTTGCGCTCTTTGCTTCATTCCTGAGGAAAAGACCGAGAACATACTCACAAAAGTGCAGATGTAGCCCCTCTAACCCCTAGGGTTGGAGGGTGCTCCACACCCTTCAAAGCCCTAAAGATTTGAGCCAATTAAGCCTGAGCGAGTTGGAGAGCCTTGCCCAAGAAATCCGCGAATTTCTCATTGAAAAGGTTTCACGGACAGGCGGTCATTTAGGACCAAATCTTGGGGTTGTCGAATTGACCCTCGCCATGCATCGCGTCTTTGATTCACCGGAGGACCCAATTGTTTTCGATACGGGTCATCAGTCCTACATTCACAAAATTCTGACTGGTCGAGTCGAAGGCTTTGACCAACTTCGACAAGGTGGCGGTCTGGCGGGCTATCCCTCTCGCGAGGAGAGCGTTCACGATGTCGTGGAAAATTCACATGCATCAACTTCGCTGTCATGGGCAGATGGAATTTCTCGAGGTTTTTCTCTCACGGGACAAAGCGAGCGATGTGTCGTGGCCGTTATTGGTGACGGAGCTCTAACAGGTGGGATGGCTTGGGAAGCTCTCAATAACATCGCGGTTGCTAAGAATCAGCGCCTAGTAATAGTTCTTAATGATAACGAGCGATCGTATTCGCCAACTATCGGCGGGATTGCACATTCGTTAGCGAAACTTCGATCCAAAGATTCCGAGCATCAGGGAATTTTTTCAACGCTGGGAATTGCTTATCTGGGACCCATCAATGGTCACGATCTCGGAAAGTTAGAAGAAACTCTTAAAGAGGCGAAAGCCTTGACTCATCCGGTAGTTGTTCATGTCGTTACCGAAAAAGGGCGCGGGCACAAGCCAGCGCTTGATGATGACGCCGAAAGATTTCATGCTGTGGGAATTGTTGATTCATTAACAGGCAAGTCCATTTCGCCAAGTGCGAAAACGTGGACGAGTGTTTTTGGAAAAGAGTTAGCGTTGCTTGGGCAAGAGCGCCAAGACATTGTTGCAATTACGGCCGCAATGCAAGGCCCGACGGGTCTTAATGAGTTCCAAAAGCTTTTTCCCGAGAGAACGATTGATGTGGGAATTGCCGAACAACACGCAGTCACTAGCGCCGCAGGTCTTTCTTTCGCGGGACTACATCCTGTTGTCGCTCTCTACTCAACTTTCCTCAATCGCGCCTATGATCAACTGCTTCTCGATGTTGCTCTTCACAAAGCAGGTGTCACATTTGTTCTTGATCGTGCCGGTATCACGGGCGATGATGGAGCCTCGCACAATGGTGTTTGGGATATGGCTCTAACGGGAATTGTCCCCAACCTTCGCATAGCCGTGCCTCGAGATGAGCGACGGCTCAAGGAATTATTAAGACAAGCCATTTGCATAGAGGATGCTCCGACGGTCGTTCGTTTTCCAAAAGGTGCGCTGGCCCACCAAATTGAAGCGATCCGCAACCTCGATGGATTCGACATTTTATGTGAGCGCGAAAAGCGAAGCGTTCTCATTCTTGCAGTTGGTCCATTTGCAGCGATGGCTTTAGAAATCGCCGAGACCCTTACCAATATCCCAATTACCGTCGTTGATCCACTCTGGGTAAAACCATTGTCTGCCCAACTCTTGGCTTATTGCGCTAGTTTTTCGATGCTCGTCGTCATCGAAGATGGAATTGAACATGGCGGAATTGCCACCACGATATCTGAGGAATTGCGCGCCAACCACTCGAGTATCCAGATTATTTCGTGCGGTGTGCCCTTGAAATTTTTAGATCATGCCAAGCGAAGCACAATCTTGGAAGAGAACAATCTGAGCGCCGAAGCAATCGGATCGATTTATGCTGGAAGAGACGCGACTCCCTTTTCGTGGAAACGCTTTCCGCACACAGATTCACTAACCCCAGCTCGATCGAGGTAGGGGAGAATGCCACCGAGAACGAGTGGCCATCCAGCACCTAACAACATACAGAGATCAATTTCAGCCGCGGTAGAAACCACGCCTTCATCGAGCATCATGCGGGCTTCCTCCGCAAGTGCGGCAAGTGCGCGTGCTTGTACTTGCGCTCCGGTCGATGGCTTATCTCCCTTTTCGATGAGAGCAACTGCAGCGGGGTTTGGTGAATATTTTCCATCTTCGCCCTTGATGTAGAAAGTCCGCACATTTTCCTTAACCATCCGCGCCATCGTGGGGGAGACTCGATAACGAGGACCCAAGTTTTCATGGAGAGTTTCAGAAACGTGAAGAGCCACCGCAGGCCCAACAAGACCGAGGAGCTCGAAGGGGGTCATTGGGAAACCGATACTTCTCATCGCCCCATCTGCAACGTCAGCGCTCGTGCCTTCATCCATGGCATCGGTGATTTCACCCATGAAACGAGTGAGGAGACGATTAACAACGAAGCCCGGTGCGTCCTTAGTAATGACCATCGTCTTCTTTAGTTCTTTGCCGACACTGACAGCAGTAGCAGTAGTGGCATCATCGGTCTTACTTGTTCGGGCAATTTCGAGTAGAGGCATAAGCGATACAGGATTGAAGAAGTGAAATCCAATGACGCGTTCTGGATGTTCGAGATCCTTGCTCATTGCTTCCACCGACAGGGATGAAGTGTTGGTCGCAAAGACGCATTCAGGTCCGACAATTCCCTCTAATTTTTTAAAGAGAACTTGCTTGAGGGAGAGTTCTTCAAAAATCGCTTCAATGATGAAATCGCATCCAGCATAAGCAGACGGATCGACAGAGCCCGTTACAAGGGCTGATAGGCGCCGCGCGGTTTCCTCGCTCATACGCTTTTTCTCAACGAGTTTTGCCAATTCTTGATGAACCCATCCCACGCCCTTATCTACACGGGCTTGATCAAGATCTGTCATGACGAGAGGACATTTCAAATTGCGAACAAGGATCAGTGCCAATTGTGATGCCATAAGTCCGGCGCCAACCACGCCAACTTTTGTCACCTTACGAGCAAGAGCGGGCTTGGGGGCACCTTCTACTTTCTTGCGCTTCTTTTGAATGAGATTAAATGCGTACAAGGAGGCTCGCAGGGAATCACTCATAGTGAGATCGGCCAGAGCGTTATCTTCGGCCGCAAATCCCTCATCTCGACTTGCCGTACGTGCGTCAGAGATAATTTGCAACGCACGACGGGGGGCATCGATATCGGCACCGCCATATTTTTTCGCGGCGGCGGCTTTACCTTTGGCAAGAGCGCTTTCCCATGCTGGATCTTGTGAGAAATCCTTGCGCACTATTTTCTTTGTCCCACGCAGAACATCAGCGGCAAAGGCGACAGAGCGTTCCAAGAAATCTGCTGGTTCAAAGACGGCATCAACGACACCTAGGGAGAGTGCTTCCTTCGCTTTCAACATTGTGTTGTTATTGAGTGCGTTCAACATAATTACCTGAACCGCGTTCTCTGGACCGATCAGTTTGGGAAGAAGAGTCGCTCCACCCCATCCAGGTACGAGTCCGAGAAATACTTCAGGAAGTCCGGTGAGCGCCGTCGTGGCCAAAGTTCGGTATTCGCAGTGGAGTCCGATTTCTAATCCGCCACCGAGGGCGAGACCATTGATAAAAGCGAATGTAGGAATACCGCATTCACCCAGGCGACGAAATACATCGTGGCCCATCTTGCCCACAGCAAGTGATTGCTCTCTTGCGGAAATAAAACTCAGGCCAGTGAGATCAGCGCCAGCAGCAAAAATGAATGGTTTACCGGTGATTCCGATAGCGACAGGCTTTCGCAGGATTGCCGTCGAGATTGCCTCATCGATTTCGAGCAAAGACTTTGGACCGATCGTATTAGGGCGATTGTGGTCTTGGCCGTTATCGAGTGTGATCAAACAAAGAGTTCCGCTCAGACCAAATGGAGCCAAATCGACGTCGCGAACAAATGCGTGTGTTATTACCTCATCCGGTGCACCCGCTGGAATATCAAGTGAGGTCATTTTTATTTGCCACCTTTCCATGATGGGTTCTCCCAGATAACAGTGCCGCCCATACCTAGGCCAATGCACATGGTCGTAATTCCATAACGCACTTCTGGATGCTCTTCAAACCCTCTAGCAAGGTTGAGCATGAGACGCACTCCGGAGGAAGCGAGGGGATGTCCCACTGCAATTGCGCCTCCGTATAGATTCACTTTTGCATCATCATCGGCAATTCCAAAATGATCCAGAAAGGCGAGCACTTGAATAGCAAATGCTTCATTGATTTCAATCAGTCCAATATCGGCAATCGTTAGGCCAGCTTTTTCGAGTGCTTTGATAGTTGAAGGAACTGGACCAAAACCCATGATCTCTGGCTCGACACCTGCGAATGCAAAAGTAACCATTCGAGCCTTAATGCCAACGCCAAGTTCTTCTGCTTTTTCCTCACTCATCAATAGCGCTGCTGTCGCACCATCATTTATACCTGAAGAGTTTCCGGCCGTGACTCGACCAGCGGGTCGAAAAGGAGTCTTTAATCCTGCGAGGCCCTCCAGAGTTGTTGATGGACGAGGGGGTTCGTCAACACTTGCGATTCCCCAACCAAGTTCACTGCTTCGAGTAGCAACTGGAATAAGGTCGCGTTGTAGTTTTCCAGCGGCATAGGCCGCTGCAGTTTTCATCTGTGAGTTATACGCGTATGCATCTGCTCTAGCTTTTGTCAGATGCGGAAAGCGATCATGCAATCTTTCTGCGGTTGCGCCCATCGCGAGAGCATCTTGATCGACAATCTTTTCGGCGAGAAAACGAGGGTTGGGATCCAGCCCCTCACCAATTGGGTGACGCCCCATATGTTCGACTCCGCCAGCCAAGGCGATGTCATATGCGCCAAAGGCAATTGCACTTGAAATAGTTGTAACCGCGGTCAGCGCACCTGCACACCAACGATCAACGGAATAACCCGGCACCGATTGAGGCAGACCTGCCAGCAATCCAACGCTTCGACCTAAGTTCATTCCCTGATCTCCCGTCTGCGTTGCAGCAGCGATCGCGACGTCATCAATCTGATCAAGTGCCACTTGAGGATTGCGATCCAGGAGGCCGCGAAGGGCCCGCACCATCAGATCATCGGCTCGAACCTCGGCATAGAGTGACCCAGATTTTCCAAATGGAGTTCTAACAGCATCGACAAGGACGACAGTTCGCGACATAGAGGTTCCTTCTTTGTGAACGGTTGAATGGTAAGAAGGTTACCCGTCAGTAGGGAAAAAAGGTATCTCTAAACGCTAGGCAGTAACGATTGCTTTGGACGCGCCCTTCTTTAAAAAGAGAGCGAGCACCGTTGAGATATAGACGGCCCACACCGCTACTTGTAGCCATGTCATGAGAGATGAAAAACCAATTGATCCAGCAAGAGCACTGGCAATCAATGAGTCAGGATGAAGGAAACTTTCGATATTCCACGCGGTAGAGCCGCCCCCAGGGAGCCAACCGGCGCTCTGAAGATCGCCCACTCCATTTGCTAGGACACCAGCGGCAACGACAACAAGTGCCACGCCAGTTGCTTTGAAAAATGTCGCAAGATTAATGGAAACTGTTCGGCGGTAGATCAAGTAGCCAAGGCTTACAGCGGCGGCTAAACCCAGAACCAAGCCAATAGATGGCGCACGTGAAGTCTTGAGGGTCGCAAAGTTTGAATAAATGAAGAGCGCGGTTTCAAGTCCTTCTCTCGCCACGGCTACAAATGCGGTGGCGAGCATCGCAAGTGACCCTAGGTGGGCGGCTTGTGAAGCCTTGCTCTCTAACTCCTGACGCATTCCTCTTGCAGTTCGCTTCATCCAGAAAACCATCCACGTGACAAGTCCTACGGCCACGATCGCCAAAGTTCCAGCGAAAACTTCTTCACCGTGAGGCGGTAACTCGTGGGCGGTATAGGTGAGGAAAGCGCCAAGACCAAGACTCAGCGCGAGCGCCGAGCTCACTCCCAGCCAAAGGGCGCCACGCAAATGTGTGCGACCGGTCTTATGAAGGTAAGCCAACAGGATGCCAACTATCAGGGAGGCTTCTAGCCCCTCTCGCAAAGCGATGATGAAAGTGCTGAACACAGGCTCAATCTAGGACATGGTCGGGTATTACGCAACTCAAGTGTTGCGTAATTCACTCCTCTTTCTCGGTAGCAATCTCGGCAGGCGGATCGGGCAGAACTAAAGGCTCCTTTTGAAGCAAGGCACTGGCCACCAGCGGGGCGACAATGCGCGCTTGCCACGCTCTGGCCCCATGGCGACGAAGTTCGGCTTCAACTCCAT
Organism: Actinomycetota bacterium; assembly: GCA_026392695.1. Lineage (GTDB taxonomy): Bacteria > Actinomycetota > Actinomycetes > Nanopelagicales > Nanopelagicaceae > QYPT01. Next base: position 17,891 of record JAPLBP010000102.1, on the reverse strand, counting down.
CGATATCCGCACTTACCGTGGCGCCACTTGGTGGCTCCCAAATTACACGTCGCACGGTCTCCGGGCTGATGAGGTTTTCCGCAGGTATTGAGAACTCCGCGCTCGCCGCTTCAATGGCGGCCCGTGCATGCGTGAGGGGCGCGTACTTTGCCGGAAACTTTTCCTTCCACACCTTAAGAGGAGGTGCGCCATCTGACTGCGCTCGCAGCGCCGGCCATTCGCTTTCGGGGAGTGCGATTGCGATTTCTAGTGCATCGAGCCAATTATCCGTTCGTTCGAACCATCGCGCCCTGGCGCCAATTGGCCGCAAAACTTTTTCCATTTCTTTTCTGTTCTTCGGTGCATGAATCGCTAATTCCATGATGGCCGAGTCCGAAAGAAGTTTGCTGGGGGAGACATCAGTTTCTCGCGCGAGTTCATCCCGCGTTGTCCATATGGCCCTGACAGCGGCAAGGACATTTCTCTTTTTCACCTTATGCATACCTGAAGTACGTCGCCAAGGATCTTTTCTTTTTTCTGCGGGGGAAGCTTTGAGAATTGCCTCAAACTCCTCCCTCGCCCATTCTGATTTTCCTTGAGATTCCAAAATTTCACCAATGGAATTTCTAAGTTCTACTAGAAGTTCGACATCGAGAGCGGCGTAGGTCAACCACGCAAGTGGAAGTGGCCTAATTGACCAGTCCACCGCGCTGTGTTCTTTGGCAAGGGTGATGCCTAACAAACTTTCGACGAGTGGACCAAGGCCGACTCGAGGAAGTCCAGCAATTCGCCCTGCAAGTTCGGTGTCAAAAAGTTTTACGGGATTAAGTCCCACTTCGCGCAAGCATGGAAGGTCTTGGGTACTTGCGTGAAGAATTACTTCATCAGTGGCAAGGAGCTCATTTAAGCGCGAAAAGAGTGGATGAATGCCAAGTCCAGCACCGCTTTGGAATGGAATTGGATCAATGAGATGGAGGCCGCCATCAGTGCGCTTAATTTGAATGAGGTATGCACGTGAACTGTATTTGTAGCCTGAAGCTCTCTCTGCGTCAATCGCAAAAGGTCCAGTACCTGAGGATAAATGCTCAATAGCTTTCTCTAGCGCCTCCTCAGTGACGATGAGATCGGGTACTCCAGAAGCGGGGGCCAAGAGTGGAATTGCTTCAGAGTCCATCAACTAACGCGCTCCACGCGATGATCGAATTGAAGATATACCTTCTGGGATTGGCGGCAACATTGCTAATTCTGTTAAAAGGGTGCACCAACCTTGAATGTGATTTCCAATTTCCTCAGCTGTAGAAATTACTGGCGACCACGATGCCCGTATTTCAATTTCCGCTTCATCCTCTCGAGAGGAAAGTTTTCCAAAAGATGCACTTGCAACTCTCGTTACGGTTCCGCTTGCGGCTGCGTATGTGCAGCCCGCGCTTTCTAAAGATTGTAATAACCAATTCCAGCCAACCGAGGGCAAAAGTGGATCTTCTTGCATCATGACGTCAACATCGGCGCGAATATATGTGACACATCGAAATTCGCCGTCCCAAGTGTCTTGCCCGCCAGGTTCATGTAAAAGAACAAAACGTCCTGAGGCGATTTCATCTTCTTCATCGCCGAGCAAGCCATTACTTACATCGGCAGAAAAAGCGAAGGAGTACATCGCTAGTTTTTGAGGCGCGGGGACTTCTTCTAACAAAATTTCTGATCGAGGTTTGAATGCCTGCAACACGTCAACAACATTTTGAAAAACTCGCGGATCCACTACCTCAATGTAAAGAAAGTTGTGCGTCAAAGGTGGGAGGCGGGGCGGTAGTCTTGCGTACATGGCCATCTTTCTCGCACTTTTCTCCGCAGCGCTGTGGGGGACAGGTGATTTTGAAGGGGGAAGACTCGCCAAACGCTTACCTGCGATTGCAGTAACAGGAGCTTCACAGGGGCTCGGTTTGATCTTCGGTATTGGCATTGCAATTTTCTCTGGCCAATGGCGTTCGCCTCTACTTGGTCCAAATGGATATTTGTGGTCAGCAATTTTTGCTGGCGTTAGCGGCTATCTCGGATTGGTTGCACTATACGCTGGACTTTCGACAGGTCGAATGGGAGTGGTCTCACCCATTAGCTCCCTATGCGCAATCGTTCCCGTAACTTACGCGCTTTTCTCTGGCGAACATTTGCCGATTCTTCAAGCTGTTGGAATTGCAGTGGCATTGGCTGGTGCTTTTTGTGCGAGTGGGCCAGAGCTTTCTCAAGGACTTCCGCTACGTCCTCTTCTTTTAGCAGTTGGAGCGGCCATCGGTTTTGGAACCGCACTCACCTTCATGGCAAAAGGCTCAGAGAGCAACCCTTTGATGACGATGGTCGTAATGCGAGTAACAACTTTGACAATTTCGGGTGCACTAGTTGCAAAACATCGCGGATTTGGCGGGATTGTTCGTGCCGATATTCCACGGTTGACATTCATCGGAATCGCTGACTTTAGCGCCAACGTTCTTGTCGGCATCGCATCCACACGTGGCTTGGTTTCAGTAGTGATGGTTTTAGGCTCACTGTTTCCAATCATGACCGCCGTGTTGGCGTTCAAACTTTTGCACGAAAGACTCCATGCGATTCAATACTTAGGAATTATCTTGGCTATTGCAGGTGTCGCTTTAGTTTCTCTCTAATTTTTGCGCGTACCCATTAGGAATCGAACATTGATAGAAAACGGTGTCGTTAACTTCAGATTTTTTTATCTCCGAAAAAAATGACAGAAGAAGATGTAAGTCAATGCGCGCCTCACCGCCCTCGATCGGTGTGACACTCAGATGCAATTCATCGATGAGTTTCAACTTTAGAAATTCGAGAAGCAGTATGGGTCCTGCCTCAATTCCAATTTCCTCACCAAATTTCTCCTTAGCGTTGGAGATCGCTTCAGGTGGTGTGAGGTTCCACCAGACGGCCGAAGGGTTTCGATCAAGTAGCGAGGGTCGCTTATGTGACAAGACGATTACTGGGCAAGGAGAGTGGTCATAATCTGAGGTAGCCGCAGTGTTCCCGCCGATGATGATGCACGCCCGGCTACGACGCTGGGCAAGAAATCGTTCTCGATCGATTGGGGTACTGAGTTTTCGCGATCCGCCATCGATGCGGGCAGACCCGTCTGATCCGATAACGAGGGCAGCGATGACAGACATAGTTCCAACTGTATTGAGTGTCAGTGGCGACCATTACTCTCTTTTTATGATCATCAATTGCCAGACCTGCACGATGCGCAACATTGCCTGCGCTGATTGCGTGGTGACCGCGTTTTTAGCACCGGTCGTAGAATTTGTACCTGAGGTCAGCCAATCCACGGTGGAGGCCTTACAGGTCCTTTCATCAAGTGGCTTGGTGCGCCCACTGCGTTACAAAAGCGCAGGTCAGGGCTGATTCTTGAACCGTTCTCAGCCAAGAGGTTGAGTACGCACTTGCACTGGCACTAGCCTGACTTAATGAAATTCCCCCGCCTACTGGCGAGTTCGATCGCCTTGGTGGCGGGATTAACTGCGCTCGTTCCTTCGGCGCAGGGCGCGCCATCTTTGTCAGAGGTTCAGCGCCAGGTCAATCAGCTTCAGCAGGAGGCTGCTGCCGCCGCTGAAGGGGCTCAGGCGGCCAAAGTTCAACTCGATTCTCTCAATCGCACTTTGACTGGAATACGTCAGCAAGCCTCTGTCCAAGGTCAGACCGTGGCCCAACTGCGCAAATCACTTGGCGCAATTGCCATCGAACAATATAAATCTGGTGGACTCGGACAAGGTCTCGAACTTCTATTTTCTTCGGATCCCACCTTGTACCTTTCCGCCGCTGGATCTCTATCGGCCGTTACTCGTCGTAAAGGGATACAACTTCGCAAATTTTCCGTAGCCCAGCAACGACTTAACGCCACAACAATGACGGTAAATGACAAAGTAGCCCTCGTACGTGCAACTCAAGCCCGGCTTCTTGCCCAAAGTGCCCAAGCGCAATCAAAGTTGAAGGATGTTCAAAAAATTCTTGCGAAGCTAAAAGTGAGTGATCGGATTCGTTTGGCCAAATTAACTCAAGCCGCCAACGATCGTGCGCAGAAAAGCTCTCTAGCTTTTGCAAAAACAACTGGTGGAATCTCAGGTAGAGCCGGAATTGCAATCCGATTTGCTTTGAAGCAAATTGGTGACAGATATGTTTTTGGTGCCGCAGGAATGGTCTATTGGGATTGTTCGGGCTTGACTATGAGGGCGTATCAAGCAGCGGGGGTTTCTCTGCCTCATTCTGCTGCCGCGCAAGCCAATTACGGACGTCGAGTTTCACTAAATGCGCTCAAGCCTGGGGACATTGTTTTTTTTGGAACGCCGATTTCTCATAACGGAATTTACCTTGGTGGCGGCAGAATGGTTGATGCTCCACACACAGGCGCCCGCGTTCGCGTTGAGTCTTTCGGTTCTTACTTCGGTCGCGAAAGATTTGTTGCTGCGAGACGATTCTAAAGTGTCCAAGACGCTCTTCGTTACAAATGATTTTGGGCCGCGTGCGGGGGGAATTGAAACTTTCATCATCGGCCTTATCGAGCGACTTCCGAAAGACACTGTCGTTGTCTACACATCGAAACAGGAAGGCTCGCAGGAATTTGATGAGGCTTGGTTAAGAAATTATGGCGTCGTTGTAATAAGAGACAGAACGAAGATTCTTCTTCCGACTCCGATGGTGGCTAGAAAAGTTTCCAAAGTCGCCCGAGATTTCGGCGCTACAAGAGTTTGCTTTGGTGCTGCCGCCCCATTGGGCTTGCTCGCACCTGCACTGCGTAGCTCGGGGGTAAAGAGAATAATCGCCCTCACCCATGGTCATGAAGTGTGGTGGGCTAAGGTTTTTCCCTTTTCGTTAGCAATCCGAAAAATCGGTTCCAACCTCGATAACCTCACATATTTAGGGGAATTCACGCGCAGTGCGATTTCACGTTCCCTAACGCAAAAGGCTAAAGATTCCATGGTTCGCATTGCCCCCGGAATTGATATCGAGCATTTCATGCCACTGCCCAATGGGAGTTCAACAGAAATTCTTCGAAAGGAACTGGGGCTGCAAGATAAGAAACTGATAGTTAGTGTGGGTCGATTGGTTCATCGAAAAGGTCAAGACACGTTGATTGAGTCCCTAGAACTTGTACGCAAAGAAATTCCAAACGCGCATTTAATGTTGGTGGGTGAGGGACCTTATCGAAAGACATTGGAGAAAATTGCTAAGGATCTCGATGTTTTTGAGGCCGTAACTTTCATCGGTCGCGTTCAATACGCGCAGTTACCAAAGTATTTCCGCTGCGGTGATCTCTTTGCGATGCCCTCTCGCTCGCGTTTTCGCGGGCTTGAGGTTGAAGGACTTGGCATCGTGTATTTAGAAGCGAGTGCATGCGGCCTTCCCGTCATTGCAGGTAAATCCGGCGGTGCACCTGACGCGGTAATCGATGGAGTTACAGGCACGGTTGTTGATGGGACGGATTGCAAGAATGTTGCCAAAGCGATTGTCACGATTCTCAATGAGCCAGAACTTGGGCGAGCCATGGGTAGCGCGGGCCGAGCATGGATAGTTGACCAGTGGTCATGGGAAAGTTGGTCTCGAAAATTCCAACAACTATTAGAAGGTTAAGACTTAAGAGATAAGTCCATTCTTTATTCCTGCAACTACTGCCTCGGTTCGATTTGCTACCGATAACTTTCTATAGATCGATGCCAAGTGGGATTTGATTGTTGCCTCAGTAACAAAAAGGATGGTTGCGATGTTGGCCGAAGTACCTTTACTCGGTAGAAGGGCGAGTACTTCCAACTCTCTAGGGGTCAATCCGAAAAGTTCTGATTCATGTTTGAGCGCTTGAGAAAGTCCTTCACCTGAAAATGTAAGGGGAGAGGTGGAGCTGTGTAGAACCGCCGATAAGACCTCTGTCAAAGGCGCGCTTTTAAGAACATAGGCGCTTGCACCGGCATGAAGTGCAGCAATGAGATGTTCATCCGTGCTGCTCAAAGTTAGAACGACGATTCCAATTCTTGAAGAGATTTTTCTAGCCCATTCAACAATCTCAAGTCCGCTGCCATCTGGTAAGTGAAGATCCACGATGATGATGTCAGGGTTCTTGTGAGCGATTTGAGCGAAGCCTTCATCTCTACTTGCTGCCTCACCAACAACTAAATAACCTTCCCGAATCAAGGCAGTACGAAGACCCTCTCTGACAACCTGATGATCATCGATGATCAGGACGGATAATGGAATTCCCTTTGTCATACTATTTTGTTAAGTCGTTAGAAATAGGTATGTGGACTTCGACCGTTGTTCCGTGTGAAGTCGACTCGATCTGCAGAGTTCCGCCCAAAGTGGAAGTGCGATTCTTTGCACCGACAATTCCAAAGCGAGATTCTGATTCGATGGCGCCACCGCTTCCATCATCGCGAATGAAAAGCCTTAAATGGTCTGGCGTTGATGACAGTTCAATATGCAGCCCTTTGGCTCGTGAATGCAAAGCGACATTCCTAAAACATTCGCGTGCGATTTGATGAACTCCGTATGCAATCTCTCCATCGGGGTCGATTGGAATGTCTTCGAGAATTAAGTTCAGAACCATCCCTGGGCAAAGTGTTTTGGCGCTTTCTTCAATTCTCGCTGCTAAGTTCTTGGCCGAAGAGATGTGTAACTGGTGGATTTCGCCCCGGACTTTTTCGAGAAGCGCGTCAATTGCGAATCGCAGAGTCCGAAGATCAACCCGCGTTGAGACTGGAGTATCGGGCGCCGCGAGCAATAGGTCGAGTGAGTACCCCACCCCGACAAGGTCTTGAGCTATTCCGTCGTGTAACTCTTGAGCTAGATGGGTTCTTTCCGAATGCGACATGTGCCGCTCTAGTTGTAGAGCGCCTCGATTTCCTTTGCGAATTCCTGGGCAACGACGTGACGCTTGACCGACAGTTTCGCGGTCATATGTCCGCCCGCAATGGTGAAGTCCATAGGCAGAATCGTGAATTTACGAATTGATTCAGCACGGCTGACTGCCTTGTTTGCCTCATCCACTCCCGTTTGAATAACTGCGATGAGATCGGGATCGTTGACGAGCTCAACCATTGGAACGCCCTCTTTTTTATGGATAGTTATCCAACGCTTGAGCGAATCAGCATCCAAAGTTACAAGTGCAGCAATGAACGGTTTGTTATCACCAACGACCATGCATTGACTTACAAGTGGGTGAGCACGAAGACGATCCTCGAGTACCGCAGGGGCGACATTCTTTCCGCCCGAGGTAACAATCAGTTCTTTCTTTCGCCCGACAATATAGAGAAACCCTTCGTCATCAATTCGTCCTAGATCGCCTGACCTAAACCAATGGTCATCAGTAAAGACTTCCTGGTTAGCTTGATCGTTCTGCCAGTAGCCGCGCATAACAATGGGGCCTTTGATGAGAACTTCCCCGTCATCATCTATGCGCAATGAGTTGCCTGGAATGGGACGACCCACTGAACCTACTCGATGGAATTTCGTTAAATTAAGTGTTGCACCAGCAGTTGTTTCAGTCAGTCCGTAGCCTTCAAGAATTCGGATCCCAGCGCCACGATAGAAGTGCCCCAAACGTTCTCCGAGGGGAGCACCACCAGAGATTGCCGCCTCCACTTTTCCGCCCATACCGGTTCGAATCTTTGAATAGACGAGACGGTCGAAAAGCATATGTTTGGCGCGCAAGGCAAGTGGAATACTTCCTTTATCCATTGCCTCGCTGTAACCGATCGCTATTGCTGCGGCTTTGCGGAAAATTGAACCTTTCCCCGCTGCTTCTGCTTTTGCTTCTGCGCCGTTATAAATCTTTTCAAAAATTCGAGGCACGGCTAAGAAAAATGTGGGCTGAAATGATGCGAGATCGATGGGGAGACGTCCCGCGGGATCTCCGCAATGTGCCATATGGAGTCCTGCGCTGACTGCTCCAATCTGAACCATTCGGCCAAAGACGTGGGCAACAGGAAGAAAGAGCAGCGTTGATCCGCCAGGTTTGAGAAATAAGTCAGCGGCAGCTTGGACCACGTTGCCACATTCAGCCAGGAAGTTTCCGTGAGTAAGTTGCACTCCCTTTGGTCGACCTGTAGTACCTGAGGTGTAAATCAAAGTAGCAAGCGTGTCAGGAACAAGTGCATTTCTACGTCGGTCAATTTCGTCATCGGATATTCCATGTCCGGCCTGTGTCAGCGTGTGGATGACATCATCTGTCATTGTCCACACGTGTTTTGTGAATTCCGGCAAAACTGGAGCGACCAATTCCGATAGGACTGGTGTTTCCACAATAAGGGCAACCGAACCCGAATCGGCAAGAATCCAACGAACTTGTTCGGCAGATGATGTATCAAAAATCGGAACAACACAGCCGCCAGCAAACCAGATTGCAAAGTCGAGGATGGTCCATTCATATCGAGTACGAGCCATGATCGCGACTCGATCGCCGATATTGATACCTGCAGCAATTAAGCCTTTGGCGCAGGCGCGCACCTCCGCTTCAAATTCGCGGGCTGTTACTGATTGCCAACCGTTTCCAAGTGGACGAGAGAGCATTAAACGCTCTGGTTCAAACCACGCCCTTTCGGCTACAAGATTGGTCAGATTGCCGGCGGTGGCCGAGGGAACAAGGGCAGGTATCGTCACTTCATTCATGAGGCAAACGGTAGCGAGAAGAGACCCGTTTGGGGAGGGGGTAACCTTTACCCATGAGCGATATTACGAGCGGAACAGTTTCCATTGACGCCCCCAGAAGTGAAATCCAGAAACTTCTCTTTGAGATCGGCGCCTATCCCACCTGGTCGAAAGCTATTAAATCTGTTGAGGTTCTTAGCAATGATGCGGAAGGACGCGTGGCAAGTGCCCGCCTCGTGGTGGATGCGGGAATGATGAAAGACAAGGTCGTTCTCGATTACGGCCGATATCTTGACCGCGATGGATGGGACTTATCTCATTTCAGGCGATGAAGAGAGTACGACCGTGACTTACACCCTTAACGTTGAACTTTCTATGCCGTTGCCCGCGATGATGCGCCACAAGGCCGAGCAGACTGTGATTGACACTGCTTTGGCTCAACTCAAAGTATTTGCGGAGATGTAAGTGGCTTATTCCATTGGTGTCGACGTCGGCGGAACCAAAGTCCTTGGCGGTGTAGTTGATAGCGAAGGAAATGTTTTGGCACGAGCACGTCGCGACACTCCGCGACAGGGTGGATCTGCTCTTACCCAAGCGATTGCGGATGTCGCACTTGAATTAAAGTCCGACTTTGAGATTTCGTCGGTCGGAATTTCGGCTGCTGGATTCGTATCCTCGGATCGTAAAACAATGCTGGCCACGCCAAATATCGCAGGTTGGAACGGCGTTAATCTCGACGCGGAACTTACATCGCTGATTGGCTTGCCGCTCGTCATCGAAAATGACGCTAACGCAGCAGCGTGGGGCGAAGCGCGATTCGGTGCCGGAATTGGTGAAGATCATTTAATGATGCTGACAATTGGAACTGGCATTGGCGGAGGAGTTGTCGTCGATGGTGCGCTTTACAGAGGAGCCTTTGGCATCGCTGCAGAATTCGGTCACATGCGTGTAGTTCCTGAAGGACATCTATGTGGCTGCGGATCTCGCGGATGTTTTGAACAGTATGCATCAGGTAATGCTCTACTGCGTCATGCACGTGAGGCGATAAGTGGGTCACCTGAGATGGCGCGGAATTTACTCTCACTCGGAGATGGAACGGTTGAAGGCTTAACCGGTAAACACGTTACTGAAGCAGCCAGAGATGGCGATGCAGTCGCGTTGGCCGCTTTCAATACAACCGCACAATGGTTGGGTGCTGGAATCGCTTCTCTTTCTGTCATTCTTGATCCAGCATGTGTCGTAATCGGTGGCGGAGTAATTGATGCTGGTGAGATATTGCTCGAGCCAACTCGTGCTGCGGTGGACCGCTATATGCCATTTTCTGGAAAGCATCCGTCACCCGTCATCATCGCCGCAAAACTTGGCAATGAAGCAGGCTTAGTTGGAGTGGCTGATCTCGCTCGGATTTAAATATTATTCAAATGGAAAAACGAGTTTGACCTGTCTGCGAATTTCATCCATTGATTTCATGATGTCGAGAGTTTCAGCATGCGTTAGGTAGGGCGATTCGAATAATCCGGCTCGTACGATGCGCGCAAATTCAACAGCTTGTTCGCGAAGACCATGACCTTCGTAATTGCGGGAAAATTCCGTGACGGTTCCGTCGTTGAGTGTGATTCGCATACTCGCCGGATTGTAGAAAGTTCGATCGATTTCCAATCTTCCAAGAGATCCGCTTATGACTGCAGTGCAGGGTGTGGCAACAATCATGTTCGAGGAAAGTATTGCTTGAGCTCCCGATGGGTAATCGAAAATCGCAGAAGTGGATCCGTCAACTCCCTCCTTCGTAAATGAAGAACTCGCAGTGATCTTCGAAGGCACCCCAAGAACCAAGTGCGCAAAGGAGATGGGGTAAACGCCTAAATCAAGAAGCGCGCCACCAGCATATTCAGGCAGCATCAAACGAGGGATGTTAAGTAGAGCGAGAAGTTGTCCGTGGTCAGCTTCAACCGAATGAATATCTCCAAGTGTGCCCGCAGCCAAAATTTCGCGAACTTTGTGAATATGGGGCAAGAAGCGAGTCCACATCGCTTCCATGATCGCTACTTTGCTGGAATGGGCAGTGTCAATCATGAGTTTTGCTTGCGCGGCATTTACCGCAAAAGGCTTCTCGCATAAAACAGGCTTGCCTGCATGAAGAGCCAAGAGTGTGTGAGGAAGGTGAAAAGGCTGCGGTGTGGCTACGTATATCGCGTCAAGATTTGGATCGTTGACCAGATCTTCATAACTAGCAAATGTTCGACATCCAGCAAATTGAGAAGCAAAGAACTCTGCTCCTTCACGTGAGCGCGACCCAACCGCTGCCACGCTGTGATCCGGCAATCGCTCTATATCTTTGGCAAAGGCTTGCGCAATTCCACCTGTGCTAAGAATTCCCCACCGAAATTTTTCCATAGTAGATACTAAAGCCGCTTAAAGAATTGCGCCATCGTCTTCAGGTTCATCGTCTTGCAGAGTGTAAAAAAAATACGCCACCCCACCTATTCCGGCGATAATGCCAGGCCAAGGCTCAATCCCGAAAGGGTTGAAGTCCGCCATTGCCGCTGCAATTGCGTAGATCGGTCCAACAACCATTGCAAAGATTGCATTTCGGCGATTTCTATTTGCAATGGGGGCTAAATCCGGATCTGGGGCAATGAAATGTTCCTCGGGGTCGGGTCGATCTAGGTCATCAAGATAATTTGAAGGGGAGGATTCATCAAGAGAAAGACCAGAAATAATCGCTTCAAATTCTGCGTTGATTAATTCACTGTCATCGCCTGCGATATCTTGGTTCCAAAATCCGTGAACGACCTCACCTATGAAGGTATCCATTTCTCCTAAAACTAATGAGAGCTCTGAGAATGGATCTTCCAGAGCGACTTCTCGGATGAGGGGAGAGGAGACGGTCTCGGAAATAGACTCTGAATCCGCAGTGGCTTCGCCTCCAGCTGAAACGGAGTAAATGAGGAGAAGTGGTTGATCAATAAAATACATTTCATCTTCTAATTCTTTTTGAAGCTTCCGACGTTTTCTATCTTGAATTGGCAACACAGGGTCAAGTAGGACGATGCCATCGAAATATTTTCACATCGAGCAGAGAGTTCCACCAAAGCGCTCTCAATTGTCTTTAACCATTTCTGCCAATTTTCTTCTGTGAAATCGTCCCAACTTTTTCCATCCGAGTGCAGGAACGGCGTGGAAACGGATCTACCTCCGTTTAGAAGGGTCTGACTCAATTGTTGGGTAAATGTGTCTGAGATGTGAGGTGGGTGCAAAAACAGGACTCCAATAGCACCTTGAAGTGGTCCTCCCTGCCCCAAAGGGATATCCATCACTTTCCCATAGTGTCATATATGGTGCCTACCTAGTAAATTACGGGTAAATTCATCCAATCGTCGTTGGGAGGCTCAATGGTCAATCTGCCCTATGGGCTTTTGCGCGCTTTCCTGACGCCATTTCTCATGTTGTTATTTCGCCCGAAAGTGACCGGTCTGCGAAATGTTCCAGCGAGTGGACCCGTCATCATCGCCTCCAATCATTTATCTTTTAGCGATTCAATTTTTATGCCACTGGTTGTTCCACGTAAAGTGACTTTTTTAGCTAAGAGTGAGTACTTCACCTCACCAGGACCCAAAGGACTTCTAAAGAAAATTACTTTTATCGCCCTTGGTCAAGTACCTGTTGATCGAAGTGGGGGCAGGCGCAGCGAGGCCGCGCTTATCACGGGGCTGAAAGTTCTTGCCGACGGGAATTGTTTAGGCATCTATCCAGAAGGTACGCGTTCACCTGATGGGCGCCTTTACAAAGGACGTACAGGCTTAGTTCGTTTAGCGATCGATTCAGGTGCACCGATAATTCCAGTTGCGATGTTTGATACTGAAAAGATTCAACCAACGGGAAAAGTTATTCCAAATATTATGCGAGTTAAAATGGTATTTGGTGAGCCTATGTATGTCAGCGGGGATTCGACTAATTTGCAATTTTTGCGAGATAAGACCGACGAGCTCATGCGCACTATTCAAAGTCTTTCAGGCCAAGAATATGTTGATATTTACGCAACTCGTCGCAAAGCTGAAATGAGCGACGAAGAATAGTTCTAGTCCTCTAGCCTCATTCGCTCCACAAGATAATTGCACGTTACGCATTCTGCACCCGCGTCGGGAAATGGACCTTCCAGCATCGTTATGAGATCACTCATTACTTCTTGAAATCTCGCATGGTCTCGAGGGACCGGAACGTAGGTTTGTTTCATCGCGATTCCAAAAGCGCCAAGTTGTTCAATCACTTTTTCTGGTTTCCATACGAGAAGGCCCATGGTGGCAACCTCGACTGCTTTTGCCGTGGCCGGCTTCTCTAGTGCGTATGCGTATGCCTCCAGTTGAGGCGAATAAAACTCGCCAGAGTCACGGGCGCTGTCGGAGACTTTGCAATCAATTAGTGCGACGGTGCCATCTTCATTTTCAGCCACCAAGTCATACTTTCCGTTAATCCGCCAGCGGGTCTCGTCACCGTTTACTTTGAGATGTGTACTACGAACCCATTCACCCAGCTTCGTTACCCGCCCTGGTCGAAGGGTTGGATCGATCGCGGTCGTGGAAAAGCCACGAAAATTCTTTTCTTGCATGGATGAAAAAGTGCCGACGAGTGGAAAGGCGCCGGGGAGAATTACTTTGTGCCAATATTTAATCCAAAGGCAGCGCCTGCACGTGGACAAGCCAAAAGTAAGATCAGAAGGCGAAATAAATTCTCGCGCCGGTATTTCAGGTCTCTTCATATGACTAGTCTGCCCAATTCGAGTGACAATGACGATTATCTAGGCGCGCTCATTTGAGGCGAAATGTCCAGATCCCCAAAAACGCCACTGGAATTGCAGAAAAAAGACAGAGCCAGCCATAACTCAGAGCCGCAATTACTATGCCTGCCATTACGCCGCCAGCAGCGCCCATAAGGTTCATGATGAGATCTGATGCTCCTTGAGCTGAGGTCCGAAGATCTTCTTCTACCGATTCTGATAGCAATGTGGACCCGGCTATTAAAGTGCACGACCATCCAAGTCCCAACAGGAAAAGGCCGATTGCTAATCGAGGAGCGTCGCTTCCGGGCGAAAAGCCGGCAACGAGTGTCGCGGCCAGAAGGATCATTACTCCTAGCTGAATGGTCTTTATTCGGCCGTATCGGTCGCTTAAGTATCCAACAAGAGGAGACAGTGCGTACATCCCAGCTACGTGAACACTTATAACCAATCCAATGATCGTTAGAGTGACATCAACGTGTGCCATGTGAACCGGCGTCATGACCATGACGGAGACCATGACCAGATGTCCGATTGCTATAGATGAGATTGCAAACAATGCGCGCGGACGTTTACGTATCGCTCGGATTGTCGCGAGAGTCCCTAGATGCTCGTGTGCGACTAAGTCTTTATCTCTGTCGGAAATCGCAGTGAGAAAGGGATCTGGTTTTAAGAAAGTGACGATCACACCTGTTGCCAGTAGCAAAGAAATACCTGCCAAGAGATACGGCCCGACCAATCGCGGCAATCCGAAATAGTGAGCAATTTTGCCGGCAGGCTCCATGAGATTCGGCCCGGCCACCGCACCAACGGTTGAGCCCCAAACGACGATAGAAAGTTTTCTTGATCGCGTTGATTCAGATGCAAGGTCAACGGCTGCAAATCTGGCTTGGTACCCCGCCGCAGATGCAGCCCCGACAAGAAATGTTCCCATCAACATAAAGAATAATTCGTGTTGTGTCCCGCCAACAATCGCTGCAATGGCACCAACTACTCCGGTGAGATACCCAACCGATAGCGCAAGTCTTCTGCCTCCTTTCCGCGTAAGTCTTGATAAAGGTATTGCCATCGCTGCTGCGCCAAGAACGGCCGTTGTTTGGGCAAGACCTGCAAGTGTTTCGGAATGGGAAATGGAAGAAACGAGGAGTGAACCGGCAGCAACAGTTCCTGCAGTTCCCACGCCATTGAGTATCTGAGCCGAAGCCAAAGTTCGAACAATCTTGGTCTCCAGTTTTTCTCGTTCTTCAATCGGAGAAAGTGATGTCATGACATTCCACGTGCTATCGCGGCGATGATCACAAGAGAGCCTAAAGTGATCATTACGCATCCTCCAATGACACGCAGTTTTATTAGTCTGGCTGGGTTTCGGGCCAACCATTCACGAGCAGTACCAGCTAATAGGCCCCAACTTCCATCGGAGACCAGCGCCATGATTGAAAAGAGCGCTCCCAATAAAAGTAATTGCGCCGTGACCGCACCCTTTTCTCGATCAATAAATTGAGGAAGGATTGCTGCAAAGAAAACAAGTGTTTTTGGATTGAGGACTCCCACCCAAAAACCTTCGCGTACTGAGCGAAGTGGCGTGGGTTCATTTGATCCCGAATCTTTCATTGCGGCGGCATGCACGTGGCGATGACGAAGTGAATCGACCCCAAGGTAAACGAGGTATAAGCAAGCGATGACTTCTGTAAAAGGGGTCCAAGCCCCACAGCAACGACGGCCGACAATATAAACGACCCAAGAATTCCACCGACAACCGTGAACACTGCGGCCTTTCGCCCCCAAGCAATTGCTCGAGCGATAATGAAAAGAACCGTTGGCCCCGGCGCCAAAATAATGACGATAGATGTAACGACGAATTCCCAAATGCGCGAGGGGATGGGCATTTGGGAATTCTACGTCAATGTCCGTTAACTTGCGGTACTACGAGCTTTCGCGATCGCAGTGAGAACTCGATAGCCGACAATTGCCACAAGTGTTGCGTTGATGATTCCGTTGAATGTGTAATTTCCTCGGCTCCATGACATGTCAGAAATACCGATGATGAGCGCAGATGCAGCAATCAAAAGATTGGTTGAATTCGCGAAATCAACCTTTCCTTCGATCCAAATTCGAGCACCTAGAACTCCGATCATTCCGAAGAGTGCCACGCCGACTCCGCCGAGCGCACCGACGGGGGTCGCGCTAAGAACGGCGCCGAACTTGGGGGATAGCGACAGGACGATCGCACCTAGTCCTGCAATCCAATATGCGGCCGTTGAGTAGACCCTCGTGGCCGCCATAACACCGATATTTTCCGCGTACGTCGTTGTTCCCGAACCGCCACCGATACCGGCCAGCGTTGTCGAAACTCCATCTGCAAAGAGCGCCATTCCCATTTGATCATCGAGATTTTTTCCGGTCATTGCAGAGACTGCTTTTACGTGTCCAACGTTTTCTGCAATCAAAACTAAGACGACCGGCAAGAACAAAACGATGGCACTTACCTTGAAAGTTGGAGAACTAAAGTGAGGTGCGGCGATCCACTTTGCTGCCTTTATTCCATCCGTGTTCACATCACCCATAAAGAGCGCCACTACATACCCGATTACCAAGCCGACGAAAATACTAATTCGACTCAAGAATCCTTGTGAAATAACGGAAATGAGCGCGATCGAGCCAAGAGTCAGAATTCCAATTCCTGGACCTTTAGAGAAATTCCCCTTTGCCGCTCCCGCAAGATTCAATCCGATAACCATGACAATTGTTCCGGTCACGATTGGCGGTAACATCCAATTGATCCAACCGATGCCCGCTGCTCGCACAATAAGGCCGACGATGGCAAGAATGACACCAGTAATGACAACGCCACCAAGGGCGTCTGACATCCCGCCTTTAGAGACGGCGGCTGCAATTGGGGCGAGGAAAGCAAATGAGGAACCGAGGTAGCTCGGCACACGATTCTTCGTAATTGTGAGAAATAGGAGTGTTCCGATTCCTGAGAAGAACAGAGTGGTTGTGGGTGGTAATCCCGTAATAATCGGAACCAGAAAAGTGGCTCCAAACATTGCGGCGATGTGCTGAAGACCCACGCCGATCGTGCGAGGCCAACTGAGTCGCTCGTCCGTGGAGACAACTTCACCAGCACTGATTGATTTACCATTTCCATGCAATTTCCATGACAGCAGGCTCACGATAATTCCTCCCACTAGATAGGTCTGATAAGCCGTCTGAGCGGATGCTTCAGAGGGGCTAAATGGGGAATTGAAGGCATCGTAGAACTCGCTTCTTCACAAAAGTGAGGGTTGGCCTCGCCACGCCGAAGCCCGATTTGCTATTAGTGGCTATATCCGATTGACTTCCCACTCGATATATCGAATAGATATAAAGCGCCCCGTGCGGGTGTGAATCAGGGAAAGGATCCCACGATGCGCTCGCGAAGTGAGTCCCTGGAATTCGCGCTATTAGGCTTTCTCCAGCAGAGCGACCTACACGGTTATGAACTGCGAAAAAGGCTGACCACTATTTTTGGCCCTTTTCGAGCGCTTTCATTTTCCGTCCTTTATCCGCAATTGCGCCGAATGCTCGATTCGGGACTTATCGAGGAATCCTTCATTGATGATGGGGGAATTTCGCGCCGTTCTCGGATCGTGTATCGACTCTCAGATAGAGGAAAGGCTCGTTTTGTCGAGCTAACGCAAACAGTAGGTCCAGATACGTGGGAGGACGAAGGCTTTGAGGTTCACTTTGCCTTCTTTAGCCCTACATCGCCAACAAATCGCGTTCGAATACTTGAGGGTCGCCATCGACGGCTTAAAGAACGTGCGGAAATTCTTCGGAGCGAACTTGAGAAGTCTCCGGTTGGAATTGATAAATATCTCGAGGAGTGGCGACGCCATTCTTTAGATTCCTACGAGCGAGAAATTGCTTGGTTGGAAGACATGATAAATACCGAAAGGAAATAGCGTGACCGCTTTATTGAAAAAAATCGAAACCAGTGATGGTGACATTCGTGTGGGCATTGTGGGCGTTGGAAATTGTGCTAACTCACTTGTTCAAGGGGTTGTTTACTACCAAGATGCGGCCATTGACCAAGAGATTCCAGGCTTAATGCATGCCACCATGGGTGGGTACCACATCAGAAACGTAAAGTTCGTTGCGGCCTTTGATGTTGATGAGAAGAAGGTGGGCCTCGATCTGGCCGACGCCATTTGGGCAAGTGAAAACAACACAATCAAATTCGCGCAGGTTCCTAATTCAGGTGTAGTTGTTCAACGAGGTACCACGCTGGATGGGCTGGGTCGCTACTACCGCGAGACGATAGCCGAATCGACGCTTCCTGAAGTTGACATGGTGCAAGCGCTTAAGGATGCAAAGGTAGAAGTTCTCATTTGCTATCTTCCGGTGGGTTCGGAAGCCGCAGCCAAGTTCTATGCCCAATGCGCAATCGACGCGGGCTGTGCCTTTGTTAATGCCCTTCCGGTTTTCATTGCCTCAGATCCTGTCTGGGCGGATAAGTTTACGAAGG
>JAPLBP010000051.1 GCA_026392695.1 Actinomycetota bacterium | reverse complement strand
TTTTTTGAACATCAATAACAAGGAGTGCGGAGTTCCTGCGATGGGCGAAGGTGCTCATAGGAAAATGGTAACCCAGCAACTACCTTCTAGGAATGAGCCGCCTCGAGAATCTCCTTCAGATGTCTAGCGGTTGGCACTCGACCTGAGAGAAGCACCTTTCCGTCCACCACGAGCGCTGGCGTGGACATAACCCCGTAGCCAGCAATAAGTGCGTAATCCTCAATCTTTTCAATCGTTGCTGCAATGCCCATTTCGGCAATCACTTCGTGAGTGATGCGATCAAGTGTTACGCAATTTTTGCATCCCGGCCCTAAAACTTTTATATCCATCATTGTGCTCACCAATCTCTAGAGAATTGCGTTGAATAAATAGCCAACAAAAATTATTCCTAGCCCAACAACAGCAATGAAAGTAACGAGCAGTTTCGGTTTCAACACTCGTCGTAACAAAATCATCTCGGGCAAGCTCAGTGCCACTACGGACATCATGAAGGCCAAGAGAGTGCCCATCGGTAAACCCTTGTCATAAAGAACTTGAACAATGGGCATTACGCCTGCTGCATTTGAATATAGGGGAATGCCTACAATTACCGCGATGACGACCGCGAATGGATTACTCGCGCCAGCGTATTGTGCAAAGAACGTCGTTGGCGCCCACCCATGAATTGCAGCTCCTAAGGCAATTCCACCTAGAAGGTAAGGCCAGATCTTCAGAAAAATTACTTTAGCTTCCTCAATGCCTAAGGAGGTACGTTCATTGATCGTGTATCTAGGCGCACCAAAGGCTGGGGCGTCATTTATCTTAGTTTCAAAGACGAAGGGTTCAACCCATCGCTCTACTTTCAACCTACCCAGAATGATTCCGGCACTTACTGCGATCACGAGTCCAGAGAGTAAATAGATTGCGGCAATCTTCCAGCCAAACATTGTGAAAAGAAGTCCCACGGCGATTTCATTGATTAGTGGACTCGCGATAAGGAAACTTAGCGTCACCCCGACTGGTACTCCCGATCCGAGAAAACCGATAAACACTGGCACCGCGCTGCAGGAGCAAAATGGAGTGACGATTCCTGCGCTTGCGGCCAGAACATTTCCGATCCCTTCTCGCTTACCTCCAAGGAGTGCGCGCGTTCTTTCAATCGTGATGAAAGATCGCGCATAGGTGACAGCGAAGGTAATGCCCAGAAGGAGCAAGGCAATTTTGGTGAAGTCGTAGAAAAAGAAATGAATGGAATCCCCGATTTTTGATTTCTCATCAGCGCCGAACACGGTAAAGAGGAGAAGATTCCACACTCTGCCGTTGACCCAATAAAGCGAAAACCAGCCAAGGACAAACAACGCCAATCGGCCAGTCTGCCTGCCTTTGCTTAGTCGAGGCGAGATTTCTACGAAAGTACTCATCAGGCTTGCTTCGAATTAGCAGCAGGTCGTAGACGAGTCTGAGCAACAAGAAACTTCCGCTGTCTCTGCCACTGCCTCGGTAGAACAAGCGCAAGAATTCTGAATAATCTCAATTTTAGTTGTCG
>JAPLBP010000041.1:1010-4957 GCA_026392695.1 Actinomycetota bacterium | reverse complement strand
GGTCTGCTTGGTAAAGCAAAATATCTGCAGCCTGCAACATGGGGTAAGTAAATAAACCGACGACGGTTCTGTCGGTTCCATTCTTTTGTGACTTGTCTTTGAACTGCGTCATGCGACTTGCTTCGCCGAAGCCAGCAATACATTCCATGACCCAACCCAATTGGTTATGGGCTGCAACATTCGATTGCAGAAAGAGAGCACTGCGACTTGGATCGACACCTAGAGCGATGAGCTGTGCAGCAGTAGCAAGAATTCGCTTACGCAGAATTTCAGGCTTGGTTTCAACGGTGAGCGTATGAAGATCGGCTATGCAATAGAAAGTTTCATACTCCTCTTGCAGAGGAATCCACTGACGAACCGCGCCTAGGTAATTCCCAAGGTGGAGGGATTCGGCGGTCGATTGAATGCCCGAGAGAACTCTTTTCCGTGTCATGCGCTCATTCTTCCACTACCTCAGGGGGTCTGGAGATCAATAAATCTCCGGCTCTCTTGCCTTCCATAGAAAGCACCGCAATACGGGCTCCTTCAACCACAATTACATCTGATATTCGGGGAATTCTTCCAAGAGTGTGTGCCAACAAACCGCTCAAAGTCTCATAAGGTCCATCTGGCAAGTAAATTCCCGTTTCCTCACGCAATTCCTCTATTGAAATCAAACCGTCGACCTCGAAATCGCCCGTACGAATTTCATGTTGAACGTCATCTTTTATATCGTCGTATTCGTCGTGAATTTCACCGATCAGACACTCAACTAGATCTTCCATCGTAATGATGCCGTCCGTGCCACCGTATTCGTCGAGCACGATAGCCAAGTGTTGACGTTGGTTTCGCATCTCCGTCAACGCAGGAAGAACGCCTTTTGTGCCCGGCAAAAACATGATTGATCGAACAATCTCCTGAATCTTTTCACCGTTACCTGCCAAAGAGGTATCAAGAAGATCTCGTACATGGATAAATCCGATGACCTCATCGGAAGATCCTCGCACTACCGGATAACGAGAATGTGCTTTATCAACCGCGAGCGCTATTGCTTTACCCACGGTCAATGAAGCATCGAGAAAATCAACTTCTGTGCGAGGCACCATGACTTCATGAATTTGACGCTCGCTTGCGTTAAAAACTTCTTCGACAATTTCGCGCTCTTCTGGCGTCAGTGCTGCGTGACCGGAAACAAGGTCCAACAACTCTTCTTCAGACATTTGCTCACGAATCTCTTTTGGATCGACTCCAAAAATGCGCACAACAAAATCTGTCGAAAGAGAGAGAAGCCAAATGACAGGGCGAAAGAATGCTGCCATTACGTCAATTATTGGAGCAGCAGTTAAAGCGATTTTCTCGGTGCGAAAAAGCGCCAATCTTTTCGGAACCAGTTCGCCTAATACCAAAGAGAAATACGCGATGATCAAAGTAAGCCCAACCAGAGATATTGCATTACTCCAACCGCGCGAAAGTCTGTAACCCTCAAGCCATGGCTCGACGTACGTGCCGATCCGCTCGGCGCCAAGGGCGGCCGATAGGAAACCGCAGACTGTGACCCCGACTTGGGCAGCGGCTAGAAATCGATTTGGATTCTTGGAAAGGTGGGCAACTCTTGCTCCACGCCGACCCCGAGTCGCCATCTGGCGGATTTGGCTATCTCGCAGAGATATGAGGGCAATCTCGGCCGCCACAAACAGGGCCGCGACAAGAATGAGCCCCAAGACCACGGCTATATCCACGAAGAGCCCCGAAATGGGACGCTCGTCCGGTACCAGCAACCCCAGCCTTATCTCCATAGGTTCAAGCGTATCGGGCGAAGGCAGGGAGCCTGCGGCGTTTCCGCCTGACCTACTTCCGCAAGGTGGTGCGCATAGCGTATTGTCCGCTTCACGGCGCTCAGGGCTCGCTCCTGAGAACCGTCTGCGTTTAGCTCTCGTGGGCTTTACCAGTTCCCTTCATCCAACGGACCGTCGGGCACGTACCTGCCCGGAGAAGGAGTTATGTCATGGCCTCTGTCGTTTTCGACAAAGCGACCCGTATTTATCCGGGTCAAACAATCCCAGCAGTAGATAAATTAGATCTCGTTGTCAACGATGGCGAGTTTCTGGTTTTAGTTGGACCATCAGGTTGCGGAAAATCCACATCACTTCGTATGTTGGCCGGACTTGAGGAAATTGATAACGGTCGCATTTTAATTGGCGATCGCGACGTTACGAAGCTTCGCTCTCAAGATCGCCGGCACCGCAAAAGAAGAACGTGAGCGACGAGTTCTTGAAGCAGCAAAGTTGCTCGACCTCGAGCCATACCTTGATCGCAAGCCAAAGGCGCTCTCTGGCGGACAACGTCAGCGCGTTGCTATGGGTCGCGCAATCGTTCGCGAACCACAGGTCTTCCTTATGGATGAGCCTCTCTCAAACCTTGACGCCAAGTTACGTGTTGCAACTCGTACACAAATCGCAGCACTACAACGTCGCCTTGGAATCACAACGGTTTATGTAACGCACGACCAGGTTGAAGCTATGACCATGGGTGATCGCGTTGCAGTCCTCAAGGATGGCTTGCTACAGCAAGTTGATACTCCTCGTAATCTTTATGACAATCCAAAGAACGCCTTCGTAGCTGGATTCATTGGATCTCCTGCGATGAACTTGCTCATGGCTCCTGTTGCCAATGGCGTTGCGATGCTTGGAGCATTCAGCGTTCCAGTGCCTGCACATGCCGGTAACAACGTCATCGTAGGTATTCGTCCAGAAGGATTCACTCCAGCTTCTGACGGGTTCCATGTTCTCGTTGAGGTTGTCGAAGAACTCGGTGCGGATGCATTTGTATACGGAAAGCCTGCGGATCCAACAGTGAAATTCGCAAACTCGACAGATGAAGGCGCACAGGTCATCGTTCGTTGGGATCCAAAGAATCCACCAAAGCCTGGCTCAACCATTTCAGTTGTTGCCAATCCTGCAGCGATTCACCTCTTTGATGCAGTCTCGGGCGAGCGTCTAAAGTAAAGCGATTCCGTCGAAAAGCCCCTGAGAAATTCAGGGGCTTTTCTTTTTTGTCTACCTCGAAAACCACCGCGCAACATTCTTAACAATTACTTTTAAGTTGTTCGGCAGCGAAGCTAAATCACAGGTTATGACCGTTGCTGATAACGTGCGCAGGGACGTCTTGGGATGATCTACCAAGTAATCGCCTGCGATTTTTGTTCCTCCACCCGCAGTAAATCCGGCGCTTCCAGCAAGTCCAGACGCAATGGTGGGACCCAAGGTGGCCGTTAAAGGTAAATATGTTGCCGTCGAAATGCTTGCTCCAATTCCTGCTCCGACCACTGCTATCGCGTCTTTAGCAATTCGCTCTGGACTCCACGTTATTGACGTCGAAGCGCTGGCGGGGAATTGCATTGCTACGAAGATCCCACATGTTGCTGATGCCAACCCCAAGAGTGGTATTCGTCGGGCGCTAAATTTGCTTTCTTTATTCATTTCCCTCCTCCATGGTCTCTGGAGATGGAGGATAAGAAATGTGGCGAACTGAAAAGCAGATTCCTGCATCGGCTGTGTATGCCAGGGTTAGTGGTCTCCCCTGACAATTCCTCGAAAGAAATCCACATGAACCACAAATTGATTCCACTTCGCGCCCGAACTCCTCTTGTGGCAAGCGTGTTTACGTTGAGCGCATTTATGGGAGCGGAGCGTTTCTTCGTTGTACTGTGGCAAACGGCACATTCAAAGTAAACATAGAAGTTGTGAAAAAGATAGCCGAATATTTCTCACTCTGAGTAGTCAAGATTTATGACATCATTGCCCTGCCTCGATCATGTCGAGGAAATGGTTGAATGCCGAAGTTGGTCACTTCACACAAAAACGCATTGAGCCTTGGAGTTGCCGAAACGAAAGACCTCGAGATTATCGAGGTCTTTCGTCTTTTTACCCAATGATGTTTCATGCACAGGAATGGCGATGTCTTGATAC
>JAPLBP010000041.1:0-943 GCA_026392695.1 Actinomycetota bacterium | reverse complement strand
TTGCTCGATTCTAAATGGGCGGTGTTGCCGTGGCGTAGTGGTCGCATTGCAACTTTCACCAAGTTGCAGGTGCGGGTTCAATTCCCGTCGGCAACTCCGCAGCCTCACTCTCTCAGGACTGGTCTATTGGTATCGATCAAAAAGTTTGAGAAGCTGAGCAAAGGTCTCGAGGAAACTCGAGACCTTTTCAATTTTGGCTTCAAGCAACTCCGGCAACCCCACCAATCGTTAATACAACCTCAAATGAAGTGTCGGGAGAAGTCCGCATGGCTCATCACTTTCAGGAAGAGCTCCATCACTCGTAAATTTCACGCCTTTCGGTTTGGGGCTTGGAGTTGCGCAGGGCCTGGGTGGACATTTTCCCCATGTTAAAAAAGATGGGTTAAGTACCATCGTAAAGTTGTACTTTGGGAAAATGCTTTTAAGTAATTATATGCATCCAAATCACTCAAATACTTTACTGAATTGGCGGCAAGTAGCATCGCATCTTTCGGCAAAAATGGTACCCAAACATAGGGCTCCATCGCAATAATTTCCAAATCTTTGGCACGAGCCGCAATGATGGCTTTCGTATCCTTTGATCGCACTTGGAGAACATGTTTCTGTACGTAATCTATTTTGGCGATGAAATTCTGTTCGAGCATTTTCTGCAATTTCATTTTACTCTCATCAATGTCCTTACAAGTATCAAAGAATTTGTTAAACAATTCAAAATCCTTGGAGTTAATCTTTCGACCGAACAAATGCCGATTTTTTAGCCAGCTATCATGGATCAGGATCTGCCGCTGGTTATAGTCAGCACCTTGTAGTTTGCGAATTTCATCAATTATCGTTTGTGCTCTGTCAATATCAGACGTTATTGCTCGCGCTGCTGTAACCATGTTGGCATGTTTCTGATCTTGATAGATATAAAAGGCCAGAAAAACAGACAAGGCAATAATAA
>JAPLBP010000113.1 GCA_026392695.1 Actinomycetota bacterium | reverse complement strand
CGCGAAGCAGCGCGGATTGCGGAGGGATTTACCGCGGGCGATCTAGATCAACGCATGACCATTAAAGGCAAAGACGAAATTGCTCGGCTGGGCGAAGCCTTCAACGAAATGGCAGATTCTCTTAAGCAGCAAATTTCGAGATTAGAAAACTTGTCGCATGTGCAGCAAAGATTTGTGTCCGACGTGTCGCATGAACTTCGAACGCCATTGACCACGCTTCGGATGGCGTCCGCGGTTATCTACTCATCGCGAGATCATTTTGATCATGACATTGCTCGAAGCGCAGAATTACTTGTTGCCCAGCTCGATCGATTCGAAAAGCTCTGAGAAGATTTGTTGGAAGTGAGCAGATTCGATGCAGAAGTAGCCGTCCTGGAAATCGTTCAGTTCGATTTGGTCGCTTTAGTCGAACGTTGCATTTCGGATTTACATCTACTTGCTCGTGAAAGTGGCATTGAACTCAACTTAAACGAGCCAGGGCACTCCGAAATAATCAGCGCCGACGTTCGTCGCGTGGAGAGAATCTTGCGCAACTTGCTCACAAACGCAATCGAGTACTCCGAAGGTAATCCCGTGGAAATCACGATCGCGACCTCAGATTCTGCCGTAGCGGTAGGAGTAAGAGACCATGGAATTGGCTTCGATGAAGAGAGCACTTATCGAGTCTTCGATCGATTTTGGAGA
This sequence comes from Actinomycetota bacterium, assembly GCA_026392695.1. GTDB lineage: Bacteria > Actinomycetota > Actinomycetes > Nanopelagicales > Nanopelagicaceae > QYPT01. Next base: position 22,206 of record JAPLBP010000113.1, on the reverse strand, counting down.
GCGGATTTATCTCGAGCTCGTGTCCGAGGAGGTACTGGGCTCGGACTTTCCATTTCTCTTGAGGACGCCCGATTGCATAACGGCGAACTTGAGGCTTGGGGTCGGGTGGGCAAAGGTGCCCATTTCGTTCTAACCCTTCCACGCGTGGCTGGGGGAGTAATAGAAACCAGAGTCATCAAACTTCAACCGAAAGATTTTCCATCCACATAACATGTGTTTTGTTTTCTGAGGTAGTGATCAGTCAATAAGAATCGGACGATGAAGTTTTTCTCCGGATTGCAAGAAATGCTCTTTCCTCTGAGGTGCCTAGGGTGCTCAACTCTGCATCGGGGTCTGTGTTTTAGTTGCGCAAAAGATTGGAGCTTCGGGGACTACAGAAGTTGTGTTTCTCAAGTGCCGATACTTTCATCGGTTCAGTACTCAAGAACTGCAAGCCGAATTCTTCTTGCTTCGAAAGAGGACGGGATTGTCGAAGCCGATGATTTTGTAATTGCCGCATTGGTCAACTCTCTTAAAAATACTAGGGAAATGCTTGGGGATTTGCCTCACCTAGTTCCCATACCTTCCTCGTCGCGAGCTAACCGAAGACGAGGACGAAACTATATTTCTCATTTGACGCAGATTCTTTCCCGCTCTCAAGGAATACAAATCAGAGATGTTTTGTTTCATCAACGTAAGGTTGTCGATCAATCCACGTTATCCGGCGCAGGGAGGACTGAGAATCTCACTGGAGCAATGTCTACCAAGGCAGGATCAGTTTTCTTTCGCCCCGTCGTGCTAGTTGATGATCTCGTTACTACCGGTTCTACGTTAAGCGAGGGAATCCGAGCCCTTGAAAGCGCTGGATATACGGTTGTAGCGGGGATTACGGCCTTTTTGGCTCAACCCCTACGATAGTGGAATGGATCTGAGCCTCATTAAAGTCTAAAACGTAAGGTTCAGGAAAGTCCTTATCTGAGAGAGGTAGTTGAATGCCAGCATTTTTGGATCGAATCTTGCGAGCAGGCGAAGGTCGAGTTCTTCGCGATTTGAGCAAGATCGTTACCGCTGTCAACGCCCACGAAGTCGAAATCGGGTCACTCTCCGATGAGGCCCTTCGAGGGAAGACTGGCGCATTCAAGGAACGCCTTGCCAGTGGTGAGACCCTTGACGATATTTTGCCGGAGGCTTTTGCGGTTGTTCGTGAAGCCGCCAAACGCACTTTGGGCCAACGCCATTACGATGTTCAATTGATGGGTGGAGTTGCGCTCCATCGAGGCAATATTGCTGAGATGCGCACAGGTGAAGGCAAGACTCTTGTTGCAACATTGCCTTCCTATCTCAACGCTCTGGCCGGTCGAGGTGTGCACGTAGTAACCGTCAATGATTACTTGGCTGAACGCGATAGTGAATGGATGGGTCGAATCCATCGCTTCCTTGGATTAAGTGTGGGTGTCATTTTAAGTGCAATGGATCCAACCGAACGACGCAAAGCCTATGCCTCTGACATTACTTACGGCACAAATAATGAATTTGGATTTGATTACCTTCGAGACAACATGGCATGGACGCTTGATGAATGTGTTCAACGAGATCATTACTTCGCTGTGGTCGATGAGGTGGACTCGATCTTGATCGATGAGGCTAGAACTCCATTGATTATCAGTGGGCCTGCTGATAAAGCTACAAAATGGTATGTGGAATTTAATACCATCGCAGGAAAGCTTATTAGAGACGTTCACTATGAAATTGACGAAAAGAAGAAGACCTCAGGAATTCTTGAAGAGGGTGTCACCAAAGTTGAAGAATTGCTAGGTATCGAAAATTTATATGAAGCGGCTAATACTCCTTTAATTAGCTACTTAAACAATGCTGTTCGAGCAAAAGAACTCTTTAAGCGCGATAAAGATTACGTCGTCATGAATGGTGAACTGCTTATCGTTGACGAGCACACAGGAAGAATTCTTTCTGGACGACGATATAGCGAAGGAATGCACCAAGCGCTTGAGGCCAAAGAGAGAATCGAAATTCAAGACGAAAACCAAACTCTTGCGACCATCACGTTGCAGAATTATTTCCGCTTATACGAAAAGATATCTGGAATGACCGGAACGGCGATGACCGAGGCATCCGAATTTCATCAAATCTATAAATTGGGAGTTGTTCCCATCCCCACCAACCGCGAGATGATCCGTATGGATCAAGCAGATTTGGTGTATAAAACTGAAGAAGGAAAATTCGCCGCTGTCGCTAAAGACATTGTTGAGCGTCACCGCAAGGGTCAGCCGGTTCTTGTAGGTACCGTCAGCGTCGAGAAGTCGGAAGACCTTTCGGCTGTCTTGCGCAAAAACGGTATTGCCCATGAGGTTCTCAACGCCAAGCACCATGAGCGCGAGGCAGCAATTATCGCCCGAGCTGGAATTACGGGTGCGGTTACCGTGGCAACAAATATGGCAGGACGCGGAACCGACATCATGCTCGGTGGAAATCCCGAATTTATGGCGGATTTTGAATTACAGCGACGTGGACTTTCACCCGTTGATACACCTGAGGAATATGAATTGGCTTGGCCCTCAGAGATTGCCAAGCAGAAAGATGCAGTAGCGAAAGAACACGAGGAAGTAATTTCTCTTGGTGGTCTTTATGTACTCGGGACCGAGCGACATGAATCCCGTCGCATCGATAATCAGTTACGTGGTCGCTCAGGCCGCCAAGGAGATCCAGGCGAGTCTCGTTTCTATCTTTCTTTGCAAGATGATCTCATGCGTCGATTCAACTCGGGAATGGTCGAAAGATTTCTTTCGGCGGCAGGCATACCTGAGGACCAACCAATCGAGTCAAAGATGGTTAGTAATGCCATTCGATCTGCGCAAACGCAAGTTGAGGCCCAGAACTTTGAAATACGTAAAAATGTTTTGAAATACGATGATGTGCTTAACCGTCAACGTCAAGTTGTGTACGGCGAGCGACGACTTGTTCTCGAAGGAAAAGACATTCAAGATCAAGTTCGAATCTTCATGGAGGAGACTCTTTCTGCCTACGTAGATTCTGCTACCTCAGAAAATTATGCCGAGGATTGGGATCTTGCTACTTTATGGGCAGCCCTCAAGGCGATTTTCCCAATCTCTTTCACGATCGAAGATTTGGAGAAGGAGCTGGGTAGTCGATCTGCACTTGATCCTGATTATCTGCGACAGAGAGTTGTTGATGACGCGGTGGCAGCATATGCAAAGCGTGAAGAATCTTTGAGTTCTGAGATCATGAGAGAGCTCGAACGAAAGGTTCTTCTCTCTGTACTTGATCGCAAATGGCGAGAACATCTTTACGAAATGGATTATCTGCAAGAAGGAATTGGCTTGCGTGCGATGGCACAAAGAGATCCACTTGTTGAGTACCAGAACGAAGGTTTCGAACTATTTTCAGCGATGATGGACGGGATCAAAGAAGAAATAGCTGGCTTCCTGTTCAATGTTGAAGTTACTGTTGAAGAAAACAGCAATCAAGTCTCGGGTAAAGGACTTGACGTGCATTCGACCCCGACGAATTTGCAATATTCAGCTGCAGATGAAACTGGCGTTAAGCAAACGGGAGGTATTTCCCGCAATGCGCCGTGTCCATGTGGATCGGGTAAGAAATATAAGCGGTGCCACGGATCTGCAGCCTGAAAAAGCGTAGTTTCCTAATTTATAAAAGAGTTAGGGAAGTGCAGAGCCATCGGTGATCCACTCCTTCGAAACGTATGACTAGAGATCTCACGCGATCTTCGAAACGAACCGTAAGGGTAGTTTCGCATATTCCATCTAACGGCTGACACTCGTAAATCTTTCGGATTCTGCCCACGTTTTTCTGTGAACCGACATTCTTGATTAGCTCGGCGTAAATGACGTGATGGCACCAACGAGCGAGTTGCGCCGGTTGCCTCTTTGTTGCCCAAATTTCTAGAACGCTCATTGCGAAACGAATAGTCCACGCGTGAAGATCTGGGAGATCTCTTGCTGATGTCGGTTGAGGAGCGAATTCTGGGTCGTACTCCTCGCCAAAATTGCTAGGGATGGAATACAACAATGGTTGGAGTTGTAGATATGTTTCCGGCTTCCCGAAGAGATCTAACATCGGGTGATTCCATAACTCGGGTTCGTTCGTCGTGGGGTCGATGAAGGCAATAGGTCGCGTAAGTAGGCTGGAAGTTGTCATAGTGTCAAGATTCGCCATGAGCCGCCAAACGGCTTCATCCTGCGGGATGAACTTTGCATCATCCAAACGGATGTCTGTGGATGGCGCTGCGCATAACCTGACGTCAAGGCTCTTTAGTTCTCTTCTATGCGAAATTACACGAGGGCCATCTCAACCAGAATGATGCTTGCGGGCACTCTCATTGCCGCATCATTCCTATCCGCTTATTTCATTTCCTCATCTGCCAATCGCTCAACACTCTATTGGAGTGCGAGAACCAATCTGATTTCAGGAATGGTTCTATCCAGTCGAGATGTCGAGGCTATTCCCTTATCTATGGGACAGGCTGGTGAAAAATATGCGGTTGCAAAATTTCCTTTGGTCGGACTTCTTGTACTGCGAAACATCAAGGTAGGTGAGATCGTCCCGGCCAGTTCGCTCAGTTCGGAAGTTCATTTATTCAATTATGTTTCCGTTCCCATAAGCGTGCTGAAAGGTGATCTTCCTAAGGACCTTCTGGAAGGGGCGCTAGTTAGCATTTATCAAGTGGGGGACCCTCACATTGCCTCGACCATTAGCCAGCCCATACTTGTCATGTCGAAGGTCTTCGTAATCGGGATTGATAAGAGTGGCTCCAATATGGGCGGCTCGCTTTCTCTCACCCTTTCAGCACCTGGCCTTGAGGTCGTAAATCTACTCAAGGCCACATCAGCTGGACGACTTGTTGTTATTCGGGTCAATGGCTGAGATCGCTCTCCCAGTAGTAGTCACTGCAATCGCAGACGCGACTACGGAAGGCTTTATCGCTGGAACTCTCTATGGACAAGGGTGGAGCGTCGTCTATCGTGCTCTGGATGCCGATTCATTGCGGTCATTCATCCGCGATTCGAATGCTGAAGTGAGAGATGCAGTTCTGATTTTTTCGCCCGATTTGATATCGCTATCACCTTCGGATATCGACGAGTATCAAAGAATCTTTCGTCGTGTCGTTGGATTTTCGAATTCCCCCTCCACTGAATATTCCGCACTTATGCCCGTTCCCAAAACGGATACCGAGTTACTTAACTGCATACGTGGATCAGTTCGTTCTCCATTGATTAGGAGTCAGCCATTAATCAAACCCCGTGCGCGAGCGCGCGTTATAGGGATTGCTTCTCCATCTGGCGCTACTGGCTGCACCACAATTGCACTGAATCTAGCGATGGAGATGAGCGTCATTGGCAAAGAGACCCTCTTAATCGATGCGGATGTCCACTCGCCTTCCGTTGCATTGCTTCTTGGCTTACACAAATTGGAGAACGAGGAGTTGGCGCGGGAAGTTGCAATAAACCTAAAGGTTACTGAATTTACTCAAAATAAGATGGGAAATCTGGCGGCATACATAGAGAACGCACTACAAAATTTTGACTGCGTGGTCATCGACCTGGGCTCCATTGAAGAGTTATCTGACTCGCTGACGGATCGCAGGTGGTCGGCTACTTTGGTTCATTGGGCATGTGAGCATGCAGATGAAATCGTATTTGTAGGTAAATCCGAACCGCTTTCATTGCATCGTTTTGAATCGCTACTGAGGAGCCTATCCAAAGTTACGATCTCTGCTCGAGTGAGCTTCCTGCTCAATATGCAAGGTGCGGGAAGGAGGAAAAACGCCCGCGATGCACAATTCTTGGCTGCCTGCGCTCCACTTCATCCTCACCGAATCGTGAGCGCTCCGAGAGATTCTTCTACTCTCGCGAAAGCGGAGGCAGATAGAGCCACCCTTTTTGAAGTGAGCGATAGATCACGATTACGAAGAGCAATATCAAAATTGGCGGTCGAATTGCAGAGCTAAACCCTTATACCCTTGTCCCATGCGAGGGTATATACCGGTGACGCCAAAAGAGATAGAAGAGTTTGCAAATGTCGAGGTCCTTCGTTTTCCGCATGCCTATGTGATGACTACGAATTATCAACGAGAAAATATCGATGAAGATCACGAGGAACTGGAATTTCAACTTTCTTATTTGGCCGCCTTGGAGTCAAAGCAAAGATTGCAATCTCAATATGGTTTTGTTCTTGCGTTGGATTTGGAGCTCTCGCAATTGGGAATTGAATATGAAGACACGATCGAGCTCATTGCCGATCTACGCTGGAACCAAGTCGAATCAGTTTTGGTGGCTGAGTCTGAAGACGAAGAATTAACGTGGTTCGCCAGGCAAGAAGTTGAGACACAACTTCCTATTTGGTTGAAGGGTGGCCAGATCAGTGGCTCGGCTTGAAGACCTTATATGGGGACGAAGTGCGCTCACCAAGGAGCAGATTCATCGTCTGCACGAATTGACCGCAGACTGGCAAATGCTTTCAGATCTCTCTTTCGCTGATCTGATTTTGTGGGTTCCATTGCGCAAAGACAACCGGAGCTGGCCCACAGGGCATGTCGCCGTGGCTCACATCCGTCCCACCACTGCAGCTACGGTTTTCACTGACGAAGTAATCGGTGACGAGATTTCGTGGGGTGATCGTGGCCGTATAGATGCTGCTCTATCTAACGGGGAGATAATTCGAGATTCTGAACCTGAACAAATTGGTGATTTATTGATCAAAGAAGAGACAATTCCAGTCTCGTTTGCCGGTCAGGTTATCGCCACAATATCGCGACATCGGAATGCAGATCTGATGCGTTCTCCCAGCAGGCTTGAATTAAATTACCGCGAAATCGCGCACAATTTATACCGAATGGTTGCTGAAGGTGCTTTTCCTTATCCGGACGCGATTGCTGTTTTTGATCCTTTACCGCGAGTAGGAGACGGGCTCATTCGACTAGATGTGAATGGAATTATTTCGTACGCGAGTCCAAATGCTCGTTCTGCCTTTAGCAGACTTGGTTGGGTAAATGAGCTTGAGAGTTTTTCTTTAGGAGAAATTGCTGAATCTCTTTCCAATATCCGTCACGATGCACATGAAGAGGGGTTACGCAGCGCACTTAGTGGGAGAGGGCTTCGTAGAGTTGAATGTGAGAATTCGGCAGGCACAATTGATTTACTGGTCATGCCCTTGCTTGCGGGTGCAGACAGAATCGGCGCAATAGTTCTGCTTCATAACATCACCGAAGTGCGTCGCCGTGATCGTGAGTTGGTAACAAAAGACGCAACCATCAGAGAAATCCATCATCGAGTGAAGAACAATCTCCAAACTGTTTCGGCGCTACTTCGATTGCAATCTCGACGAATAGAGGATCCCGCTGCCAGTCAAGCCTTGGAGGAAGCTGTTCGCCGAATCGCTTCGATCGCCACGGTTCATGAAACATTGTCGGCAAGTTCTGAAGAATCTGTCGCATTCGATGATGTTCTGGATAGATTGATTCTCAGTGCTCGCGAGTTAAGTCCTCGCATGAACGAAATTGATATTGAGAGAAATGGAAGAATCGGCTCGCTCGAGCCCAGACTCGCTACACCCCTTGCGTTAGTAATTACCGAACTCATTCACAATGCGCTGGAGCACGGCTTGTATGAATCTGGGGACCGTCTGACAATCTCCATTGAACGCGATGAAGCGCGCTGTTCGATCGAGATTTATGACAATGGAGTTGGCCTTCCTCAGGGATTTGATCCCATCGCCTCACCCAATTTAGGGCTAAGTATTGTGAGGACGCTTGCCGAGAATGAACTTCGCGGAGATTTGGCATTTTTAACTCAGGAAAAAGGAACGCTTGCTCGAGTGAGGTTTCCCCTTTAGTGAAGTTGGTTCTGCTCCATCAACCGAGCTCGATTTCGTGCGGCTCGGCGCTTGAGAGCCCGACGCTCATCCTCCGATAAGCCGCCCCAAACCCCAGCGTCCTGGCCACTTTCAAGAGCCCAGGCAAGGCATGCGTCTTTGACCACACAGCGGTTGCAGACCTTTTTGGCCTCTTCAATTTGAGTTATAGCGGGACCGGTGTTGCCCACAGGGAAGAAAAGCTCGGGGTCTTCGTCGCGACATGCAGATTGATGGCGCCAGTCCATACCCGTCCCCCTTTCCCGTCGATATGCAGAAACCAACCTGGCTTCAGTAGGCTCCAGGGGTTACTTACTCAGGCTCGTAAGCGCGCCTAAGAGGGTAATTCTCCCTGCTTGTGACCTTATTAACAAGGAGAAAGCGAAAAAGATTTCCAAAAAGCACCGTGATCTATATCGCGTGTGTTGTTCATTCAAGATGTCATCGGCACTTTTGTGCAGGGATGCCCCGATCACTCTCAACCCAACTGACACCGAGGTCCCCGAGGAGCCTGATGGTTGGCGGTTGCTATGAGAATTGGAAAGAATATGGGAATGGAGAGAGCATATTTTGCGACTGGTTGCTTTTGGGGTGCCGAGCGGCGATATTGGCAAATTGAGGGCGTTCTAGAGACAAGTGTTGGTTATATGGGTGGATCGATCGCTAACCCAAGTTATGAAAAAGTTTGCACGGGCAGGACTGGGCACGCCGAAATGGTTTGTGTTGATTTCGATCCCAGCCTCGTGTCATACAAAAGATTGCTTGAAGAGTTTTGGGTAATGCACGATCCCACCTCCGTGAATCAGCAAGGCAATGACATCGGTTCTCAATATCGAAGTGCAATATTTACCACGACTGCAGAACAGTTGAGTGAAGCTTTAGCAACTCGAGATTTATATCAAACCGAACTTGATCGAGCGGGTTTGGGAAAAATTGTTACCGATATCCAACCAGCAGATGAACAAACTTATTGGGTCGCAGAGGAATATCACCAAAAGTACCTAAGAAAGAATCCGAATGGTTATGACTGCCACTCAACGACGGGTATAGCTTTTCCGAAGGTCAAAAATGTCTAAAGAAGATACCGGTCCAGCCGATTTTCCGGTCAAACTTGATGACGCGGCCCTAAAATCGAAACTCGATTCTCTTTCTTATCAAGTTCTTCGCCACGGTGCAACGGAAAGACCTTTTACCGGAGAATATGTAGATACCGAAACGGTAGGGGTCTACAAATGCAAAGCGTGCTCGGCAGAACTTTTTAGAAGTGATACGAAATTTCATTCGGGTTGTGGGTGGCCAAGTTTTTACGCGCCAACCGGTGATGATGCAGTTGTGCTGATTGAAGATCGTTCGTTGGCCCCGCGAATTCGTACCGAAGTTCAATGCGCGAATTGTGGTTCGCATCTTGGTCACGTATTTGAAGGAGAGGGTTACGATGTGCCGACTGATCAGCGCTGGTGCATTAATTCTGTTTCCTTGATTCTTGAGCCGAAGTAAGACTATTTCTTTTCTAGCGCTCTCCAGCAGTACCAAGCTACAACGCTTCGATGGGGCCTAAATTTATTGCCCCGTAATTCAAGTTTCTTGGGCTCGATCTGCTCTTTAAGTGCGTGAATTTTCTCCCATCCACGACGAACTCCGAGATCACCCGTGGGCCAGATATCGAGACGACCCAATTGAAACATCATGAACATGTCCACGGTCCATGGACCAATTCCCCATAGAGATGTTAATTGTTTGGCTACAACTTCATCTTCAAGAAGATGAAGTTCATCGATAGACACCTCGCCTGTTAGGGCGGCGTTACTAAGTCCCTGAATGGTTTTAACTTTTGCTCCAGAGACTCCTGCACTTCTCAGATCGGTTGCATTTAAAGCAGATACTCGCTTTGGCGTCATCTTTCCACCTGCCAATGCCACTAGCCGGCCGTGAATAGTATCGGCGGCTTTAACCGCTAGCTGCTGTGAGATAACAGATTCAACAAGTGATTCAAAATGACTGACGGAAGCAGGTGATCGCCCAATTGTGCAAAGCGGATGCGAATCAATGATCGGCTGGAACCGTTTATCCGCGTCGACAATTTCAGCGACAATCAGCTTCATTCTCGCTTGTGAGATGGTCATTAAATATTAGTTAAAGTGAAAAACTCGGATATTCATCTGTAACAAGAATAAATGCGTATCCATAAACTCGATTCCAATATGCGGTAGTGCCAATTACTCCTGCCGCACACCATTCGGGATATGTCCCCGTAAAAACGATCGTTATCCACGCCACGAGCGTGAGCATCAATGCATAGATCGAATAGATGATGCCGACGACGTAAAGAGGAATGGCGAGCAACCATTTAACAAGTGGCAAACCGCGACTGAGTTTTTGTCCTCCCTCTATGTCAGGAAATTCGACCGAGTATTTTTCATTTGCTTCGATTGTTGGATACTCATCTGTAAGTAAAAGTATGTAGGTCATGACTCGAAGGCTCAGACCAAGAAAAGCTTTATTGAAGTTATAAACATAGGAGGGGTAAACGCCACGAAAGAGCAAAGTCAAAACAACTGGAAGGACGATGAGACCGGCTGCATAGTCAAAGTTGCTCGTGTAATTTGCAAAAGCAGCAGCGTAAATAGCGATGGGTATAACGAAGAAAATGCGCAACAAAGCGCTCAAGCGATCTCGATTTTCCAGTTGTAATTCAATGCGGGTGGTTATTTGTTGGCTCATAGGGGGAATTTACCTCCTTCTCTACCCTTTTCTAAGCTTTTGCTCTATTTTACGAAGTGGTTTCAGTTCTTTACAGGTAATGTTGCAGTGATTGGCGGATTTTTCAGTTTATTTTCAGTTAGGGAGAGATGGCTGGGATCAAGGAAATTGCGGCTTTGGCGGGGGTTTCCACTGCCACGGTTTCAAGAGCCTTGCGAGGGATGCATCACGTCAATGAAGAAACGCGACTAAAAATCGTTGCAGCGGCCGAAGAGCTGAACTATCCAATTGGACAAGAGAAAACTGGAGGACCGGTCGGTCGATTGCACAGCGTCGGAGTCGTTGCGCCATACATTGCTAATTGGTACTTCTCCCAAGTGATCCATGGAGCGGAGCAATCTCTTCGCGAAGCCGGTTTTGATTTACTTCTCTATAACTTCAGCCACATGAAGGGGCGTGAGCGACTTTTTCAGCACCAACTTTTAAAAGGACGAGTTGATGGAATCATCGTTATTAGCCTTCCCCCTACCAAGGAAGAGTTTGATTCCATGCTCAGTCTTGGCATTCCGATTTCCCTTGTGGGTATGCACCATGAAGGTTGTGCAAGTGTTGCGATCGATGATGTGGCGGCCGCTCGGACCGCGACCCAGCACCTCGTGAATCAAGGCCATAAGGAGATTGCTTTAATGTCAGGGCGACCTGATGACCCATTCAATTTCAGCGTTCCTCAAGACCGTCGATTGGGCTTCATGCAAGTTCTAGCAGAAAATAGTTTGAAGTGGATTCCAAGCCGAGAAGTGCACGGAGATTTCACTTTGCATGGGGGAGCCCGAGCGATGGATGAATTATTAGCGAGACCGAATCGGCCGACAGCTATATTTTGCGAATCTGATGAAATGGCGATCGGCGCTCTTCAGGCAGCAAGGCGCCATGGGCTGAAAGTGCCAGCTGACATTTCAATTATTGGTTTCGATGGTCACGAGATGGCGGAATTCTCTGATCTGACAACGATTGAACAGCCCGTTCAATTGATGGGAGAGATTGCTGGCCGAGCAATCATGGAGAAATTGCGCAAACCAGATACTGCGTTGTCAGCAATTACCTTGCCAACCACGCTCATAGTGCGAAATTCGACAAGACGTCTAGGTTAGAAGATCGCACCTGGAATGGGATACTGACCCCATGTCGCCCATAGAAGTAAATGCATTTTCTCTAGAGCAGTTGCGGCGTCATCGAAGTACGAAGTGGCGTGATTTTCCAGGCGACGTACTTCCCCTGCCCGTGGCGGAGATGGATTTTCCGGTAGCCGAACCCATTACCAACTTATTACTCGAAATGATTCGTGAATCGGATCTTGGATATTTAGGTCCTATTCCAGAACTTTCTTTGGCCTTCACAGACTATTCCGAAAAATATATGAATTGGAATGTGGATGCGGCTCAAGTACATGTCGTTACAGACGTAGGTGTTGGAGTGGTTGAAGTTCTCCGCCTTCTCACCTCACCTGGAGATCGAGTTTTGGTGAGTTCGCCCGTTTACCACAACTTCTCGACATGGATACAGGAACTCAAACTTAAGAAGGTCGACGTACCTTTCGGAGATGACGGAACCAATTGGACGATTGATTTTTCTGGTCTGGAGGATGCATACAAAGCAGGTGTAAGTGTTCACCTGCTTTGCAACCCACACAATCCATTAGGGCGACTTTATTCAAAGGAAGAGCTTTTAATAATCGCACAATTAGCGGACGAGTACGGCGTCACTGTGATAAGCGATGAGATACATGGACCCCTTACATTTGCCGAGAAAGTATTTGTACCGTTTCTCTCCTTGGGAGAAGTTGCGCAGCGTGTGGGTATTACGGTTACGGCGGCCAGTAAGTCCTGGAATATCGCGGGTCTCAAGTGCGCAGTTGTTGTGAGTCAAGGCGAGAAAATGGACGCATTGCTCAAAAAACTCCCTCCAGCAACCCATTACCGGGCCTCACTCTTAGGTGCATTTGCATCAACCGTTGCATATTCAGCGGGAATAGATTGGCTGGAGGCAATCATGAGAAAGCTTGATTCCAATAGACATTTCCTCTCGACTCTCTTGGCGCAACGCATTCCTGAGATTAGATATCGCATTCCCGAGAATAGTTATCTTGCATGGCTAGATCTCAACGGACTTAATTTAGGTGAAAACCCTTCCCACGTTTTTCTAGAAAAAGGGAAAGTTGCAATTCTGGATGGTCGAGGTTTTGGTCCGACAGGACGTGGATTTGCTCGACTCAATTTTGCAACTAGCCCAGATATATTGACCGAAGCAGTTGATCGAATGGTGGTGGCAATCTCGTGACCGAGCACATTGATCTCAATCCCCAAACACTTGCAATTACTGCAGGCCGACCAGAAGTCGCCCCAGATTCTGGGCTCAATGCGCCTATCTCGCTCAATGCAACCTATGTTGCTGGTGGTCCTATTGGTTACGGACGCTATGGCAATGAAACATGGAGCGCCCTTGAAAGTGCGATATCTGCTCTTGAAGGTGGAATGACCCTGGCGTTCTCCTCAGGCATGGCAGCCATCGGTAGTGTTTTCTCTCTCTTACCCGTCGGCGCGGTCGTAGTCGCTTCTGATCAGGGGTATAGCGGCGTGATGGCGCTTCTTAACTCTCTTGATGCGAATGGAAAAATTGACGTTCGATTTGTCAATGTTGCAAAGACCGATGAAGTCTTGGCAGCGCTTGCAGGAGCCGCATTTCTTTGGTTGGAATCGCCGACCAATCCGAGCCTGACTGTTGCAGATTTACCTCGCCTTATCTCCGCTGCCAAAGCTCAGAGCTGCGGAGTCGGAGTGGACAATACATTTGCAACTCCGCTCATTCAGCAGCCTTTGTTGATGGGCGCCGATGTGGTTGCGCATTCTGTTACTAAGTTTTTATCGGGCCACAGCGACGTCGTTCTTGGATCGTTGTCTACAAATGATCCAGCCCTGTATTCCAGACTTTCAGAGACCCGCAAAATAGGTGGCGCCATTCCAGGGCCTTTTGAAAGTTGGCTGGCTCTTCGGGGCCTTCGCACTTTCCCTTTGCGTTTTGAAAGAGCTCAAAGCAATGCAATGACGATTGCCCAACGCCTCGAAGGTCATCCGAAAGTTGCAAAAGTGAATTACCCAGGACTTGCTTCAAATGAGTATCACGACCGCGCCAAAGGGTTCATGAAAGGTTTTGGCGCTGTCCTATCCTTCACGCTCCACGGCGGGGCGGAAGAATCCGATCGAGTGTGTGAAGCCGCAAATGTAATCACTCATGCGACGAGTTTGGGGGGCATTGAGTCTCTTTGGGAACGTCGGCGTCGTTGGCAAGGGGAGAGTCCGCTGGTCCCTGAGAGCCTTATTCGACTTTCTGTTGGGTGCGAAAATGTTGAGGACCTATGGAGGGACATAGATCAAGCTCTTGAAAACGCTTAATTCTTTAAATGCACGGCATCGGCCTCACTAATAGAGTATTTTTAACTCATGCTTAAGTTCTTTCGTCGCATAGCGGGACTTGCGGCGCTCGCCATGCTCTCTTTTAGAGCCGTGGGGTCCTTTCTTTCATGGATAGAAAAACAAGAAGATGGCCCGCACAGCGTTTGGAGCGATGAAGACGAATTTGAAGATGCCTGATTATGTTGCGGGAAGTTGCAATATAGGTGGTCCTGAAGTCCAACGCAGAAAAAATGTTGGTTACGCGGGCGCGCTCATCTCGCTTGTGACGCTTGTTTTCCTGATTGCCACACATTCGGCCAGTGGCGCACGCACTGTTATTTTTTTCCCGTTTCTCTTAACTTCGATTAGTTGGTTTCAAACGCGGAGACGATTTTGTTTAGCCTTTGGCTTAGCAGGGACTTTTAATTTCGGACCTGCCGGGACCCTGGCCAAGGTTTCTGATCCAGCAGACCTTCGAGCAGATCGCGCTCGCGCGATCAAAACGCTCGCGCAGGCTTTTGCTTACGCCCTATTTGCAACAGTATTGGTAATCATCCTTCCCTTTTAGAAGGCTACCTCTTCAACTCACAGGTCTTTATCAGGGTAAAACCTTCCACAAGTCATACCGTTGTGGCATTGTGGGGGTGAAAGATAGGGAGTGATTCATGAAAATCGTTATCCATGCGCGTCAGGCCCAATTGGCAGAGGATTTTAAAGGGATCGTTGAAGAAAAACTCAATTCAATGAATCGATTTAGCGTAACCATAGATCGAGTTGAAGTAGAAATCATTCACGAAGCAAACCCTCGACAAGGGAAGTTTTCACATCGCGTGATTCTCACCTCGCACGGTGCAGGCCCGCTACTACGTGCGCAGGCAGCGGCATTCAATGACGTGGCCGCTTTTGATCTCGCTATCAAGAACTTTGAGTTACAAATAAGAAAAGCGCATGAAAAGGGAAAAGATATCGATCACAGTTCCTTGCGAGAACTTGCTGCATCGGAATAGCTGGGACTAATCAGCGCTCGCAATACCTCTAGTCGCGGTAAGACTTGCAACAGTCGTGATTATTAAGCAAGTCACTATCGAACCCAAGCTGACTTCGAGCGAGACTTCGGGTACTTGCAGACCAAGAACTTCCTCAATACCAACGCCGCGAAGTGCCTCGAGGATCATCTTTATCCCTATGAAGGCCAAAATGAGGGAGAGTCCTTTTGAAAGGTAGATAAGCCTTTTTAGCAAATTCTCAAGAAGAAAATAGAGCTGTCTAAGACCCATCAGCGCGAAAATATTTGCACAGGTCACAATGTATGCACTCTTGGTAAGACCGAAAATCGCAGGTATCGAATCAAGAGAAAAAACCAAATTCGTTATACCCAAAGCAACGAGGGCGATGGAAAATGTGCTCACTCCTCGCGCCTTCATGCTTGCCACAACTTTTCCTTCTTTCCATTCGTCCTCATCGCCGCTTTCTCGAGCCAGCGTAAAAGCCGTGTAGATGAGGAAGGCACCGAACAAAAAGAAGACACTTGCGAATCGAGAAATCAAAGCGGCTCCCAGCGGAATAAGCGCCCCACGTATTGCGATTGTGAGCAAGATTCCAAGAAGTAAAACCAGCTGTTGCTTTTCCTTCTTCACATGAAGATGGCCCAAAATGATGATGAAGACGAAAATGTTATCTACCGAAAGGGCGTATTCAGTGAGCCAACCAGCGAAGAATTCCCGTTGACCCTGACTCGAACTCCAGGCGGGCATGAGGAGACCGAAAAGTATTGCGGCGCCGACGTAGAACGCCGTCCAAAATGCAGCTTCAAAAAGAGAAGTTTTCCTATTTCTGCGGGTAATCGCTAAACCGAGGTCAAAGAGAATTACGAATGTGAGTGCTCCGAGAGTGAGTAGCCATGTACTCGTCGAGATCATGAGGTCAGTCTGCCACAGAAGAATTCAGCCTTTTGCCTAAATCATGAGCTCTTCTCATCGGCAAGTTTGCCTTCGATATCTCTCAAAAGTCGGTGAACCTCTGCAGATATTTGTTTAAGTTCTTTGAGCTCTTGTGTGGCAATAACTCGAGCCTCTTTCGCTAACTCGAATTCCCCGAGACTCGCGGTATGGGTCTCACTTATCTTTTTCTCAACACTTTCCGACTGAACGTTCTGACCCACCATGATTATTGATAGAAGAACTAACTGGAGAAAGGTTTGTGCAATCCAAGAAACGATAATGATGGTGTCCCCAGATTTGAGGGCTCCCGGAAGCGATATTAAAGCGATAATTGCGAAGACATAAGCGCACCACATAGTGCTTACCATTGACGTGATTTTTGCGGCTAACTTCTTATTGAAACTCGCGATGAGATTCACCTTGGAACCTTCTCTCTTAGCCTTTCACTACAACTTGCCTTATTGCTAGTCTCACCTATTATGGATCAACAGGGCGAAAATGGCTTAAGACCACACTGGCATCAACCGCATTCAGGCGAACATCGGTGGCCTGTCTCGATTGTCGTGGTGATCGTAATTTTTCTTCAATTTTCGCTTCCAAAAAGTCTTTCACTTTCAGCTCAAGTTCAAATCTGCCTTCTTGAAACAGCTTTTTTAATCGCCCTTGTGGTGGTAAATCCACGGAGAATTAGTCGTCATCTTCCCTCGACGCGAATCCTCGGGATTTTCTTGACCGTGCTCATGACTCTTTCGAACACCGCCTCAGCGATCAAACTTATAGATGCGATCATCACCCGAGGAGTAACAGACGCTAGAAGTCTCTTGCTATCGGGGGGATCAATCTGGCTGACAAATGTTGTGGTTTTTGGGCTTTGGTATTGGGAACTTGATCGAGGAGGACCAGGGAAGCGAGCCGAAGCATCCCACCCTTATCCTGATTTCATATTTCCCCAAATGTCAGATCCACTTTATGCACCAAAAACATGGCATCCCACTTTTTTCGATTATCTTTACACTTCCTTTACAAATGCCAGCGCCTTCAGTCCTACCGATGTCATGCCATTAACTCGTTGGGCGAAAGCGCTAATGCTTTTGCAATCCATGACGGCTCTCTTGATCGTCGGTCTTGTGATCGCTCGAGCAGTGAATATCCTTCGCTAATGAGACTTGACTCTGCGATTAATGTGTCCCTGTGCTAACGCATAGAGTTGATCTCACCACCGATCAAATTCGCCAGATAGGGGCGCTTGTTGACGGACGTATTTCGACTCATTCATCGGTTCTGGAACAGCATTCTCACGATGAATCTGCCTTCGTTCCAGTCCTTCCTTCCGCTGTCGTCATGGTTAAGACGACAGAAGAGGTGTCTGCGGTCCTGGCTTTTTGCAACTTAGAGAGAATTCCCGTTGTGGCTTTCGGGGCAGGGACTGCCCTCGAAGGACATGTCGTTCCACTTCTCGGTGGAATTTCTCTGGACCTATCGCTTATGGACAAGATCCTTGATGTGCGACCCGATGATCTACTAGTTCGTGTTGAGGCCGGAGTGCACCGACTTGCCCTAAATGAAAGATTGGCGCGCGAAGGTCTTTTCTTTTCTGTTGATCCGGGCGCGGACGCAACGATTGGCGGGATGTGCGCAACAGGTGCGGCTGGGACAACAACGGTGCGGTATGGATCGATGCGAGAAAACGTTATGGCCCTTACTGCCGTTCTCGCAGATGGAACCATCATTCACGTGGGCAGAGAGACTCGTAAGCTTTCGGCAGGTTATGACTTAACGCGCCTTTTGGTTGGCTCTGAAGGAACACTTGCCGTCATCACAGAAGTGACTCTGCGAGTTTTTGGAATTCCAGAAAAAATGGCGGCTGCTGTTGTGAGATTTCCAAATCTGACAAACGGTGTTGCTGCTGCGACGGCGATCGTAAAGATGGGCATAGCAGTCGCGAGGTGCGAATTCCTCGACTCAAAATGCATCAAATATCTCAATGCTTACGATGGCCTTTCACTTAAAGAAGAGCCCACCCTATTTTTTGAATTCCATGGCACGCCCCGTGGAGTAGAAGAAGATGCTTTAAGCGTTCAAGAAATAGTGCGGGAATTCGATGGAACCGATTTTGAATGGACCTCAGATGAAGGCCAGAGAAGAAAATTGTGGAGCGCGCGACACAACTCTCACTGGGCAACCCTCGCTGCGCACCCGGGCAAGAAAAGCGTCAGTACAGATATGGCGGTACCGCTTTCGCGCTTAGCTGACGCCGTGGCAATTGCCGAAGCCACACTTTCCCAACACCGCTTTCCACATTCCATCCTCGGCCATGTTGCCGATGGAAATTTTCACTGTCAGATCATCACCGATCCCGAGATTGATGGACAAACCGAAGAAATAAGAGTGGTTGTGAATGAAATTACATTGGAAATAATTGCCATGGGAGGCACGTGCACCGGCGAACATGGAATTGGCGCGGGGAAGATTGCTGCGCTCGTAGCAGAGACAGGAACGGCCGCGGTCGACGTAATGAGGTCAATTAAGCTCGCTCTAGACGTTAACGGGATTCTCAATCCGGGTAAGGTTTTTCTATTCGATCGCTGAACAATGAAATCCGTATTGCATTCAAAACCCCCCGATTCGGATCGCATCGGGGGGTTTTGAATTCTTTAATTCGAGGAAGTTTTCTTAACTCCTAAATCCTGAGGTTTTTCAGGATTTAGAATTCTCTTTTGAAGTAGGTGATACCGATGGATTGCTTTTTTTGCCATCCTCTGACTTTGTCGGCTTTGGCTCCTTCGGGGTGACTGCAGGCTTTTCTGGCTTAATAGGAGCCACTGGTTGGATGGGCTTAATTGGAGCGGGGGATGTCGAAACAAAAACCGGCTTAGTGGGTCGCACTAGTTCTGGTCCGAGAGCGTCAAGAGCTGCTTTTTGAGCCGCCGCCGCCGCATCCTTTGCATTTTTAAAAGCATTGCTCACAGTTAATTTCTGATCGGCAGTTTTAGCAGTGATCATTGCAGTTTTGAAATCGGCCGTTGCTTTATCTATCGCCGCATGTAGATCGGCGGCGATAGCGATGCGCTTGGCTTTTCTTGCGTTTTGATTAACTTCGAATTGACCAAGAGCGGCCTGAAACGCTGCGTTGTTCGCATCGATTGCGGCTTTGTTACTTGTCTGCCATGCCGCAAAATCAACTTTCCATTTTGCTAGTGCAACTTGGTAAGCGGCCTGAGCAACTTTGAAAGCTTCCAATTGCTGGGCATATGTGGAAGCAGGGGGAGTCGTAGTTGCGCCAGCGTTCGTCGAGGGCGATGCAGTTGGAGTTGGAGTCAGCGTCAAACCAGCTGCACTTGCAGTCCCAAGGGATGCAAATACGAGGCCTCCCGAAATCAATGCGGTAAGTGCAATCCGCGTTAACGTCGTCGTTTTTCTCATTGTCCTACTCCTTCTATTAACCCCAGCGGGTGGTAACCCGAATCCTGTCGGCAATTATTGTGGTTTTTCTGTGAAAATTCTCGGATGAACGTGCGCAAAACAAAACCCCCGACATGTTGCCAGGGGCTTTGTTTTGCATAATCGAAGCAACTACTTGGTAGCCGTTGCCTTTGGCGTTGCAGCAGGTTTGACTGGAGCCACCGGCTTCACTGGGTCAATCGTTTTTGCTGGAAGTGCTGGCTTGGTCATCTCGGCTGGCTTAGTCGGGGCAACAGGTTCGGTGCCGATCTGTGCGACAGCAGCTTTATAAACGCTAAGTGCTGCTGCGTGTGCTGTTGCCCTTGCGGCTAATGCCGCTTCTTGCGCAGCCGGCGTTGTCGCCGCGGCATTGGCCGCCACGAAATCACTATCAGCCTTGTCAAGTGCTGCTTTTCTGGCCTGATTCAATGGCTTGTTTTTGGCAGCCCATGCGCTGTGGTCTGCATAATATTTATCTATTTCTGTCTTCCACTTCGCCTGATACGTGGCTAGGTTGGCTGCCCAATCAAGCCAGTACTTTTCCACCAGCGCACGATCCTTAATGTCATTCAACGCGACAGTGACTCGGTATTGAGTCAGGTCATTTTTGTACTTGGCAAGGTCAATTTTATATTGCGCTAGCGCTACCGCATATGCATTGGATGTAGCTGCGGCTTTTACAGTTTTGGTAACTTTAGGAGTAGGTGTTGGCGAAGTTGTTTCATCGGCTAAACCGACCCCTATCGATGAGGCCATGAGCCCTACCGTCGTAACTGCAATTGTGATGAACTTCTTGGTCTTCATTTCACTCCTCGGTTTCTGTGTAATTTTTCTTCTTAAGGGATCGAGCCCATCTCCATCCCCACACATGAAATTCTCACCTTCGACTCTGTGAAAAATCTGTGGAATTTGCCTAGCATTTGCGAGCCTTTGCTGATGTTAGAAGCTAAGAGAGGTGTCACTGTGACACCTGGCACAAATAACACATCCCCGACATATTCAGATATCGGGGATGTGTTATTTGTAGGTTCGATTATTTTTTGGTTGATGATGCCTTTTCTTGTCCTGCAGGCTTAACAGGAGCAACCGGTTTTACTGGAGCAGCAGGCTTTACGGGCTCTGCTGGTTTTGTGAGTTCGGCTGGTTTAACTGGCTTCACAGGAGCAGCTCCGAGAGCCGCAATCGCCGCGCCCCGAATTGTCGTAGCTGATTTAATAGCTGTGGTTCGAGCGGTTAGTGCGGCTTGCTGGAGTTCAGGTGTTGTCGCAGCTGCATTGGCAGTTGTGAAATCCGCATTTGCTTTGGCTACGGCGGCTCTAAAAGTCGCGACGATTGGCTCGACCTTCAAAGCACGCGCTTGCTGTGCGGCTTGGTATTGGTCAATGGCTGCCTTCCAAGCGGCCGAAGCCTTTTCCCGAGTGGCCTTCCAATCCGCACGATATTTTTCCATGGCTGTCTGATTCGAAATTTGATAGTTAACCATGGCTACGCGATATTGGATCATTGCTAATTTGTAAGCAGCCAAATCGGCAGCGTATTTCGCATTAGCCGGATTTGCGATCGTGGTAGTTGCGGTGGTTGTCGGAGTAGTGGATTCATCAGCACTAGAAATGCCCATACTTCCAACTAGCAGCGCCGAAGTTAAGACCGCTACCTTTACAAGATCTTTTCTCAATACCAGTTGCTTCTTCATTTCCTTCTCCTCACGCGAAGTTGGGCCTATTTGCCCTACAAGTGGATACTTAATTACGTTTTTGTGCGTATCCTGTGAGAACTCTTTGTTGATCTTGCGGATTCTCATCCAAATGAGCAATCTTGTCTCTGAAGCAATGAGAAATTCCACATCAAAGTGTCCAAATCGAAATACACGGAGGTTACACGGTGAAACCACTAATCATGATCGTCGATGATGAAGTTGGAGTTCGTGAACTTCTTACCGATGCACTTCGGATCGCTGGCCTGGACACTATCGAAGCTAAGGATGGAATGAGTGCCCTTTCATTGATGCGCAAAAACAAGCCAGATTTGCTAATTATTGACGTAAATATGCCAATTATGGATGGTTTTGATTTACTTGAAAGAATTAGAGAGACGAAAAATAATGTGCCGGCCCTAATGCTTACCGCGCGGGCTGAACGAGCAGACGTTTCTCGAGGACTTCGACTCGGAGCCGATGATTATGTGACAAAGCCATTTGGACTCGAAGAGTTGTTGTTGCGGATTCGAGCCATTCTTCGACGAAGCAAGCCCGCTGAGGAAACTTTCTCGATTCTTACCTGCGGTCCGATATCTCTGAATGAGGAGACTTACGAAGTATTTCTGAGAGAAGATCAGATCGATCTTTCAAAAACCGAGTTCCGCTTACTTCAGCATTTACTGCAGAACAAAGGCAGAGTATTGACTAAATCGAGCCTATTAAGTGAAGTATGGGATATCGATTTTGATTCTGATACTGGGGTCGTAGACACCTATATTTCTTATTTGCGTCGCAAATTTCATTCTGATGGCTTTGATGGAATCAAGACAGTGCGCGGAGTCGGGTTTCAGATTGTGGAGCCAAAGGCGAAAAAGTGAAACTTCGCACCCGTTTAATCCTGGCTTCGGTTGCCATCACTTCGACCTCGACCTTTCTTATCGGAAGTTTGGCGGTGAGCACGTCTCACAAATCGCAAATAGAATTATTGGATAAATCGCTGACTTCGGTAGCTTCCTCAATTCACGGTGAGTCCACATCGGCTCTTTCAGAAGGTCTGTACGCGGTTCAGCAAAGCGATGTCTCGCTAAGTTTGGTT
>JAPLBP010000026.1 GCA_026392695.1 Actinomycetota bacterium | reverse complement strand
CTTTGGAGGTAGAGAGCAGATGAGTGGCTTTTCTTCCTCACAGTTCCTGTCTAACTGCTCTTCGGATACCCTGGCTGTCGCAGCTCTGCGACTAAAAAATGGCGGATTAGTCGCATTTCCGACTGAGACGGTTTACGGACTTGGCGCAGATGCCACGAATAATGAAGCCGTAAGCCGCATTTATCAGGTTAAAGGACGCCCAAGTGAACACCCTCTTATCGTGCATATTGCGTCAATTGATGGACTAGGGATCTGGGCTCGAGATATTCCCGAATACGCGATTGCACTTGCTCGCGATTACTGGCCAGGGCCAATGACTTTGGTCTTGTTACGAAGCGAGATCGCGAAAGATTTCATCACCGGTGGGCAAGACACGGTTGGACTTCGCGTCCCTGCCCACGCTCTCGCACTTGGGCTTTTGAATGAATTTGCAAAATTAGGTGGATTGGGAGTTGCGGCCCCGAGTGCAAATCGCTTCGGACAGATTTCCCCGACAACAGCCCAAGCAGTCTCCGAAGAGATTGCAGAATTTCTTTCGGCAACCGATTTAATTCTCGACGGTGGTCCCGCGCTTGTGGGAGTTGAGTCCACGATTATCGACTGCACTGGATTGACTCCTCGAATTTTGCGTCCTGGGGCAATAACTGAGGAGATGATTTTCGATTCGACAGGGATCGCGGTGTCGGATCAAGGGGATGCGATTCGCGTTTCGGGATCTCTTGAAAGTCACTACTCTCCTCGAGCACGAGTGGTATTGAATGCGATTCCAGAATCGGGCGAGGGGTACATCGCATTTTCAACACTTACGACGCCAGCGGGAGTAGAGCGACTAGCGTCACCTTCGACGATTGAAGAATTTGCGCGGGACCTTTACTCAGCCCTACGTGCCGGGGATGTTCTCGGCCTTCCTACAATTGTTGTGGTTGCGCCAGAAGGAGGAGGTCTGGCGCTAGCTATTCGAGATCGCCTTCTTCGCGCCTCACATGAACCTAATTAAGCGTTCGTAAATTCTCGGAATCTTGAATCATCGAAGAAAAATTTTGGCCGATGTTGTAATCAATGACCACAATTTCCGAGGTTTGCGCACGGGTAACCTCAATTTTGTTCATAAGAGCGGAATCGTAAATAATTGAATCTCCTCGGGCATTTGTTGTATTTGTTTCCTGATGTACCCGACCACTCATACCGCTTTTAAGGAAGGCCTCAGATTCATAAGAAGTAATCGTCAAAACAGGTTCGCCGTTACTTTCTATGTTTTTACCTGGAGTCATGTAGGTGACTACAAGCACGCCAGGAGTCATGTAATTTGTCGTGTAGCTGTAGCCGCTATATGCGCCAAGCCAATACGGCTTCCCATTGTGGGAGGACGATGGAACATGGGCAATGAGTTCATCAGCACTTAAGGCATGTCCCCCCACATCCATCAGTAATTCGTGGGTTGGAGTCGCCCCCTCTAAGGAGGAGCCGATTTGAACAGCGCCAAAAACGAGGGCTATAGAAAGAAACGCATCCAAGGCCAGATATGCAAAAAAGTGAGGATGTTCCTTCTTATAACTTGTGAGAAGGACGTGTTCGCGACTCTTCAATCTCAATATGAATCGCATGAAAGCCAACATCTCAATTCCTCACTAACCCTTTTTAGTACCTACTTTTTAGCACCTAAGGTATTTAGGTGACCCCTATCTTCAAATCGTAGATATATTGTGATAAATGGTCTATGTACGGTCATGACCGAAGTCGGCGTTTCTTGAGTGCCCCCCCGCAAAGTTTCTCAGGGAGGGGATTCTTGAGCTTGACTCCGGTTTAAGAGGATTTTTGGGAGCAAAGTTCTAAGGGAAAGTGTTTACTGATGAGACATGAACAGACATGATTTACTCGTGAATTTGAGGCCATTCTCCGAATTGAGACCGCTGGAGAGAGTCAAATCTCTTGTAGATTTTTTACGCGTGGGATCCTCAAGTCTGCAGTCGGTTATTCAGTTTGTGACCGTAGATACCTTATTTCCGCTGTCGGCCTTCGCTGCCTGTCTCAATATTGTGCGTCTGGATGGATCGGTCGATATCCCAGCTTGGTATGGACTTACTCAAGAGCAAGTGGGAAGTATCCCTGAGCGATACGTGAACGTAGATACACCCGTCAATAGGTCGCTTCGTACGGGATCTGTCGTTGAGTGTGGTTCTTATGAAACCTACCTGTTTGCAGGACCCGAGCATGAAAGGACCCTCTTTCCTCAAGGATTTGCCTCTTCCATTGCGTGGCCGATTCCTGGGGTGGGCTCAGTCGTCACCTTTTGTGAACAAGAAATTCAACTGAATCTTGAAATTGAACTTTTTCTACTAACGATTGGGGGAATTCTCTCTCTTGAATTTTCTCATACTAATCTCGGTGGTCTGATACATCGAGATGAGCATCCGCGAGAGGCGGTTTCGCCGGTGGCATTGACTTCTCGACAATGGATTATTGTGCAGGCAATTCAAAACGGGCTTACCAATCCAGCTATCGCGCAAGATTTGGGATTTAGTGAATCGCTCGTAGGACAAGAAACAATGCAGATTTATCGGAAATTGGGGGTTACCGGACGCAGAGAATTAATAGAAAAGGAAATTCTCTTGGAACCCCCAGGTCATTTCTAGCCCTTTTGCTTGGAGAATTGGCTGGTCCCGAACCAGAGGAAAAACCCTTTAGACTTCACCACGTTACTCGGCGGGGAATTCATTGCCCGCCGGTGTCGTGGGGCCTTTAGCTCAGTCGGTAGAGCAACGGACTTTTAATCCGTGGGTCGTCGGTTCGAGCCCGACAGGGCCCACCCATAGTGTTTTCTAAATATGAAGCTGGGGCCTCCGCAGGGTTCTTTATTTGGGTCACAGCTGCCCAGCAGCTCGAAACCTTTGGATAAGGTCAAAACTTGCCGTCGGGGTTAAATGCGCCGCGTCGTAAACGTATGGCTCGATGTGCCCATCTTTGCCTTTTATTAATGCGATGCATTGATCATTGGCGTCACACAAATGCTCTATTGAAGAAATGAAGCTGGCACCTTTTCTTTCCGCCACAGCCTTAACTATCGCGTCATTCTTCCTTATCCTTGCAAGGTTGGTATTGAGTACTTTTCCTCCACTAACGAATGGAATATTTGATCGCAAAATCTGGTCTGACAAATTCGGGAGCCACAGCGGCAACCCACCAAAAAGATAGATTTTCGAGTGGGGAGAGATTGCGTTCAAATAATCAATGGTTGAGGTCAAATAGTCCGAAATTTCAGTGTCCGAATAAAATAGGGCGTAGGGCCACCAATTGGCGGAAAGAATGATCGAATCCGGTTGCACCCTCTTTATGTGAGCGAAAGCGCTGTCATTGGCAGCTTTGCAATTTGGGCGATCTGGTCGGACAGCATTTATAAACGGCGGACAGAGACTGGACGTGTATTCGCCAACTGACTTGAATGTCTGCCGCAAACCTTCCGCAAAAGTCGCTGCATGTGAGTCTCCCATGATGACGATGGATCCACTTTGCTCACTCGGGTCACAAGAAACGGGAAAATCTGTGAAACTCTGTCCATAATCGACGTAACAACTTCCGATTCTGTCTATGCGAATCTGTGAAGGAAAATTCTCTAGTAATACCTTTTGGGCATTGGCGGTGTCTGCTCTAGGTGGGTAAAGAAGTAAGTAACTTGAACTAAGAACAACAATTGTCGTAAAACCCGCGATTTGCCGAATGTCCATTTCCTTCTTCTAATCGGAGTTTCGATAAATCTATAAACTAATTCAGTAACGACGATGAGAAAATAATAGCAATAGAGCAGTTCTAAATAACCGAGCTGTCGCCCGAGAAAATATTCAAAAAATCCCAAAATTGGAAAGTGCCAAAGATAGGCCGTATAACTGCGTTTACCGATTAGTACAAGAATTGGAGTGGCAAGAGCACGATAAAGCCAAAAAGGTCTTGAACTCAACAACAAAAGAAACATACCTATGCAAACAAGTAGCGAAGCACGGTCTGGGAATACTTTGTTGGCGGAAATAATAAAGAGAGAAAGGATCACCAATGTGATTCCTGATAGAGATAGACCTACATCTATGAACGTATTTGAAAAAAGTTTACGATCCTTGCGTCGATCCAGGACTATGAGGGAGGCGCCAACGCCTAAAAGAAGTTCCCACGCGCGAGTAGGAAGCATGTAAAAAGAGAATGACTGGTTCGTATCCTTGAGAAACTGGGCTGCTACTAAACTCGCGTAAGCTCCAGTTGAGACAGCTAAAAGTATCCAAAATTGCTTTTTAGTTTTCCTCATGAGAAGGAAAAGGGCGATGGGAAGCAATAAATAGAATTGCTCTTCTACACCGAGTGACCAGGTATGAAGCAATGGATTGAAGTCACTATCATTAAAATAATTCGAGTTTTGAAGGAAATAGACGTTCCCGGCAAAAAAATTGATATACAAAATACTTGATAAAACTCTGCGCAATTCCGAAGGGTAGAGCGTGAAGGCGGAAACAATTTCGGTAACCAAAAGGACCAAAATTAGGCTCGGAGCCAACCTGCGAATTCTCCGACCATAGAATTCTCTAAAAGTGAATCTATTGCCTTGATTGACGATGAGGCGAGTAATTACAAAGCCGGAAATGACGAAAAAAATGTCCACCCCAAGATAACCATTGGGGAACTGAGACAATTTTGAGTGATAGAGAATGACGGATATAACGGCGATCGCACGCAAGCCATCTATTTCTGGGAGGTATCGATTTTCTCCCAATGCCCCCAAGACGGGTACCTTTTGGGATCTGCCAAATGCCATGGTGAATGATATTGAGGAACAAACAAATTGTGGTGATTTCGTTTCGCGCTCAGCAGTTAGGCGGACTTTCGATTAAGTGGTTGAGTTATTTTGTGGACCGCCAATCCTGCGATCAATCCCCAGAATGGGGCACCGAGATTCCAGGCGCTAACGCCAGAAATGGTGACAAGTAACGTGACTAGCCCCGCGTCTCTATATTCGCTATCTGCTAGCGCCTCGTGAGTGGAAGAGCCAATGACGGGCAGCAGCGCTAAGCCCGCAAGAACGGCGAGTAAGAGAGGAGGCAGAGTCGCAAATAGCCCAGTTACCGTTCCGCCCAAAAGTCCCAAGAGCAAATAGAAAGCACCAGCTGAAATTCCAGCAAAGTATCGCGTCTTAGGATTTGGATCTGCGTGGTCTTGGGTAGCGATCGCGGCAGTGATAGCAGAGACATTGACACCACTTCCACCGAATCCTGCACCGATCAAAGAGAGAACTCCGCCCAATGTAACTATGTTGTTTACGGGTGGTTCATA
>JAPLBP010000040.1 GCA_026392695.1 Actinomycetota bacterium | reverse complement strand
AGCGATTTTGATACGCTATATCCAACTCGCTGGGGATCCATCAGTATCGGGAACCAACATTTATACGGTCGAGAGCTATGAAAACTTAGCGAGCTTCAAAGCTGATGTCCTCAGAAAGGATTTTTCGACTGACTCCGAATTTCTGATTAACGGTCGCACTGGTCGCTACGTCGACGCAACGAGGACGTTCCTCATGGTGCGATTGGCGGACAATAAAGAAGTATTCGAGATTCATTTCGCGCATCCTCAAACCGTTCCTCAGTTAGAACAAATGGCCGCTTCCCTGGTCCCAGTGGAGTAAAGCCCACCTCCTGCAACCTTTGAGTTAATTTGCTAAACCAAGGAGAAAAACTCGGTGTTAAAGGGCTAGATTTCCTAGCATCCATATATTTGGGACCAATTTTAAGTGCTACCCCTCAATCCTCTCGGTTTCTTGGCTTTTTTCTTGCTTTTCGAGAGTTAACTCTCGTAAACCCTGTTACTTTCGCCATACATGTACGGACCGAACGCTAAGACCTACGAGTTCTGGCTGAAAGCGAGATTCCACAATGATTAGACAAATCCGAAGTGTCGCTCGGGCGGTCCATCAAATCGATGAGGACGCTGTCTCTCGCTCCCCTCATCTTCACCGCCGACTCGTCTTCTTTGCGCTGGCCGTAGTCCTTGTCTCTTCCTTTATTGGCATGCGCATACTTCAAACCAGCGATGCAACCGCTATCGAAAATCTTTCAGCCAGTGGCGTTCACTTTATGACAGGCCCAGAACTACTCGTCTCGTATGACCATTCGAAAAGTGAGATTAAGCCTTACTGGGTTGGCGATTCTGTGGGTTTTTCTTACACGGGAAGTTCTGTCGAACATTTCGAATACGTGATTAGCTACATTTCAGGCGGCGTTGATCAGCCGGATTCCGCGAGGGAAAGCTTCAAGATTGACACGTACCTCAATGAAGATGAGTTCAAGAATGATCCACAAGGTGCCACTTTCATCGATCCCGCAGAAATGACAACGCCGAGCGGGAGAGAAGTTCTGTTCTATCAGGGCGATATGCGTAGAGCAGAGGTAAGGATTCCTGGTACATCTGAAGTTGTTCTGGTTAATTTTCTAATGCCTGAGTCACTGTCAGCCATGCTGACTTTTGCCGATTCACTTATTCCTCTCGTCTAATCAAAGAGCTCTCGAGCAAAGTTTGATTTTTTGGTGCGTTTTTTAGGTTGAGTGCTAGCCCCACTTAATAAAGTTCACGTCATTTTCCTCATTTGGTTCTTCTCATTCAACTCTCGATAGTGGAGACTCGCTTCATTGTGATCCGCAAACCCGGATACAAGAGGAGAGAAGATGGTTTCACTCGCTATATCCCTCAAAGGACCAGCCAAGTTTTTCAATTGGGGGTTCATCTCAATTTCAATTCCCAATTTGATCATGATCGGTCTGATTGTTGTGCTTTTTGTCCTGGCCCTTGTAATTCCATTTCCTACGCATGAATCCTCGGCCCATGCGCCGAGCGATGAAGGGAAGTGAGTCCTGTGGCTGAAATGTGGACAACACGACTTCGCAAAGCGACTGTCGAAAAATTCGAACCACAGGACATACTCCCCGATGACCAACCTTCATACGTCGCGTCATTTATTTACGTCTTCGGAGTTCTAACTCTCGCCGCGCTCTTCGTCATTATTGGCTCGGGGCTTTGGTTAACTACTAAGGGCGCAATCTGGTGGCACAGTTCTAGCATCGGCCATTTCGTTAACTCAATTCACCTTTGGTCGGTCGAACTCTTCTTTGTCTTTATGGTCGTGCACCTCTGGGGCAAGTTCTGGATGGCTGCTTGGCGCGGAAAGCGCTTGATGACGTGGGTTACCGGCGCGATCGCATTTCTCGCATCTGTTGCTACCGGATTCACCGGATACCTCATTCAATGGGATTTTGATTCTCAATGGATTGCAACTCAAGCAAAAGATGGCTTGAACTCCGTAGGTATCGGATCCTTCTTTAACACTCTCAATACAGGTCAAGCAATTTTGCTTCACGTGTCACTTCTTCCACTTGTGGTTGGTTTGATCGTCATTTGGCACGTGATTCTCGTGCGTAGGCATGGCGTGGTGCCTCCGTTGGATGCCAAAGGGATTGCTGGAGGTGCGATGTGAGAAAAGAACGCAACGTCGATCTTGCTAAGTGGTCCGGACCAAAGCGTCCATACGATCTTGTAAAAGAACTCGTAGTCGCACTTCTGGTGGTCACTGTTTTGTCAGTTGGCCTGGCAGCAATATTTAGCTCACCAGATGAGCCCGCAGTAACACTCCAAGAGTGGGCCAACAAAGCACCAGGTGACTTTGTTACGACCACCGTGGGCGAACTCGCTGGCACGACTATCAGCGCAGCATATGGCGCTCCCTACAACAATGCGTCAGAAGGTTTGAAACTTGGACCACTAAAGTAGCAAAAAATGGCTGGAATAACAATTCCTGTCTACCCGGCGGTTGACTTCGTCGCCACGCCGTTGGCGTTTAGCAAGGACGTTTCAGTATT
>JAPLBP010000110.1 GCA_026392695.1 Actinomycetota bacterium | reverse complement strand
TGTTTCCAGATGACAAATCAAGAGTTAGTCACCTGCGCTCTTAATAACATTCCTATCAAGATCGCAATTATTAATAATGAAAGTCTAGGAATGGTCCGGCAATGGCAAACAATGTTCTACGAAGGTAGATATTCAAATACGTCGCTGGACTCGAAGCGCATTCCGGATTTTGTGAAATTGGCTGATGCAATGGGTTGCGCTGGCCTTCGATGTGATCGAACAGAAGATGTTGATGCAGTCATTAAGGAAGCCATGTCGATCAATGACCAACCTGTGGTTGTCGATTTCAGTGTTTTCAGAGATGCGATGGTCTGGCCGATGGTTGCGGCGGGAACGTCGAATGACGAAATCATGATCGCTCGGGGACTGGCCCCCGACTGGGATTCACAGGAGTTGTGATGAGTAAACATACGCTCGCAGTTCTCGTAGAAAATAGCCCTGGCGTTCTGGCTCGGGTTGCATCACTCTTTTCGCGCCGCGCTTACAACATCGATTCACTTGCAGTTGGCCCCACGGAGAATCCAGATATTTCAAGGATGACAATTGTGCTCAATTTAGAAGGTCACGTACTAGAACAAGTGATGGCCCAACTTTATAAATTGGTTAATGTCATTGCGATCTCGGAAATGCCCGCAGAAACAACCATCCAGAGAGAATTACTTCTGGTCAAGGTTGCCCCTGGTGCCGATCGTGGCGAAGTCCTGACGATGGTGAAGCGATTTCAAGCCAAGGTAGTGGACGAGGATGACGGTGTTTTGACCATTGAATCGACCGCCGATAGCGATCTTATTGAAGGCTTATTGGTCGCATTGACGCCTTTTGGCATAAAGGAATTGGTGCAATCGGGCCTCGTGGCTCTAGAGCGGGGAACCGCCGCCCTTTCAGACCGTACGCTTAGCGCTCAGGGAATTTCGACAGTTCATGACATCGGCAAGACCCAAGCAGATTACCAAAACTAAAACGACCGACTAAAAAGAAGAGAAGAAAAGGGAGATCACCGTGGCAACGATGTATCACGACGAAGATGCAGACCTATCGATTATTCAGGGACGCAAAGTCGCAGTAATTGGCTATGGCTCACAGGGCCACGCTCATGCTCTCAGTTTGCGAGATAGCGGAGTCGACGTACGAGTCGGTCTCGCCGAAGGATCTAAGTCACGAGCGAAGGCCGAGTCCGAAGGACTTCGAGTTGTCTCGGTTGCAGAAGCTGTCAAGGAAGCAACTGTCATCATGTTGCTTGCACCAGACCCCGTTCAACGCCACATCTATGCCGAATCAATCTTGCCCAATCTCAAAGATGGAGACGCACTCTTTTTCGGCCACGGTTTCAGCATTCGTTACGGATACATCGTTCCACCAAAGAACATAGATGTTGCAATGGTGGCCCCAAAGGGTCCCGGCCACCTCGTACGTCGTGAGTATTCAGCAGGCCGAGGCGTTCCCGTCATTGTTGCGGTTGAGCAAGATGCAACTGGAAGTGCATGGCCACTGACGCTCTCATATGCAAAAGCAATTGGGGGACTTCGTGCTGGCGGAATTTTGACCACGTTTACAGAAGAGACCGAAACCGATTTGTTCGGTGAGCAGTCAGTCCTCTGCGGCGGTGCTTCGCAACTCGTTATGTACGGCTTTGAAGTACTTACGGAAGCTGGATACCAACCTGAGGTTGCTTACTTCGAATGTCTACATGAATTGAAATTGATTGTTGACCTTATGTACGAAGGCGGAATTGCAAAGCAACGTTGGTCGGTTTCAGATACCGCGGAATTTGGTGATTACGTCTCTGGACCTCGAGTCATCGATCCACGAGTTAAGGAAAATATGCAGGCGGTACTCAAAGATATTCAAGATGGAACGTTTGCTCGTCGATTTATCGCGGATCAGGATGCAGGTTCACCCGAGTTTGAAGCTTTCCGTAAAAAGGGTGAAGCACATCCCATCGAAGCAGTCGGTCGCAATCTTCGCAAAATGATGTCATGGGTTAAGAATCCAAAAGACGATTACCAAGAAGGCAGCGCTGCACGTGGGTAAACCAGTTGTTTTAATTGCGGAAGAACTGAGCCCGGCAACACTTGATGCGCTTGGTCCGGATTTTGAAGTGCGTCATTGCGATGGGGCCAACCGCGCCGAACTTCTTGCCGCACTTGGCCAAGGAGTAGATGCTGTCCTCATTCGCTCTGCAACCAAAATGGATGCGGAGGCTATTGCTGCCGCAAAAGGGTTGAAGGTAATCGCTAGAGCCGGTGTCGGTCTCGACAACGTGGAAATTCCTGCTGCAACATCGGCCGGAGTGATGGTTGTTAATGCACCAACATCAAATATTGTCTCGGCTGCAGAACTTGCTATTGGACTCTTGCTTGCATCCGCTCGCGGGATTTCGCCTGCAAATGCGGCTTTGCGAAACGGCAAATGGGCGAGATCGAAATTTACTGGTGTAGAGCTTTTTGAAAAGACTCTAGGAATCGTGGGTTTCGGCAGAATTGGTCAGTTAGTTGCTGCGCGTATGCAAGCTTTTGGAATGAATGTCGTTGCATACGATCCCTATCTACAGCCTGCACGCGCGGCCCAACTTGGCGTCAAGCTTGTAGATCTTGATGAACTTTTGCGAACGAGTGATTTCATTACTATCCATCTTCCGAAGACGAAAGAGACCTCAAATCTCATTGGGGAAGAAGCGCTAAAGAAAGTAAAGCCAACTGTTCGTATTATTAATGCGGCCCGTGGTGGGGTACTAGATGAAGCGGCACTCTTCACGGCGATCACAGAAGGGCGCGTCGGAGGTGCCGGTCTGGATGTATTTTCTACCGAGCCTTGCGTTGATTCACCTCTCTTTGGTTTGGATTCGGTAGTTGCGACCCCACACCTAGGCGCTTCGACAGACGAGGCGCAAGAACGTGCTGGAATCGCGGTCGCGGTTTCAGTTCGTAAAGCTCTTGCTGGCGAACTCGTTCCCGATGCCGTCAATGTTAAGGGGGGAGTAATCCACGAAAATGTTCGACCAGCACTTCCACTTGTTGAGAGATTAGCGGGAGTTCTCGTTGGCATCGCCGGTGAGTGTCCTGTCAGCATAAGCGTTGAAGTACATGGCGAAATTGCTGAACATGATTGCTCTGTGTTGGGCGTTAGCGCACTGAAAGGCGCGCTACTTGGACTTGGTTCAGAAGATGTTACGTACGTCAACGCACCGGGAATTGCTCATGATCGTGGATTATCAGTCACTGTCAGCGCGGATGAAATCTCACCACATCACCGAAGTGTTATTACCTTAAAAGGCGCATTGTCTGGTGGCGTTCAGATCTCGGTGAGTGGAACTTTGATGGGCATTCGCCAAGTCCACAAGAT
The DNA here is from genome assembly GCA_026392695.1 of Actinomycetota bacterium. Classification (GTDB taxonomy): domain Bacteria; phylum Actinomycetota; class Actinomycetes; order Nanopelagicales; family Nanopelagicaceae; genus QYPT01. The sequence continues at coordinate 11,464 of JAPLBP010000110.1, read as the reverse complement.
TGTTGCCATTGATAACTACGAGCTGGATGTAGTGCCAAGTGAAAATATGATTTTTGTTCGCTACACCGATCGACCTGGTGTTGTCGGACTTGTCGGAAATCTACTTGGCGCGTCTTCGATAAATATTGCAGGTATGCAAGTTTCTCGAAGTCACGCAGGTGGTTCGGCGCTCATGGTTCTTACTGTTGACTCAGGGGTACCGCATGAAGTCCTTGCAACTCTTGCTAAAGAAACTGGATCCGAAATAACGCGATCTGTAACCCTTGGGGCGCTGTGATGAGTAAAACTAACTTCAATCTTGCCGTCATTGGCGGAGATGGGATTGGGCCTGAGGTTGTTGCCGAGGGTTTGAAGGTTTTGGATGCCGTTTCGACAAAATATGGCTACACCTTTGAGAAGATTTTTTACGATTTAGGAGCTGGCTACTGGCATCGCACGGGAGAAGTACTTCCCCAGGCGGTAATAGATGAACTCGCAAAAAGTGATGTGATCTTGCTCGGCGCCGTAGGAGATCCAACGGTTCCAAGTGGTGTTTTGGAAAGAGGCTTACTTCTCAAATTGCGATTCGCATTCGATCATTATGTGAATCTTCGCCCTGGACGCTTGGCCCTGGACGCTTGTTTCCTGGAGTTACTTCCCCCTTGGCGACGACGAAACCCATTGATTTCATTGTAGTTCGGGAAGGAACTGAAGGTCCTTATGTTGGAGCCGGCGGGGTTCTTGCTGAAGGCACAGAGGCCGAAATAGCAACCGAGGAAAGTTTAAATACGCGTCGCGGAGCTGAGCGCGTCATTCGCGATGCATTCGCCCGCGCCATGTTGCGTCCCCGCAAGAAGTTAACGCTTGTTCATAAGAACAACGTGCTGACGCGTGCAGGTGGTCTATGGACTCGCACTTTCAACGAAGTTGCAAAAGAGTTTCCAGAAGTTACAACCGATTATCTCCATGTTGATGCCGCATCTATGTTCTTTTGACTGATATTGCAGCCGCTATCTGCGGAGGAATTGGACTAGCAGCATCAGGCAATATCAACCCAACTGGAAAATTCCCTTCCATGTTTGAGCCAGTTCATGGCTCCGCCCCAGACATTGCTGGAAAAGAATTAGCTGATCCAACCGCGACTGTTCTCTCGGTTGCAATGATGTTAAATCACCTTGGCCTTGACGTTGCCGCGAAAGATGTAGAGGAAGTTGTGATGGCGGACTTGCTCGTTCGTGGAGATAAGAAAAGAAGCACCTGCGAAATTGGAAGTGCACTTGCCAATGCGGTGAAGGGATAACAATGAAGATCACGAAATCCAAGAGAGCTGTTCCTGAGGCTGACCGAGCGAAGATGGTTGCTAAACCAGGATTCGGCAAGTACTACACCGATCATATGGTGGTAGCCGAGTGGACAGAGGAAAAAGGGTGGAGTGAGCCGGAATTAAAGCCTTACGGTCCTGTTTCTCTGGATCCAGCTGCGATGGTTTTTCATTACGGACAAGAGATTTTTGAGGGAATGAAGGCCTATCGTCAACCAGATGGCAGCATCACGCTCTTCCGTCCCGAAGCTAATGCCAAGCGTTTCGCAAATAGTGCACGTCGACTTGCATTGCCGGAATTGCCTGAAGAAACGTTTATCGAAACCATTGAAGCTCTTGTAAAGCAAGACTCGGCGTGGGTTCCCGGAAAAATTGGGGAATCTCTTTATATCCGTCCATTTATGTTCGCCACTGAAGTCGGTTTAGGAGTTCGTCCAACTAACCGTGCCCTGTATATGTTAATTGCGACTCCGGCCGGAGCTTACTTCAAGCCAGAAGATGCCGTTACCGTTTGGATATCAACTGAATATGTCCGTGCTGCTATAGGTGGAACCGGGGAAGCAAAGTGTGGTGGGAATTATGCAGCCTCACTCGTGGCTCAAAAAGAAGCTGCGTTAAAAGGATGCGATCAAGTTGTTTGGATTGACGCTAAGGAGCGTCGTTGGATCGAAGAGATGGGCGGCATGAACCTTTACTTTGTAAAAGGTAAAGGTGCCGATGCAACGGTATTCACTCCAAAACTTACGGGAACGCTATTACCTGGAATCACTCGGGATTCAATTCTTTCTGTTGCCGCCGATCTCGGTTACAAGGTTGAAGAGACCATGGTAAGCATTGATGATTGGCGCGATGGCGTTGAGAGTGGATTGATTACCGAGATATTCGCGTGTGGAACTGCGGCTGTCGTAACACCGGTTGGTTGCGCAAAGAGTGTCATGGGCACGTGGCCTACTGGAGATGGGACTCCCGGACCAATTACCATGCAAATTCGTAACACACTTCTAGGAATTCAACACGGCACTATTCCAGACACTCACAATTGGCTGAAGAAAGTTCTTTAATGCCAATTTCGGATGCCTTCCATATTTATGACACCACGCTTCGAGACGGCGCTCAACAAGAGGGCCTCAATCTCTCGGTGCATGACAAGTTGGCAATTGCACGCCATCTGGATGATCTCGGTGTTGGCTTTATCGAAGGAGGTTGGCCAGGGGCTAATCCAAAAGACACTGAGTTTTTTGCTCGGGTAAAAAAGGAAATCACTTTTAAACAAGCCACTTTCGCGGCTTTTGGTGCTACTCGCCGGCCTAATGTAAAAGCAGCCGATGACGCTCTTTTTGGCGCACTCCGCGATTCTGGAGCTCCAGTCGTGACGTTAGTGGCGAAGGCCTATGACCGGCATGTGGATCTGGCTCTTCGCACAACGCTCGATGAAAATTTGGCAATGATTGTCGATTCGATTTCTCACCTTCGGGCTGAGGGACAGCGAGTCTTTCTCGATGCTGAACATTTTTTCGATGGATATCGTTCAAATCGCGCGTACGCACTTGAAGTTGTACGCGTAGCAGCTGAGGCTGGGGCCGACGTCATCGCACTTTGCGACACAAATGGCGGAATGCTTCCCGATGAACTTTCAGAAATCGTTCATGATGTGCTTGGAGTGAGTTCGGCGCGCCTGGGAATTCATTGTCACAATGACACGGGTTGTGCGGTCGCGAATTCTCTAGCCGCCGTGAGCGCTGGGGCGACTCACGTGCAGGGAACTCTCAATGGTTATGGTGAGCGCACGGGGAATGCTGACCTTGTGACGATTATTGCGAATCTGCAATTGAAAAAGGGGCGCCAAGTTTTGCCGGATGGTCACTTGCCTGAAGCGTTTAGAATTTCCCATGCTGTTGCAGAAGTAACCAATGTTTCGCCAAGTGCCAGACAGCCTTATGTTGGTTTTTCTGCCTTCGCTCACAAAGCCGGTTTGCACGCAAGTGCAATTAAGGTAGATCCATCGCTCTATCAGCACGAAGATCCTGCATCCGTCGGTAACGATATGCGAATGCTCGTCTCCGAGATGGCTGGTCGTGCATCCATTGAAATGAAGTCGACCGAACTTGGAATAGACCTTCGCGGAGATCGCGAACTTATTGGTCGTGTTGTAAGCCGAGTGAAGGAGATGGAATCCCGTGGCTTTACATTTGAAGCGGCGGACGCTTCTTTTGAATTGTTGTTACGAGAAGAAGCGACGGGAAAGCGCCCGCATTTCTTTACGATTGAACATTGGCTCACAACTGTTGAACACTCGGTCGATCAGGGCATCGTCACCAAGGCCGAAATTTCCATAACGGCAATGGGGCAGAGCATTTCTTGTACTGGTGAAGGCAATGGTCCAGTTAACGCTTTCGATAACGCTCTTCGATCTGGATTGCTGAAGTTATATCCAGAATTAGCGTCCCTCGAATTAACTGATTACAAAGTTCGTATTCTGGAAGGTCGATTGGGCACCGGGGCCATCACACGAGTTCTCGTTGAGACAAGCGATGGCAAGGGTGAATGGAGCACAGTGGGAGTTCACGAAAACGTTATTGCCGCTTCAGCGATGGCACTTGAAGATGCCGTTACCTTCGGCCTACTCAGGCAAGGACGCGTTCCAGAGTAGCCTTACAACGTGGCTGAGTTGGATTTTCCCGAGGTTGTTCGAGCATTCGAAAACCATTTATTAACGGAGCGCAGACTCTCATCCCATACCGTGAGGGCATATTTGGGCGATGTTGAGAGTTTTTTTCTCCATCTAAATCTGCTCGGCGTCGAAAAGATCGCTGACCTCGAGCTTTCGCATATTCGCTCATGGCTGGCCACAATGCAAGTTAAAGGGGCGGCGCGAACAAGTATGTCGCGACGAGCCGTGACGATTCGAATTTTTACAAAGTGGGCGCACAAAAAAGGATTGATTACCAAAGACATTGCTGTTGGGCTTGCTACTCCGAAGGCGCACAAGACTCTGCCCGAGGTCCTCAATGTTGCCAACGCAAATCTGGCAATGGAAGCGTTGGCCACACGAGTAGGTGAAGAAGAAACGCCGGTCGCGTTGCGAGATTGCGCGATCGTTGAGGTGCTTTATGCCAGCGGAGCACGTGTAGCGGAATTGTGTGGACTTGATTTCAAAGATATCGATTACGAGCGTCAAACCATTCGAGTACTTGGTAAGGGCAATAAAGAAAGAACGATTCCGATTGGTAATCCGTCCATGCGTGCATTGAAGGCCTGGATAGCGCAAGGTCGCCCAGCATTAATGAAGGACATTTCCTCGAGTGCAGTTTTTCTTGGTGCTAGAGGAAAGCGCATTGATCAAAGGACGGTGCGGACAGTCGTTTACAACGCTCTCTCAGCACTTGAGGGTGTTGGTCGAATGGGACCTCACGCCCTGAGACATTCCGCGGCTACTCATTTGTTGGAAGGTGGGGCCGACCTTCGAACCGTTCAAGAAATTTTGGGTCATGCATCTTTGGCCACAACGCAGATTTACACCCATGTTTCTACCGAGCGATTGCAACAGGCGTTCAAACAGGCTCATCCAAGGGCATAAATCGCGTTCTGAACGCCTCTATTCATCGGGTAAGATTTCCCTCGCATCGCAAGCAATTGCGGTGACTTCACGCATCCAATATGTACCACCTCGGTCCAGTTCGCTGGTCGGTGTTTTTCAGGATGCTAGAGGGCCAGCAAATAGTTGGCCCAGTAACCGAGAGCGAATTCTCACTGAGGATTCGCAAGAAGGAGTGTGCCGCCATGGCGGTTGTAACAATGCGAGAGCTTCTCGACAGCGGAGTCCACTTCGGACACCAGACTCGTCGATGGAATCCAAAGATGAAGCGCTTTATTTTCACAGAGCGCAACGGCATCTACATTATCGATATCCAGCAATCACTTGGGCTTATCGATAGCGCCTATGAATTTGTTAAGGATGTTGTAGCAAAGGGTGGCCACGTACTTTTCGTTGGCACCAAGAAGCAAGCTCAAGAGCCAATCATTCAGCAATCAGCTCGAGTGGGAATGCCTTACGTAACTGAGCGTTGGCTCGGCGGAATGCTTACCAACTTTCCTACCGTCTACAAGCGAATTCAGCGCCTCAAGGAGCTTGAAGCTCTCGAGAACGCGAATGACCAAGTACTTACAAAGAAGGAACTTCTTATCCTTCGTCGCGAGCGCGAGAAGTTGCACAAGAACCTCAATGGAATTCGCAACATGACCAAGTTGCCAAGCGCGATTTGGGTTGTTGATACCAAAAAAGAGCACCTCGCTGTTGCTGAAGCCAAGAAGCTTGGCATTCCAGTGATCGCTATTTTGGATACAAACTGCGACCCAGATGAAGTTGATTTCAAGATCCCTGGTAACGACGATGCAATTCGTTCCATCGGGCTTCTTACCCGCGTAATCACTGATGCGATTGCCGCTGGACTTCAGGCACGCGTTTCAAATGTTAAAGAAGAAGTAAAGCCTGATGCTGAAACTGTTGCCGCAGGAGAGCCTCTTGCAGATTGGGAGAAGGAAATCCTCACCGGTGCAGCAACTCCAGAAGTTGCAGAGCCAGTGGCAGTTGTTGAAGCGTCAGCCGTAACAGAAACTCCGGAGGCATAAATTGAATTACTCAGCAGCAGACGTTAAGCGACTTCGCGAAGCAACCGCGGCAGGAATGCTCGATTGCAAGAAGGCGTTGGACGAAGCAGAAGGTGATTTCGATAAGGCGATGGACATTATTCGTGTCAAGGGTCTTAAAGGAATCACAAAACGCGAGGGACGCACGACGACAAATGGTCTCGTGATTGCCAAAGTTGTTGGCAACCTCGGGGTTATGTTGGAGCTTGCTTGTGAAACTGACTTCGTATCCAAGGGCGAGCGTTTCCAAGCCCTCGGTAACGAGTTGGTTGAGCACCTTGTTGCTTCAAAGATTTCTGATGTCGATGCTTTCTTGGCTTCAGAAATTGCACCAGGACGCACAGTTCAATCAGCGGTCGAAAACGCAAATGCAACCCTTGGCGAGAAAATCGAAGTTCGCCGTGTAGCAGTGCTTGATGGATCACCAGTTGGTGTTTATCTTCACCGCACAAGTCCAGATCTTCCACCTCAGGTTGGTGTTCTTGTTCAGTTGACCAAGGATGCTGTGGCAGAAGCGCAAGAAGTAGGCAAAGAGATTGCACAGCACATTGCTGCATTCTCACCTTCCTACGTAGCGCGCGAAGATGTTCCAGCCGACTTGATTGAAAATGAGCGCCGTCTTGCAGAAGAGACCGCTCGCAACGAAGGCAAGCCAGAGGCGTCGCTTTCCAAGATCATCGAAGGTCGCGTGACCGGATTTGTGAAGGAAGTTAGCTTGATAGAGCAGGCTTTCGCAAAGGATGCAAAAAAGACTGTAAAACAGATCCTCGATGAGGCCGGTACTGCCGTCAAGGCATTCCATCGCTTCCGCGTGGGTCAATAAGATCAGTTAAGCGAGCCGTAGACTTAGGCGAGTTTGGCGAGATCTTCATAAGTTGTGAAAGGAGCACTCATGCCCGGTAGTAGAGGTATCTACGGGCGAGTGCTCCTTAAACTTTCTGGAGAAGTTTTTGGTGGCGCAAAAGGCATCGGCGTTGATCCAGATGTAGTTCAAGACGTTGCTAAACAAATTGCTGACGTGGTCCGAACTGGCGTACAGATTGCCATCGTAGTTGGTGGCGGAAACTACTTCCGAGGAGCCGAATTACAGCATCGCGGAATGGATCGGGCGAGAGCCGACTACATGGGCATGCTCGGCACAGTCATGAACTGTCTTGCGCTTCAAGATTTTCTTGAAAAAGAAGGCATTGATACCCGCGTGCAAACTGCGATCACCATGGGTCAAGTTGCTGAGCCTTACATTCCACGCCGAGCAATTCGCCACCTTGAAAAAGGACGAGTTGTTATTTTTGGTGCTGGCGCCGGAATGCCATTCTTTACAACCGACACAGTCGCAGCACAACGAGCCCTTGAAATCGAGTGCGAGGCTCTTCTCTTAGCAAAGAGTGGTGTCGATGGCGTTTATTCGGCTGATCCACGCAAAGACCCCAAGGCCGTTAAGTACGACACGATTTCTTACGATGACGTACTCTCCAAATCGCTTGCGGTCGCTGATGCGGCTGCATTTAGTTTGTGCCGAGAAAATAGCCTTCCAATCGTGATATTTGATCTCCTCTCAAACGGAAATATCGGCCGCGCGGTCCGCGGTGAAGTAATCGGAACGCTCGTCGCTTAATGGAGCATTCAAGGCACGTCAATAACAAGGAGCAAGAATGAGTGATGTAGCTACGACACTAAAAGATGCTGAAACAAAGATGGATAAGGCGGTTGAGGTAGCAAAAGAAGACTTTGCAACGATTAGAACAGGTCGGGCACATCCATCGCTCTTCAATAAAATTATGGTTGAGTATTACGGTACTTATACTCCGCTTTCACAATTGGCTTCATTCCAAGTTCCAGAAGCGCGCATGGCAATCATTTCTCCCTTTGATAAAGGAGCGATGGCTTCAATTGAAAAAGCGATTCGAGAGTCTGATTTGGGAGTGAATCCAGGAAACGATGGCGTGGTAATTCGAGTTAATTTCCCCCAGCTGACTGAGGAACGTCGAAAAGAGTACATAAAAGTGGTTCGTACAAAGGGCGAGGATTCGAAAGTTTCTCTTCGTAATATTCGTCGAAGTGCGAAGGAAATTCTAGAAAAACTCGAAAAGGACAGCCTTATTGGCAAAGATGATCTGACTCGAGGAGAGAAAGACCTAGAAAAATTGACTTCCGATCACGTTTCAAAAATAGATGATTTGCTCAAGCATAAGGAGATCGAACTTCTCGAAGTCTGAGAGTTCTTAGCTCACAAATGGAAGACCTTCATAAACTTAACGGCCGCATCAATGAAAAGGCTGGACGAAAACTCCTGCCTTCGATCGTTGTCAGTGTAAGCCTTCTACTTATAATTTGGTTCGCCTTAGCATTTCATCGAGAACTCTTTGCCGTCGTTATCGGAATTGCCGTGATCTTGGGCATTCGAGAAATCGTTAGAGCATTTGACCTTACAGAAACCAAGATTTCCTTCCCTGCTTTGGCAGTAGCTACGGTCGTTCTGACCTACGCGACATGGAAGGGAAGTTTGGCTGGACTAGCCATAGCTACGGCTTTTTGCCTTCCAAACCTCCTGATTCTTCTTCTGCGAAAGGGACCCGTAGGTTTCGTCAAGAACGCCACAGCCACAACGCTGGTTCTTATCTATCTTCCTTTTCTTGCTGGATTCCTAATCCTTCTTGCTCGTCCATACGATGGCCTCCATCGAGTCATGACTTTCGTAGTGCTCATTAGTTGCAATGACACATTTGGCTATCTTGTGGGAGTTCTCTTTGGCAAGCACGCACTCGTTCCAACAATCAGCCCAAAGAAGACCTGGGAAGGTTTAGCTGGATCAATAGTTTTTACGGTGATTGGCGGTTCATTAAGTTTCCACTATTTAATGCATGAACATTGGTGGATCGGTGCGCTAGTTGGATTTATGGTGGTATTTACTGCGACAAGTGGAGATCTTATTGAAAGCGCGCTGAAGAGAGATTTAGCAATAAAAGATATGGGATCGATTCTCCCTGGTCATGGCGGAATTCTTGATCGTCTAGATTCAGCACTCCTTTCGGCACCCGCCGTATGGCTCGCGTTTGAAGTAGTGAAAAGATATTTATGACACGGTCCGAAAAACCAGCGGAAATCAATCTAGTTTTTGATGAACCGGTACTTAGAAAAAAATCGCCAAAGCACCTAGCTGACTTTTCTCCCGAAGACCGTCGTGCCTTTGCCCAGGAGCAAGGTTTGCCTGGCTACCGCGCAAACCAAGTAGCGAATCACTACTTCACTCACTTTGCGTCGGAGCCTGATACATGGACTGACATTCCCGCGGCAGAGCGATTGAAGATGGCCGAGTTGTTGACACCACGATTGATAGAGCTTGTTCGTTCGGTGACCTGCGACGATGGCATGACTCGTAAAGATCTATGGAAACTCCATGATGGTGTGTTAGTTGAAACTGTTCTTATGAGGTACGCCGATCGCACGACCGTTTGTATTTCATCGCAAGCGGGCTGCGGAATGGATTGCCCATTTTGCGCGACAGGCCAAGCAGGATTGACACGGAATTTAACAGCGGGAGAAATCACTGCTCAAATAGTTGCATCGGCAAGGTCATGTGCGCTCGGAGAAATGCCTGGAGGACCTACTCGTCTTTCCAATATTGTGTTTATGGGTATGGGCGAGCCGATGGCAAACTACAACGCAGTGATGCGTGCACTTCGTAACATCACTGATGCAAATCCAAATGGTCTTGGTATCAGCGCGCGTTCAGTAACGGTTTCAACTGTGGGGCTTGTAAATGGAATAGAAAAGTTGACGCAAGAAGGTTTGCCAGTAACTCTCGCAGTTTCACTTCACACACCTGATGATGAATTGCGGGATAGTTTGGTGCCAATCAATTCTCGCTGGAAAGTAAAAGAAGTTTTTGCAGCGGCAGATGCATACGCAGAAAAGACAGGCCGTAGATACTCAATTGAGTATGCACTCATTCGAGATATAAATGATCAAACGTGGAGAGCAGATTTGTTAGGACTTTTGTTAAAAAATAGAAATGCACACGTTAATTTGATTCCACTTAATCCAACTCCCGGTTCAAAGTGGACTGCTTCACGTCAAGAAGATGAAAAAGAATTCGTTAGAATTCTTGAAACGTATGGAGTTGCAACAACTGTGAGAGATACGCGTGGTCGAGAGATCGATGGTGCATGTGGGCAGTTAGCGGCGAGCGAGCAAATCTCTTCTTAAACTTGCTCGAAAAGTGACCGAGGGCACACACTCTTTCCTGTGAATTTATGGCTCATTCCTGAGAATTTCTGACTTTTTAGGGCCACTTTTACCTCTTTGACGGAAGACTTTTCAATTTGTAAAGTTGAAAAGCGAGGGCTAAAGCACAGAACTTCCCTTACCGCGCGTAGATTTAATACTTTACAAAGATCGCATCTGTTACTTTACAAATTGTAAGTTTTCTCCCCCTAACTCTCGGTGACCCCACTTTCCACGCTCAATTAGTGAGAGTTAGCACCGTTTTCTGTTAGTCTTTTGGTCTAATACCAGTAGGTAGCCAGTGCAATTCTGGCTATCGACGAGGCATAGTCACGGTTGTGAAGAAGAGGATGTGAATGAGTAGTAAAGGAAAGTCGGATTTAACTAAAAAGAGTTCCGTAATTACGGTGCTCTCGTTAGTTCTGCTGACGACTTCTATTTTCTCCATTACTAACGCATCTGCTGCAGGACTTAATCGCGCGGGTCAATCGTCACCGTTTGGTCCTATTGTCGTTAATCAAAGTGGGAAAACTTCTTCCACAAGTTCGAGTTCATCTTCGACAAGTTCGAGTTCATCAAGTTCATCGAAGTCTTCTTCGACAACAACAACGGTGAAAATTAATAACGATTTAAATGGCCCGTTGGCTGGTACAAATAATTCTCAAACGCAAACAACTAAAACGACTACGAGTGTTGCTCCATTAGGACCACTCCAAGCAAATACAAATTCTCAAAACAACGTCACCGTTAACAAGAATGAAAGTACGCAAACAACAACGACAATTGTGACACCACAAGACACGCCTGCACCTGCACCGACGACTGCTCGTCCACTTGGTCCATTGGAAGTAAATCAAAATGGCACTGTGCAACCGACAGGCCTTACAAGTATTGGTGCCGCCGGTCCTGCAGGAGCAAAAGGTGATACGGGTGCATCAGGTCCCGCAGGTCCATCAGGTCCCGCAGGTCCCGCAGGTGCGACCGGTGCACAAGGTTTCACTGGAACAAAAGGCGATACCGGAGCTTCAGGTGCCGCCGGAGCAAAAGGTGATACCGGTGCGTCAGGTGCAGCTGGAGCAATTGGTCCACAAGGCATTCAAGGATTAGCTGGACCAAAGGGCGATACCGGTGCAGCAGGAGCGACCGGTGCTAAAGGCGATACCGGTGCTAAAGGCGATACCGGTGCTAAAGGCGATACTGGAGCACAAGGTTTCACGGGTCCTGCTGGTCCCGCTGGTCCAGCAGGCGCAAATGGAACTAACGGTGCCGCAGGCGCGCAAGGTATTCAAGGTA
>JAPLBP010000148.1 GCA_026392695.1 Actinomycetota bacterium | reverse complement strand
TTCCCTCACCCCTGTAAAAACTTCTTCCACATCCAAGGCCAAAGCGATTGCGCTGAAGAGCACCAGGCCACAGTCGATGAAATGACCAACTATCGAATGTTCAAAAGATCATTTGGAGCAGTTTTAGGAGCGGTGGCAAGAACAAGCACTTCTCAAGACAAATTTCTTAACAATAGCCCACTGCCATATTCATTCCTTTTCGGCTTTTAGTTCGAGTCGTCAATGTTCAGTTGGGTGCATAATTCAATTCTGAACTAAGCAAAAAACCTGGTTCCTCCTAAAAAAGGAAGGGCCATGGTTTTTCTTTGCTCTTTTACGAACTAAGTGCCCGCGTGGAACTTTCTATTCGGTCATTCTTTAGTCATTATTCATTGGTAGATGGCTACGCACTATGGCATTGGCCCGGCTCGGGAGTACTGTCGAGATATGAATAAACCCACTTTGACTCTTGTTCTTGCCTTTGCGCTGATTGCTGGCGCTGCGCCGTCGGCTAACGCCGCCGACTTGAAAGTTGCGGCCCAAAGCGCGGTCAGTGGATTCCAGGCTTCGCTAACAGCCACCTTGGAACAAATGGGAGTGCTTGAAGATGAGCACGCCAAGAACACGGCCGACATCAATCAGGTCAATCTCGATGCAACGGCGAAGGCAACTTCTTCGGAAACTGCTAACTTGCTATCGGTGTCAAATCTCTACAATCCTAAAATCAGTGCCTCAAATGCCCTAATTACAAGTGCGAAAACCAAGTGGGAAAGTGTCAACCAGTTGGTAATCAAAGATGGTTTTGGCTTTCAAGGCAATGTGCAAACGGTGGCTGGAAAATACTTCCTTTGCCCGCCTTCTACTCTTCCCAATGGGCCTACGTGGTTAGAGATAGTCAAGCGAAACTGCAATGGAGGATCGAACGCGATGCTCGGGGCTCGGTCCACGAAGGGAACTGCAGGTAGCACTATCGGTGGAGAAGATTGGCAAAAGGGCGATATTGGGACCTTGAACACCTGGGATCTCAACCAGGCTGTTGAGTCGGTAATTTCAGATGGCTATATGGTCCCGGTAAATCTGGCCGACTTTGATTCCACAAGGCTGACGATAAAAAATGAGACTGCAAATCTAAATTCGCTCACCGGAATCTACTCACGTGCAAAAGCTGCTGTTATGACAAAGTATGACATCGCGGTGTCGGTAATCAATGCAGCGACCAATAAAGCTCTAGATGCCGAAGATAAGCGCTATGAGCAGGCGCTGGCTGCGTTGGAAACAAAGCAGGCACAATCAGAGGCCTTCGTTCTAGCAGCCAAGAGAGCTTCCAAAGATTACAAGTCCTTCGATAAGGCTTTTTCTACGGCACTCGCCTTTGAGTACAACCGGGCACAACTTACGCAGATTGTGGATTTACCTTGGAGCGCATTTACAACCCTACGCAGTCTAAGTTCCCTGGCTAAAGTAATAGCACTTGCAGATTATGCAGACGCGGTGGCCGCCAAATATACGATGGCCAATGCGCTTAAGTTGAATGCAAGTGTCGGAAATACATTTGCTAAGGCTCCAACCTTTGTCGCAGGGGTGAAGAAGGCCAAGGCTGTATATGCGAAAGTGATTAAGAGCTAGAAGACAACCGGGTCTCAGTCCGACTCTTTTAGTGAAAACGCCTATCGCGTCGTTAAATTGGTAACAAGGGCACTGAAATGACAATATTCCTGTCTCAAAAGAGTCCCACCGATTTCGTTAGATAATCCAAGCTAGCGCAATTGCTGATTTGGTTCCTACGAACAGTGCTTGCATTTGGTTAGTTACCAACTTATAGAAATTACATTGTTCGAAGAACAAATTTCACGCCTTAGGTTTGCCTGGCTTTTTCTGATCGACAAGCCAGACAACACAGGAGATAAAAACGGCAGGAACTATTGGAACCAAGAAACTATCGATAATGCCGGCCAAACTAAAAGTTTCGTGTATGTAGGACGAAACAGAAGCCATGCCGTAACTCCTTAACATGGAGTCATCGTTCCATCGAGCCGTGAGGGCTCCGACAGCCCCTAAACCCCACACGGCAAGAAATACGATTCTCGCGTTCTTCATAAGTTCACGCTACTTGACTAAAAAAGTTTGGCAAGCGATTTATTGCGCCTAAGCGGACACAGTTCCGGATTCAAAATCGCCACTTTGCACCCAGTTGGAAATGAATCCGCACAGGCACTAGACAAATACAGGAACTTACAGTAAGTTCCTGTAAAACTTGAAATTTGGGAGGAGAAACCATGGCTTTTGTCGTTGGTGGGCAGCAGTACGACTTTGATCGAAAACTAGTTGAAACCGTTATGAAGAAAGTAGAACCAGAAGCTATCCAGAAGCATTTTGTCGAATTACTAGGCAAGTCTTATCCGCCAAAGCAGGTTTTTGCTGAGTTAACTGCTCGTCGCCGAGCCACTTTCACTACTCAGGAAGCGGTGCGTGTTCTCAGCCGACTGGGTTTTGCCTGCCGTGAAGTCGGGCATCGAGATTCAGGCGCCTTCGCCGCGCCCCCGACCAAGCCTTCAAAGGTTTCACCAGAGAGGACGCCGGATCCAGAAGATCGTCTGACCGCTTTGGAAAGTGGTCTAGCGACGGTCCATCTAGCAATAGCACAATTACAAAAGCGAGTTGAGACTCTCGATGCGAGATAAGCCAGCATTGCAACGAATCAAGTTCTTCATCGATCAGCCAACCCTGATTGATCATGTCTGAATTCGAAAACAATGTTCGACGGTTCGCGGACAAAGTTGACCCGACTGATCGTTACGCATCTTTTGACTACTGCTTCAACTATTTCCAACGCAGAAGATCCAACCCAGAGGCCCTTCTGGGCAAGAATCTAGAACTGAGCTGCAATCAGCTCGGTTTCTACCTCGCAAGTTGGGGAATGCTACGAGGCTCATCTTTCCTGCTTCAACGCAGTGTCAAGCACTTCGCACCATTAGTAAAGTTGATCGCTACTGCACCTAATGAACTATGGGAACTAGACGTCCACAAATATGACTCCAAGGGGTTGAGCCTCCTTATGGATTGGGTTGGGAAAATTCGTGGAGCGCTGCATCCTGAAGACTGGGAACCTGGAGATGGGGTGGCAACTGACATTCTCGTTACAAAAGTCCTACTGGGAGTCTTTGGGTGCGTTCCTGCTTTTGATACGTATTTCAAGAAAGGCTTTGGTGTGTCCACATTTAGTAAGGGATCTCTCACTCGAATTGGACAATTCTATTTGGCAAATGCAGAAGAGATTGATGCCTTGCGAATACCAACATTGGATTTTGATACTGGGCAGCAAAGTGAGATTTTCTACACCCGTGCCAAAGTGATTGACATGGCGTTTTTCGTCGCAGGTGGGTATGGCGAATGACTTTAGAACTAATTCAGTTTTCTTGATTTCATCAAGTGATGCCCAGTGTGGAATTCACGGACTTCTTTTATGACTGAATAGCGACCTAGTACTCAAGAAAGAGTCAAATTGCCTTTTAAAATGACCGAGAAGTTTGATTATTACTTGGTTGTCAGTTTAGGACACTCGTTCTACATTGTCCTAGTGATGGAGCCAAAAGAATGTCTTTGGTGCGGACGTCCTTATCGACAAGATCTTCAGTCGCATTGCCCCTTTTGCCAAAACGCATCAGCCCTGCGTGAGGAGGAAGCCGTAACCCAAGAATGCCTCTGGTGCGGGCGTTCATCTCGCCTGGATCTTCAACCTAATTGCATATTTTGCGGGATGAAATTTCCTATCTACGAGAACGAGAAATTTCCTATCTACGTGGAGGCGACTGACGGCGGTGAATCTGACTCAAAGACAAATTCCATTTCGCAAAGTGCGGGATCTGGTCATAGCCATCGTTCCCTTAATTGCATTGAGTGCCAAAATGAAGTGACTCGGCCGCAGAACGGCTTTTCCAACCTGAGCACAATCTTGCCCAATTCAGTTTGGGTTACCGATCTGGCAGGTAGACGAAAGGCATTGTGCAACCATTGCCTGAGAAATCCGACTATTTGGCGACGATACGAAGACCGTGTGAACGATTGGAAAAGATCTGAAGCCATTGGCTCCAAGGTAGTAAGGAAAACTAATAGCTTTGTATTTGGGTTCGTCGTGACTGTCGTGCTGGTTCTTATCGCAGTAGTTCTTATTTCGATACTTCTTCACGCTGGTAGCTGCCTAGGTCCCGAAGGGGATTATTCAGGTTGCTACCCATAAATTGACCCGACTTTACATGCCAGACTCGCAAGGCATCAAGCCAATTTCGGGAATCGATTTTAGAAATTTCGAGGTGTTTACGTCTTCCCGTGCCTTTCGGTCTATCAATTTGATCGACACTATTAACAGTGCGAGGGAGTGTAGAAAAAGCAAGTAAGTTGAGAATTTTTTTGCATCTTTACAAGTTGTCAAGAGTCAACCCCTTACTAGGGCCGTCATCAATTAGATTATCCTTGCTTCATCAAAAATTTAAAGCACTAACTCATTCTTCGGATCGCAGATGTTGACACATCAAAAATATGGATTGGTTTCATTGAGTAGGGCCTTAGACCCACAGAGGTGGCGAAACTCGAAAGTACTTGAATTGCACCTTGATGCCATTCAACTCCCTCCAGTTGTTCCTGCTTGTCGTACCCATCACCTAAAATCTTCGCAGGATTCAATTTAGAATACTTCTTTAAAAATTCCACATTTTGAGGCGGATGTTCGAGCCAGATATTATTCTCGAAGCTCCCAGTAATAATCGCGTCCAAATGCGCTTGTTTAGGGAAGCAATTACTTCCGAGTGGTGCTACCGTGAAAAAAGTTTCAACATTAGGATTTAAGACTGCAATGGTTGGGCATTTATCACTGCCGTGGAAGCGAATACTGGAGCAATTCGCACTCTCAGAATTAAATCCGCTGGTTAGAACCCAAATAGTCCCGAATTTTTCGCCAGAATCCCCTTTAATTGCCAACTTACTTAAAACTACCTTAATCTCTTCAACAATGCTCTCGTGGGAATTAGATTCAGTTATGGTAATGGTAGCGGCAACTTTTGTGAGAATTTCATCACTTTCTGGAGTAGTACTCTGAAACTCTAGCTGACCTTCAATGGGCAACAAGGTTGCACTGCAGCCGTCATTTGATTTTAGGATTCTATACTTCTGACATGAGCGTGCAGAACTCTTTGCGTCACCCGGTAAAGCCACCGAGTCTATTGATGCAATGTATCCAAAAGGAGCAGCGTGGTTACCATTGATCGAATATTTTCTGATTATCAGTTCAGTCATAATTTCAATTCCTCCTAAACAGGATGAGCAATGAATTCCGCGAGTTGAAATTAATTGTTTGGTGCATTTTGCTTAAAGCTCTTAAGATTTCTTTCTGTGATTCCCCTTCTCTAAGAATGAGCCGCTACCTCAATAAAATGGTCTCTTGAAGTTCCGCCTAAGTTTTCAGTTCATTTTACGCAGGCAGTGATTACTCCTAAAGCTAATGTAGCAATTGCAAGAGTCCAAGTCGCTAACGCAAGGTTGCGAGTTACTTTCTCCAATCCTTTACCTGCGGCTTCATACGCAGTGGCCGCTCGATCAGTCGCAAGAATTGAGTGCACTCGGATCTCTGCCAGCGCCCCTCGTTGTTCGCCGCCCATAGAATCATGATTGTTATAGACGGTAGTTATTAACTCTTTAAGGTGTGGTGGAATCGGCTCGGCCCCGAACATAAATATTCTCCTTATCGGTCATTGGTAACATGCAGAATTAGGAAATTTGACCGACACGGTTGGGTGTCAGCAACCAACGTTAGGATGACACAATAGCCAAGTGATCCTCACTTGAAAACATGAAAAGAGAAAAGTAATGAACCAATCATTCAAAGATTGGGGCTCCACCCAGCCAAGTGGGGGTTCGAGTCCCTCACAACCCACAATTAGCTGTAACTTGTGGAGTTCGAGTCCCTCACAACCCACAATTAGCTGTAACTTGTGGAATGTTCTCCGAAAGTCGGAGGTATATCCACTTAATTGAAAAAGGATATACAGCCCGAATTGGGTTGTAACCCGACAATCAGTTCGCATCTTGACCAATTGCTACACATTGGGAGATGACATGTTAGTTAATGAATATTTGGATCAAGTTATCAAATCTCGACCATATAAGTACTCAACCAAGCAAACGCTTATTAAAGATATTAGGCGTATGGGTATCTGGGATATGGATACATCTGAGATTACTTCAGCCTTAATTCGAGACAAAGTAGATTCTGAATCGAATCATAATTCTCGAAGAAGGCTATACATCACTGCTCGTTCAATCTTTAAAGAATTGGGTGTATGCCAAGACTTACCTAAGTTAGAAGGCATCTCTCGCATATATGACTTCCCGTCCCAAGAAGATCTGCATGAACTTATTGATCAATCGAAGTACCGCCTCCAGTTGTTCCTTTGCATGTATGGAGGACTTCGAGTTGGTGAGGCTTGTGCCGTTACCCCAGACAAGCTTTCTGGAGATTACCTAGAAGTCAACGAGGCTTACTCTCAGGATGGCCTTCATCTAGGAAGTCCAAAGACTTATGGAAAAGTCCTTCTTCCACACTGGCTTGCAGAGGAAGTTCGAGCTCTGCAACCTGATCAGTTTTGGAAGATTGGTATGACCACAAAGATGGTGAGTAACTCGATCTATAAACTTTCAAGAAATAGAAAGTGGTCGACTAGAACTGGTGGCAAGGGAGTCAACCCCCATATGCTCCGTCACTGGTATGCAACAGACATGATCCAACGTGGGGTTAATCCAGAGATTGTCCGTAGACAAATGCGCCACAAAAATGTCTCAACAACCTTACGGATCTATACCCAAGTACGCTCAGAAGAGATTGAGGCTTCTGTACCTAAAAGAGTTGAAAGCACTAGTCAGCCTACGAAGTTTGAAGGTAACGTTGTCCTATTCAGAAAGAGAGGTTGATCTTGGCTACGCTGCTAGATTATTCAATCCTCCTTTTTATTGGCTTTACACAAGCGTTTTCTGTCTATGGAGTTTGGATTGCGATTGAAAAAAGAAAGACGGACCTGAGCGAAATTTACTAGACACTTTTGGTTAGGCAACGTTAATGGTTGCTTGGGTAGTGGTGCAAGCAGTTAAGCGATGAAATTCTTCAAGCGGTGTTCTCCCACCTAAGACCATTTGAGGTCGGATTGAGTTAT
>JAPLBP010000109.1 GCA_026392695.1 Actinomycetota bacterium | reverse complement strand
GAATGGGTGTTGCCCATTGGCGGAGTACAAAAAGATGAATCGATCCGTCCTGATACCTCGCTTGAAAAACTCTTAGGTCTTAAGTCAGCCTTTTCTGAAGGCGGAAGTGTCACAGCGGGCAATTCATCGCCCTTAAATGATGGGGCGACTTTGTCATTGATCACCGACAAAAAAACTGCATCGCAATTGGAATTAAATCCGATTGCTTCCATCATTTCAGCTCAAGTTGTGGGAACCGAACCACATGAATTCAGTATTGCTCCAGTTTATGCAATTAAGAAGTTGCTACAAAAGCAAGGGCTAAATATTAGTGATATCGATCTTTGGGAAATCAATGAAGCTTTTGCGGCAATGGTTCTTTCTGTGCTACACGAATTGCCTGAAATTGATATGGCGCGAGTGAACATCAATGGGGGAGCCATCGCCATTGGTCATCCTGTGGGAGCGTCGGCCGCGCGCGCCGTTATTGACTGCGCACGGGAATTGAAGCGACGTGGTGGAAGGTTCGGGATTGCTGCGGCATGTATTGGGGTTGGTCAAGGAATCGCGGTGCTTGTTCAGGCATAGATCGTCTCTAGCTAGCGAATATAGCTTGCACCGTTGATATCAAGAGTTGAGCCTGAAAGGTGTTTTTGCTTGCCAGTCGCTAAGAATGCAACCATTTCTCCGATATCCGTGGGTGGTACCCATTCGCCCATAGCTAGGGAAGCGGTGATCTTTTCCTCACCACCTTGGCTCTTTGCAGACGTAACCGACATGGCGGTTCTAACCACTCCTGGAGAAATTAGGTAAGTGTAAATTCCGTCCTTCCCATAGGCACGAGCCACTGTTTTCAAAAAAGCAGCAATTCCTGCCTTTGACGCTGAATACGCGCCTAATTTTGTATTTCCGGCGCCTCGTTGCGCAGCCCAACTTGAAATTCCAATGATGTCTCCGCCTCCACGAGAAAGGAAGTGATTTACGGCCTCTCTGATGAGAAATGCGGGCGAAGTTGTGTTTACTTGCAATGCAGTGAACCACGCAGATTCCCAGTCTTCATCGGAGTCGGTGAAGGATGCTTCCGGCATCATGGCCGCGTTGGCAACAAGAACATCTATTCGTCCCTTCCAAGCCACCGCTTCTTTCCAAAGATTCTTTGCAGCGCCAGGTTCGTTGAAATCTGCATGTAAGAGTAATTTTCTTTCGGATGGAATTCCCTTTGTCGCTTCGACGGCACCTTCGTAATCGGTGCCGTATTGAGCTATAACACTTGCTCCTTCTTTCCCTAAAAGTTCGGTAGTCGCACATCCGATTCCTTTAGATGAACCAG
Source organism: Actinomycetota bacterium (assembly GCA_026392695.1). Taxonomy (GTDB): domain Bacteria; phylum Actinomycetota; class Actinomycetes; order Nanopelagicales; family Nanopelagicaceae; genus QYPT01. The sequence goes on along the minus strand of JAPLBP010000109.1, from coordinate 16,093 downwards.
TCACAAGAATTACTTTCTCAGACAATGTTCCCATCAAAATTTGCCTTTCTAGTGGATCAAGCTGGTTCGTTACAGAGTCTACGATAAGTGATTGCAAGTGGATTTAACAACTAATATTTATGGAGGGATTTGGTGAAGATTGAGTAAGGCTTCGCACTTTACTTCTGACGTTCAAAGTGAATCGATTTGTCATGGATCAATTTTGCAATCAGAGTTGAAGTAATGTCCAGGAGGGGTCTTTTTCTTTTTGTCGCAAATAGCATCATTTGGGGTTTACCCTTTTGGCTCACAAAGATTCTTCTAACTGAATTAGATCCGAGCCTAATTGTTTTTCTTCGATCGGGGATAGCAACACTTATTTTGGTGCCATTGACGTGGAGGTCAGGTGCGCTCAAAAAAGCTATTCGACAATGGCCATGGGTGCTCGTTTTTGCACTTGCCCAAATAGCCATCCCTTGGTGGCTAACAGGCACCGCGCAGAAGTATCTTGCATCGTCATTTACAGGTCTCTTGATGACAGCAATTCCAATTATCGGACTTTTCTTTGCGTTTGTAGCAGGAGACCAGCAAATATTTTCCAAGCGACTTACTGTTGGTCTTGTAGTCGGACTTTGCGGCGTCGTGCTGCTTATAGGCTTGAACGGATTACAGACGAGTCTAAATTGGGGCGCAATTGCCATGGTATTGATTGCGACTTCGGGCTTCGCCTATGCACCTCGGGTTGTGTCGCGGCATTTGCAGGAAGTACCTTCACTCGGTGCTGTCGCCCTTACGGTCGCCATGACCGCTGGCATATGGTTTGTTCCGGCAGCGATATCACTTCCTAATCACACACCTCGAGCGTCAGTTCTCATCTCTGCACTCATAATCGGTGTCGTGTGCACCGCCCTGGCATTTTGGAATTTTTTTGAACTCATCAAGGAAATCGGCCCCACGAAGACTACGTACTTGGCTTTCACCAATCCGATGGTCGCGGTCCTTGTCGGAGTTGTTTTCGCACACGAGCCTCTGACTCTCGCGATTGTCTGCAGTTTGCCCTTAATCATTCTGGGCACCTACCTTTCGATATCGGCGCGAGCCAAGCCACGCGAAAGTAGTGACAAGAGCCACGCGGGATAGTGGAGGTTGTTCATCTACCGAACATTTTTTGAAATATTTGGCCCAAAAAGCTTTGCTCCATTAGTGCTACTTTTGTGTTGTTGACTATTTGTCATTTCGGGAGGCGAAGAATTGTCTGAGGATCACGAGCGTAAGCCGAGAGATTTCGTACAGTCCCTTGATAGAGGGTTCGCAGTCATTCGAGCTTTCAATGAACTCAATGTAAAACTCACTCTTTCTGAAGTAGCCCAAAGAACTGGTCTTACTCGCGCAACTGCCCGAAGGTTTCTTCTGACTCTTGAGTCCATGCATTACGTCGGTAGCACGGGGCGAGATTTTTTCTTGCGACCAAAAGTTCTTGAACTCGGATACGCATACTTATCGTCCGTAAGTTTGGTTTCTGTCGCGCAAAATCATCTTGAAGTATTAACCAATGAGTTGCGTGAATCTTGCTCAGCAAGTGTCCTAGAGGATGAAGAAATCATTTACATTTGTCGAGCGGCTGCAAATCGCATCATGTCGGTCAATCTTTCTGTTGGGGTACGACTTCCTGCTTATTCCTCATCAATGGGGAAAGTACTTCTAGCTGCGCTAAGCAAAAAGGAATTAGACGACTACTTGGGCAAGTCCTTGCGACCGAAACTCACCTCTCATACTGTCGTTGGTGCCAAGGAATTGATTAGCGTTCTCGACAAAGTGAGAACTCAAGGTTGGGCAATCAACGATGAAGAATTGGAAGAAGGGGTGCGCTCAGTCGCAGTTCCGGTTCGAGATCAAGCAGGGAAAGTAATCGCTGCCATTAATGTCAGCGCGCACGCTTCTCGCGTAACAGTTGACATGCTTCTCAATGACTTCTTGCCACAACTTAAGCAAACCGCTTTTCTCATCGAAACTGATCTGTCAGTCAATATCCCAAAGAATTAGGATTTGTCGGCCAACCCATCGATGCAGAGGTATTTGTATTCGAGGAATTCATCTATTCCGTGCATCGAGCCTTCTCGCCCGACGCCAGATTCCTTTATGCCACCAAATGGAGCGCCCTCGTAAGAAATTAGGCCAGTATTGATTCCAATCACGCCTGCCTCTAGTTTCTCGCCGACTCTCCAACTTCTTCCAAGATCTTGTGTAAAAAAGTAAGCCGCAAGTCCGAAAGGCGTGTCGTTTGCCATTTCAATTACTTCAGATTCAGTTTCGAATTTGACGATACCGGCAACAGGGCCAAACGTCTCTTCATTCCAAATAAGCATATTTGGATCAATGTCGGTAATGATTGTCGGCTGGAAGAATGTACCTCCCAAGTCGCCCCTGGCTCCACCAGAGATAAGTGATGCACCTTTACTAACGGCATCCTCAATGTGAGAGATAACTTTTGTTACGGCGCTTTCATTGATCAAGGGGCCTTGTGTTGTGCCCGTTTGGAGACCGTCTCCTACCTTAAGTTGCTCTACGACCGTTTTTAGCCGAGCAATGAAACGATCATAAATACCGGCTTGGACGAAAATTCGATTAGCGCACACGCAGGTTTGGCCCGAATTTCTAAACTTTGAACCCATGACGCCCGCTACTGCAAGCTCGAGGTCCGCATCATCGAAAACTATGAGGGGAGCATTGCCGCCAAGTTCCATTGCTACTTTCTTAACGGTACCTGCGCAAGCGGCCATGAGAAGTTTTCCGACTTCAGTTGACCCGGTGAAACTTAGAGCTTTTACGATCGGACTAGAAGTAATCTCGTGTGCGACGACCTTTGGATTTCCGACCACCACATTGAGCACTCCGTTGGGCACTCCTGCTCGTTGAGCGAGTTCAGCCATTGCAAGAGCTGACAGGGGAGTATCTGTTGCAGGCTTGATCACCATTGAGCAACCCGCGGCGAGGGCCGGTGCCGCTTTTCTTGCAATCATTGCCATTGGAAAATTCCACGGAGTGATGGCGGCAGTGACGCCGATTGGCTGTCGAATGGTCATGAGGCGACGCCCAGCCACATTTGTTGGAATAGTTTCTCCGTAAACGCGTTTTCCTTCTTCCGCATACCACTCGATAAAACCAGCTCCGTAAATTATTTCGGCCTTCGCTTCAGCTAAAGGTTTCCCTTGTTCGCTTGTCAGAATAGTTGCAAGGTCATCTGCATTTTCCACGACTAAGTTGAACCAATTTCTCAGGATCTTCGCTCGTTCAATGACTGTCATCGCAGACCACACTTTGAATCCGACTTCCGCCTCGAGAATTGCCTTTTGGACATCGACAGCCTCAGCGAGTGCAACGGAAGCAATCACTTTACCTGTCGCAGGATTTTTGATTTCTTTGCGGTTATTTCCAGAACCGGCAAGCCACTTTCCGCCGATAAGGAGTTGATCTCGAAGTAAAGTGTTGTCCTTGAGTTGTATCGAAGTTTCTGCAGTCATCTCTATATCCTTTGCTTGGCGAAACAAGTCGTATAAGCCACATTTTCAGTGTAGACATCGTATCCTGCGCTAGATACATTGGAGTGCGCGAAGAATTCGCAATCCGAACAAATTGAAAGGCAGAGCAATCTAAATGAGCACTTCTCGGAATGAGGAATTAAAGAGTTTTGATCGGGATGCCTTTTTTCACCCTTTCACGGCCCTTAAGGCGCACGAACAAACTGGCCCAAAGATCTTTCATTCGGCGAAGGGATCCACGCTCGTCGATGTCGACGGAAATAAATTTCTTGATGCGCTCGCTGGCCTTTGGTGCGTAAATATCGGTTACGGAAATACTCGTATGGCTGCGGCAATGAAGGAACAAGTCGAAACTCTTTCTTACTACCACTCTTTTGCATCCATGGGCACCGAGGCCGCTGCAGAATTGGCGGAGCGATTAATTCGGATGTCGCCAGTGCCAATGTCGAAAGTGTTCTTTGGTAATAGTGGTTCGGATGCCAACGATACTCAAGCGAAACTAGTTTGGTTTTACAACAATGCTCTTGGCCGTCCTCTAAAGAAAAAAATCATTGCCCGAACGCGCGGATATCACGGCGTGACTGTGCTTTCTGCAGGACTGACTGGTTTAGACAATTTGCACGCAGGTTTTGATCTGCCGCTTCCAATGATTCGACACACGAGAGCACCTCACCGTTTGTGGGAAGCCGAACCAGGGATGACGGACCTAGAGTTTTCTGCAGCCCTGGCAAAGGATCTTGAAGATCTAATTCTGAAAGAAGGTCCTGAGACGGTTGCTGCATTCATCGCAGAACCCTTGCAGGCGGCGGGTGGAGTACTTGTGCCACCTGATGGATATTTTGCCGCGATCCAAACGGTACTTGACCGATATGACGTGCTCCTTATCGCAGATGAAGTTGTTACCGGGTTTGGCAGACTCGGCGTTGGATTTGGATCGACATATTTCGGTATGAAGCCAGATCTCATCACTGTCGCTAAAGGAATCACCTCGGCTTATGTTCCACTTTCGGCCTGTTTAGTTTCCGAGAAGGTTTGGAGAGTTCTTGTAGACGCAGGAGATAAATTAGGAGTGTTTGGACATGGGTACACATATTCAGCTCATCCATTGGCAACCAAAAGCGCGATGACAAATCTTGACATTATCGAAGAAGAGCATCTTGTCGAGAGAGCAGCGAAGCTTGGACTCTATCTGCAAGAGCGAGTGCGTGCGGTCTTCGCAGATCACCCACTGGTGGCCGAAGTGCGAGGAGTTGGTCTTATTGCGGCGGTTGAGTTTGTAGAGTCGAAGTCCCCACTAAAGGCCTTTAATCCTGCCGACAAGATAGGTGTCAGGATTGCGCGTCGATCGATGGAACTCGGCGTGATCACTCGCGCCCTTCCTGCAGCGGACACAATTGCATTTTCTCCGCCGTTTGTGGTTACCGAATCCGAGTTGGACGTCATGGTTGAGACCACTCAAAAAGCGGCAGATCAAATTGCAGCGGAAATCGGCCGGGGATAGTTTTTACGTGAGGCAAGGTCTAATGCGTATTGGGTTAATTATTAACCCAATAGCGGGCATGGGCGGAAAAGTCGGGCTTCATGGGACTGATGGAGACCTTTATCTGAAAGCACAAGAGTTAGGTGCGCTGCCATTTTCGCGTGATAGGGCTCTGGAAACACTTAGTTCGATTATAGATCTCAAAGACAAGATTGTTTTTGTAACGCCACAAGGAGTAATGGGGAGCGAGATTGCTTCAACGTTGGGTTTCGTGACGGAACTTCTTAACTATTCTTCGCAAGGCGTGGCGAGTAGCGCTGATACAAAGCGTGCGGCCCAGGAAATGCTGAATTCCGGGGTAGATCTCATTCTCTTTTCAGGAGGGGATGGCACGGCAAGAGACATCTTCGAGGTGGTTGGCGACAGAACCCCCATGCTTGGAATTCCAGCAGGTGTAAAAATGAGGAGCGGCGTTTTTTCCTTTAGCCCTCTGTCGGCAGGTGAATTGCTGAGGCGCTTCGTCGTCACACCTGAGATAACCCCAATACATCGAGTCGAGATTCTTGATGTTGTGCTAGATAGCGTCGAAAACGCTTGGCTTCCCGATGAATTTTTTGGAGTAGCACTTGCGCCTTTTTCGCAAGCATACTTACAAATGGCGAAATCAGTTTCGAGCGCTCGTGGTGATGCAGGCATTGATGCACTTGCCCAAGAACTTGCTTCTTCTATGGATGCTTTGTCGCTTTACCTGTTTGGTCCAGGGACTACGACACACAAGATATTAGTTGCTATGGGGCTGGCCGGTGATGTCAGAGGTGTTGATGCAGTTTTTGGAAATCAAATTATTGGCCGTGACCTTTCGGAGAAGGAAATTCTTGAACTGCTAAAAGAACACCCAAATGCGATTCTTTTCCTAGGTGTCATCGGTGGGCAGGGTTTTCTCCTTGGTCGGGGGAATCAGCAGGTGAGTTCCAAGGTGATCGAAGCAGTTAAGCCGACAAACGTCATTCTTATTTCGAGTGCAGATAAGATTGGAAGGCTTTTCCCGCCGCATTTGCACGTAGATTTGGGAGATGGGCGTATGGAATCTTTACTGGCGGGGTACCACCAAGTGCTGGTTGCCCCTGGGCGGAGCATTATGTGCCAAATTGTTGTTCCTGATAGATGTCAGCAAGAATCGATAGCAGTGTGAAATCCGATTGAGGAGATACCAATGAAGAAGAATACGGAACCTTCCCCGCACCCATACATGGCGAATTCTAACAACGGGAATTTTGACCAGATGATGAAGGTTGCAGATGTGAGTGACATCGAGGAACTCTTCGAGCAAATTCCAATTGCTCATCGGACGAAAAGGGATTTCGACCTAGGCCCGGTATTGAGTGCGGAGTCCTCGCTGTACCGGCACATGACGGGCATTCTTCGAAAAAGTGAGAACTGTGAAGACAATCTTAATTTTCTCGGTGCAGGTTGTTGGCAACATTATGTGCCAGCCATTTGTGATGAAATGGTTATGAGGGCCGAATTTCTGACGCCCGTATGGGGGACGCCCTCTTCGGATCATGGAAGAAGCCAGGCGTGGTTTGAGTTCGCAAGTCAATTGGGTGAACTGGTAGGTATGGAGTTTGTCGGTCTTCCGGTGTACAGCTTTGGAACGGCGGGCGGTCATGCGATTCGTATGGCGGCAAGAATAACTAAGCGAAGCAAAGTGCTTCTACCTCGTTCTCTAGATCCTGAAAGACTCGCTGTAATGAAAACCTATTGCTCCCTTCCTGAACTCACTGGATATATTGAAATCGTTTTGGTTGATATGGATTCCGCAACTGGCAGAATAGATTTGAACGATTTGAAGGCGAAGCTCAGTGACGAGGTAGCCGCGGTCTATTTTGATAATCCCTCTTATTTAGGAGTAGTCGAATCCGAGGCACTCGAAATTTCTCGGCTTGCGCACGAGTATGGTGCAGAAGTCATCGTAGGGGTGGACCCCATTTCATTGGGCATTCTCGTGCCTCCCAGTGAATACGGAGCTGACATTGTCGTAGGTACAACGCAGCCTCTCGGCGTGCACATGAATTGCGGAGGTGGAGTGGGCGGATTTATCGCAACTCGAGACGAGGAAAAATACGCTGTCGAGTACCCAACCCTTCAGGTGAGCTTGACGAATACATCAGTCGAAGGGGAAATGGCCTTCGGACTCACGCTATTTGAGCAGTCTTCCTATGGCTCTCGTGAACAGGGCAAGGATTGGACCGGCAACTCGGTCTACCTATGGGCGATCGCAAATGCTGTGTATATGTCGTTAATGGGACCCCAAGGATTTCGAGATATAGGCAATTCGATAATTGAGCGAAGTCACTATGCAGCTACAAGAATCAACTCTATTCCAGGTTTGAAAGTCCTTTGGCCGGAAGGATTTTTCAAAGAGTTTGTTGTCAATTTTGACGACGTTGCTATCGGCTTGGATCTATTGCATTCTCGTTTGCGTGACGTTGGGATTTTTGCGGGTAAAGATCTTCAATCCGACTTTCCCGAACTCGGCAAATCTGTTCTCTACTGCGTTACAGAGATTCATACCAAGGAAGACATCGACCAACTTGTAGCAGCGCTGGGAGAGGCAATCAAATGACCACCATCAAGTTGAAGAATTATCATGCAGCATCCTGGGACGAACCACTCGTAATGCAAATGGGATCTCCGGGACGGCGGGGAGCAATACTTCCGAGCACCGAATCTGGGATTTCGGATGTAGTGGGAGAGGCAAAGAATTTAGTTTCGCCAAACATGCAACGCCAAAGCCTTCCAATTCTTCCCGAGTTATCAGAATTCGAAGTTGAAAAGCACTATATACATTTGTCGCAGCAGACAATGGGCATGATGGGCGTCAGCCTCTTCGGGACGTGCACAATGAAATATAATCCTCGAGTAACGGAAAATTTGGTCTATCAGCCATTTGTCGCCCAATTACATCCGTTTCAGCATGAAGATACGCTTCAAGGTACTTTGGAAATTGTTTATCGTTTCGATGAATTGCTTCGAGAATTATCAGGCATGAGCAAATTCGTTTTTCAAGCAGGTGGCGGAGCTGACGCTGCGTACACACAAGCGTGCATTACTCGCGCTTATCACGCATCGCGGGGAGAGCTCGCAATACGAAATGAAATAATCACGACAGCGCAAGCACATCCTTCTAGCCCTGCAACCGCGGCCGCTGCTGGATTCAAGGTGATCACCCTGCCACTTGAGGCAGACGGATATGCCTCGGTAGAAGCGTTACGGGCTGCAGTTTCCCCTCGTACCGCAGCACTTATGGTGAACAATCCAGACGACATTGGAATTTATAATCCACATATCAAAGAGTGGGTAGACATAGTTCATGAAGCGGGTGGTCTCTGTTTCTATGATCACGCAAATTTCAACGGACTTATGACGAGAATTCGAGCAGCAGAACTTGGCTTTGATGCTTGTATGTTCATGCTGCACAAGACATTTGGCGGTCCTAAAGGTGGCGGGGGACCGGCCGTGGGTGCTTATGGATGTACAGAAGCGCTCATACCATTTCTTCCTGGACCAACCATCGGTAAAAATGACGCTGGCAAATTCTTTATAGAAAAAGAAGGACCACTCAGCATTGGGCGTGTACGTGAGTTCTGGGGCAATGTTCCCGTCGTCATTCGTGCCTATGCGTGGACGAGAGCGATGGGAGCTGCAGGCTTAAGAGACGCAGCGAATATTTCCGTATTAGCCAATAACTATATGGAGAAGAGACTTCTGGAGATCCCTGGAATCACGAAAGGATTGCCAGAACTTACAAAGCGACGACTCGAGATGACTCGCTATTCGTTAGGAGCGTTGACCGCCGATACTGGCGTCTCCACCTTAGATGTTCAAAATCGAATGACGGATTTTGGTGTTGATGCTTACTGGCTTAGTCACGAACCTTGGTTTATTCCTGAGCCGTTCACACCCGAAGCAGGCGAATTGTGGTCGATTGAGGATATTGACTACTGGATCGACGTTCTCGCACACGTTTGTCAAGAGGCTCGGACAAACCCCGATTTAGTAAAGACTTCGCCTCACAATCAAGTGGTTCACAAGATGGATGGTTCTGGTCTTAATGATCCGAAAAAGTGGGCTACGACTTGGCGTGCATACCAAAGAAAGTATCCTGCGAGCAACAAGTGAAGAAGGTTCAAACATACGCAGTCGTCGGTTCTGGGAGCATAGGAAATGCTTGGGCAATAGTTTTTGCGCGGGCCAGAAAGACAGTTCAGCTCTTTGATATCGATCCATCTCGACTAATTTCAGCCCGCAGTGATATCGAGGTGCGGCTAAACATGCTATCTAAATACGGATTGTTGAAAGAGGATGTATCGCAGATACTTGAGCGAATTTCCTATTGTGACAGCCTGGAATTGGTAGTGAGAGGCGCTGAATACATCCAGGAATGTGCGCCCGAACGGATCGAAGTAAAGCGGGAGATTTTCAAGAAACTAGATGCCCTTACGGATAGCCATGTGATTTTGGCGAGTTCTTCCTCTGCCATTACGACGAGTGAGTTTGCTAGAGAGGTGACACATAAAGAGCGCTGCTTGATAGTTCATCCCGGCAATCCACCTTATCTGCTGCCGGTCGCAGAAGTGGTGCCGGCGCCTTTCACAGATCTTGAAATTGTTAAAAAAACGATGCTGAACTTGCGAGAAATGGGCATGAGTCCAATTCTTGTGCACTCAGAGATCGAAGGCTTTGTTTTTAATCGATTGCAAGGGGCAATGCTTCGTGAAGCGTATTGTTTAGTTCGCGATGGCATCGTCACTGCTTCGGATTTGGATCGAATCGTCACTCAAGGATTGGCGCGGCGTTGGACGGTTGTGGGACCGTTTGCAACAAGCGCATTGAACGTTCATGGTGGGATAAAAGCGCACGTGGCAAGAATGGGAGCCTCTTACGAACGGATGGGGACGCTTCGCGGGCAGAGCGATCCTTGGACACCAGAACTGGTGGAACAAGTTTCACAGGATATCGATCAATTGTTCCCAATTGACGAGTGGAATGAGAATGTGATGCGACGTGATGAAGCTTTGTTGGCGCTAACAAAACTTATCGCAAATAATCCGACGTTTGACCTTGGGTATTGAGATTTAGCCCAACTGTCTTATTGCTTAGATTCCGCTGGTGCATTAAGGGCGCGCAGAATTTGCAGCTCTTGAATTGTTGGAGGCTGAGTAACTTTGAGATTGTCCGAGATCTTTAAATTCCAGCCGGTGGATTCGACGGCCTGCTCACGAGTCACATTTTCATGAATTTGAGTAAGTACTAATTCACAGGTCTCGGGATCTGGTTCAAGAATTCCGATATCTGTGATGACGTTCTTGGGTCCATTGCCAGTCAATCCGAATGCATGTCTTGAACCAGGGCCACTGCCAAAACCGCAGGAAGTTATGAAATCGATCTTTTCGAGAAATGTACGTGTGCTCTGCCGGCAAATAATGGTTGTGTTCACGCAGGCTCCGGCGATTTCTGTTGCACCTCCCGCACCGGGCAGACGCACCTTCGGATTATCGTAAGAAGAACCAATGATGGTGGTATTTATGTTCCCAAATTTATCTATCTGAGCTGCTCCAAGAAAACCAATTTTAATTCGTCCCGCTTGCAGCCAGTAGTTAAATATTTCAGGAAGACTCACCACAGTTAACGCTGTTTGTGCTAACTCGCCATCACCGATGGAAAGAGGTAGCCGGGTTGGATTCGTATCTATCGTTCCGGACTCATAAATGAGCGTCAAGCGAGGTGCATGCGTTGCCTTTGCAAGAATTGCTGCCGTACTAGGAATTCCTATTCCCACAAAGCACGTATCCGAGTTGGTGAGGGACCTCGCCGCAGACACCGTCATCATTTCATCGGCTGACCACAAAACTTCCTTTGATTCAAGAAGGTTGCTCATGAGACCGGACCTTTTTGACCCATAAGCACTTCGCGTTGCAGCCATTCTGTAAAAGTATCTCTCTCTTTACTTATCGTATTCCAAGCGATGTAAGCGTCATTGTCTCTTTCATAATAATCAAGCGCGTACGAGGGGCGTGATCCACCCGGGCTTACGCAAATGGCGGAAATAACAAATGCTGGAATGATCGTGGAATTCATCTTTGGTTCAAAAGAATCAACAATTTCCTCAACGGTCACGATAACTCTCTTCGCGGCGAGCGCGGCTTCTTTCTGAATTCCTGTAATGCCCCAGAGAAGGACATTTCCTTCACGATCTGCTTGTTGTGCATGGATGATTGTTACATCTGGGTTTATTGCTCTGACGGCTGCCAGTCGCTCACCAGTAAACGGGCATTCGATGAGTTTGACGTTCTGAGTGTGCTCTAGCAAATCTGAACCCTGATAGCCACGAAGAATTGCAAAAGGTAAACCGGAGGCTCCTGCCAAATAACGATTCGCAAAACCCGCGTGGGTGTGTTCCTCGATTTCCAGAGGGCGGGGCCATGAATTCTGAATGGCATCCCTAAATCGGTGTAGGGAACCTACGCCAGGATTTCCTCCCCAAGAAAAAATGAGTTTCGAGGCACATCCCGCTCCAATAAGTCGATCATAAATAAGATCTGGAGTCATTCTTATGAGCGTTAAATCACGAAGTCCTTGTCTGATAATTTCATCTCCTGCAGTGAAGGGAATTAAATGTGTGAAACCTTCCATGGCAACAGAGTCGCCGTTGTGGACAAATTCACTTATCGCTTCTGAGAGTGTAAGAATCACTTTGCGACAAATCCCTTTCTATGCATTTTCTTTGCTAGTTGGAATATAACTGATATATGTTGTATAGGAAAGTTTCTTTTCGCGTACTACTGTTAATGATGAATCGATCGAGGAGGTGCGGATGGCGAACATTAATTTCGAGGGTAAGTCATTACTGATTACCGGAGGTTCCACTGGCCTTGGCGAGGGTATGGTCAACGCTTTTAGTAAAGCAGGAGCTCAGGGAATAATCTTGGATTTACGACCTCCAACTGAATTGAAACAAGGATGGATTTTTTTCGAATGTGATGTTACGGATGAAGGATCAGTTCGCGAGGCGATTGATAGCGTGCCTGAGGAAATGAAGCCTTTCGATTTTCTCATTGCAAACGCTGGGGTCGTCCCTTCCTGGGCTTCGATCGCGGACACATCTATTGAGGTGTGGGATAAAGTCATGGCCGTTAATTCCAGAGGTATATTTCTTATTTTGAAGTACGGATCGAAGCTCCTGCGAACCCCGGATGGAGCCGTTGTCGTAACCGCTTCCATTAATTCCTGGAAGGGTGATGCGAATATTGTTCCTTATGTCGCGAGCAAGCACGCTGTACTGGGAATTGTGCGCTCTGCGGCGCTTGATCTTGGTAAGTCAGGGATTCGGGTCAACGCGATTGGCCCTGGCCCGATTGCTACAGGGGCACTACTTTCCAGAATTGAAAGTCGAGGAGTTAACACGAATCTCTCCGTGGAAAGTGCCCTTGAATTGCTCAGCAAACAAACCGCACTTGGAAGACTCGCTTCCATCGAGGATGTTGCTGGAGTTGCCTTGTTTTTGTGTAGTGACTTGGCTCGCGGCGTAACGGGGCAAATAATTAATGTTGACGCAGGACTACTTTAGGAAGGTTTACCCAATGTATGACTCGACTGGCAAATGTGCACTTGTAACCGGAGCATCTCGGGGGATAGGAGCCGCCTCTGCGAAAGCGTTGGGTGAGGCAGGAGCCGTGGTCATCGCGCACTATGGGTCATTTCGAAAAGGCGCAGAAGAGGCACTTCAATCGGTGCCAGAGGATCGAAAGTATTTTGTAGAAGCTGATTTATCCAAACCGGGCGCGGGTCGACGGGTATTTCGCGAAGCCCTTGGCTTAGCGCCCCGCATTGACATTCTCGTCAACAACGCAGCCATCAACCTAGAAACTCCCTTTGAAGGTGCAGACGAGTTGTGGGACGAGAATTGGGCACGCCTTATGCAAATCAATGTTTTCGAAGCGGCCAACGTTATGCGCGAATCCGTTCGGCATTTTGTGCCTTCGGGAGGCGGTGTTGTTATATCAATGTCCAGTTGGTCTGGCCAGCGAGGATCCGCAATTCGAGAACTACCCGCCTATGCCGCGTCAAAAGCAGCAATAAAGGCAGTGACTCAAACAATCGCACAGAATTACGCAAAAGATGGCGTATTGGCATATGTAATCGCGCCCGGAATTGTCAAAACTCGAATGGCTGACGAAGCGGCTATTCAAAGGGGAGGTGAGGACAAATTGAAAAGTGCCTTAGTTCTTGGAGAGTTAGTTCCACCATCAGATATTGGTGATCTTGTCGTATTTCTTTCGTCTGGGCGCTGTCGACACCTAACAGGCGCAACAATAGATATCAATGGGGCGTCGTACATTCGCTAAATGTAGAAACCTTACGTTGCCCTAAATACAGGATGCATGGTTCCTCGGTGGAAATTTTCTGTTGCAACCGCACGCAATGTTAGGGATGAGATTTTCCATTCACCCCCTTCTCGTCGAAGTGCATGAGAATATTGACCCCATAGAAATCCTATTTCTGGCTTCGCGTGATATTTATGCCACGCATAAACATATGAAGTTGACTGGGCAGAATCGGCGGAAATCAATTCGATCATGACATTAGATAAGTGATGGCTGGTGGCCAAGAAGGTATTGGTTAAACCCTTTGAGATCGATGCCATGATGTTCTCGATTCCAACCAAAGAAGGTACTTCGGGACCGTAATCGACTACAGCATCGTCGGTGAAAAGTGACCGCAGTCCTTGAGTGTTGTTTGAGTCGAAAAAATAACAATATCGAAAAAGTTGTTCCGAAATATTTACGCGGTCGGAAATCTCAGTGGCAGAAAATGAGGCTGGCATATTTTTGTAGTCCCTTCGATGCAGCAAGTGTGGCACGTAAATAGCTCATTGTGGATGGTTCGCATTGCGAACGCTGCTTTATAACGATTATTTATCATCTCGACGCACATGAAATATAAATGTAATACGTCCGACATGAATAGACCCTAAGTAATACACGGGAAAACACGTATCTATCCTTCTTGACTTTCATACAGTCGACACAGAATGATGTGACACGGAGCAAAGTCGTGTTCGCGATGTGAACATAGAAGGTGAGAGCGGCGCAACAATGGCGATGCAGAGTTCTGATGAATCCAATGATTCTGTATTGCTTGAACTTAAAGGCGTCCATAAATCTTTTGGAACAAGAGAAGTACTTCATGGCGTAGATCTTGTAGTTAAAAAGGGCGAACACGTAGTTATTTTCGGTCCATCTGGTTCGGGAAAATCAACGATGCTTCGAAGCATAAATTTGCTCGAAGAGCCAGATAGCGGCTCAATAAAAATTCTCGGGACGGAATACGGTCCTGGGGTAAAAGGTGGTCCTCAGGTAAAGCGCGGAAAACCTCTAGAGCTTCGTCGCTATGTTGGGATGGTTTTTCAACAATTCAATTTGTTTCCTCATCTTTCTGCTCTGCAGAATATTGCATTACCGCTGAGAGCAACTCGTAAAATTTCGCTACACGATGCCGAGAAGCGCGCGGCTTCCGAATTGGAAAGCGTAGGACTTCTTCCTTGGGCGGCGAGTTTCCCCAGTCAGTTATCGGGAGGCCAGCAACAGCGTGTAGCAATTGCCCGTGCTCTAAGCCTTGATCCGAAAATTATGTTATTTGACGAACCCACCTCAGCCCTTGCTCCAGAACTTGTAGGTGAGGTTTTGGCAGTGATGAGAAAACTCGCTCAAACTGGAATGACGATGGTGGTTGTAACTCATGAGATGAATTTTGCGCGTGAGATCGGTGACCTCAACGTGTTCATGGAAGATGGCTATGTGGTTGCCAGGGGCGGTCGAGACTTCTTCGACAATTCGACAAATGAGCGGGCCCAGCAATTCATTGGTTCGGTGCTTTAGATGAATCTAAACGGAGTCAATTTTCGTTGGTCTTTGATTTGGGAAAATCGCGCAATACTTCTTAAGGGTTTAGCCACCGCTATCCAAGTTTCGATTACTTCTCTCGTAATATCTCTTGTGATCGGCTTGATTCTTGCGCTGGCTCGAATGAGTAGCAAGCGAGCAGTTGCGATAATTGCCTCGTCCTATGTAAGCGTTTTTCGTGGAATTCCAGCGCTGGTGAGTGTTATCTGGGTTTATTTCGGTTGGTCACTTCTCTTTGGCCATAACTTTACGGTTTACCAAGCTGGAGTCATTGCTCTTACATTGCTCTATTCCGCCTTCTTTTGTGAGATTTACCGTGCGGCTTTGATGGCCGTGGCGAAGGGGCAACGCGAGGCAGGGCTTGCGTTAGGAATGACTCGAATAAGGATTTTCGTCTCAATCATCATGCCGCAGGCCACTAAAATAGCCATTCCGAATATTGGAAGTATGTATATCGGAATGGTGAAAGACACTTCCACATTCGCGGTGATTGGACTGGTAGAAGTTGTCCGCGTAACCCAGAATCTTAATTCTGTTAATTTTCAGCCATTTGTTTTATATACCGCGGCCGCGGTTTTGTACGTAGTACTCGCGTTTATCGTCGATTTTATATTTCGCGCGATTGAAAAGAACCTATCCACCCCGCCATCGGGAAGACTTTCCAATGTACTGACCAGGCGACGCAGGGAAAGGATTGAAGCCCTTATTAATAAAACGGGCTAGTAAGAATAGAGAGAGTTCCTGTTGACGCACCGGCGTTAGGACAGGATCAACAACCAAAGGGATGAAAGGGTAACAAATGAAGAAAACGAATATCGGTTGGAAAGTAGGATTAGCAGTAGCATCGATGCTAGTTGTCGCTGTGCCTGCTACCTCATCAGCCGCCCCTCCAGCACGCGCCGCGGTCGCCAATCCCTACCACCTGGTGACACCAGGGAAATTGATTGTCGGCATGACGCTGCAGTTCAAGCCACAGATGTATCTGGATGCCAACAACAAGCCAGCGGGTTATGACGTTGAACTTGTCACGCTTCTAGCCAAGCAACTCAAACTTCAACTCGTCATTAAGAACATGGACTTCGCAGGATTGATTCCGGGACTTGTCTCTAAGCAATTCGACCTCGTCTCAG
>JAPLBP010000033.1 GCA_026392695.1 Actinomycetota bacterium | reverse complement strand
AAATGAGGGGAATACGTAGAGAAATAGTTCGGGTCAGGCGGGTGGCGGTATCGACCTCGCTCGGGACAACATCCGAGGCATCAGGCAACAGAAGCACATCGTCGTAGGTGAGCCCCAGCATTGCGACTTTCTCGTTATCGCACATTTTCGCCTCCCCAGAAAGTGGGAGTCTATCGGGGCGACGGCCCAGTTCTAGACACCCGAAATCCCGCAAAACGGCGAATTCATCGCCTTTTCACGCTAATCGGTTGAACGTTTGGCTGGAAACTTACCTACTTCTTCTTACTATCGAAGTTGAGGACTTTCCAAGCGTCTGCCTCTTTCGTCAAATTGACGACGAGCGAATACGTCAAACCATCGGTTCCCTTAATTTCGTAAGTGATCTCAGAAGTGGAGGCTTGACCCGTTTTGGCATCGACTTTCTTGTTAGTCACTTTCTCTTTGGCATTAAGAATTGGACCGACCTGCTTAACGATTGTGTCGAATTGAGCAGGTGTGACCGTCGTCTTTGCTTCTGTCGAAAAAAGATTGTAAGCACTCTCGGCGCTACCGGATTGCATGGCATGTAGGAAATTATTACTCGCAGCTAACGGTGCTTTGGTAGCAGCATTTGCAATGAGGGTAACGGCGACTATCAAAACAACAAAGACACCTAGAACAATTCCAAATATTTTTCTTCCCCGATGGCTTTTCTTAACGGGGGTCATTTCATCAACCATGACACGCTCCTTTCGCTAGGAAACGCTTCAAGAGTTCTCCATTTTTTTTCCCAGCGCAATATCTTGAAGCCGTTGTGGAGAGTGTCACCCCTAAAAAAAAGGTCTAGAGAATGGCCCCTCGCAGGAAACCAATCGTTCGATCCCACGCCTTTTCCGAGGCAGTCGGATCAAAGACTTCCGTACGTTCATTATTAAAAAAGGCATGACGGGTTCCTGGATAGTCAACGGCTTCCACAATTCCCCCTCCTGCACGAATTCCGGCAAGCGCTTCCTGAATGCCAGGTGCGCTTGACGTTCCGTCACTCTCCGCACAATGGATGAGGGCTCTCTTTCCAGAATAATTTTCCCAAATCGGATTCATACGTGCCCATGGCATTCCAGGATAAAAAGCTACCGTCGCCTTTACCTTCGAAGATAAGGTCCCGCTCCACAGCGCCAGTGAACCGCCCATGCAAAAACCAATCGCACCTATTCCTTTCCCTACCACTTCGGATCGGGAGGAAAGGTAGTCTGCGGCCCCTGCAATATCCAGCGCCGCTTTATCCATAGCAAGGCCCATTAATAATTTCATCGCATGATCGGGTTCTTTAGCAATTTCTCCGTGGTAAAGATCTGGAGCGAGAGCGACAAAGCCAGCTTCAGCAAATCGATCTCGCGCACGGAAGGTTGAGGGACCTCCGCCTCCTCAAAGGCCATGTCCTCATTCAGCAAATCGATCTGCGACATCTGTGATGTGCCCTACCAAACCCCACCACTCTTGAATCACGATAACAGCCGGACCTTGTCCGCTGGAGGGCAAGGCAAGATAACCAGAACACGTGCCGCCATTGCTTGCAAACGTAACCATCTCGCCCATGACTCTCCCGCTTTCTTCGTGGTACGAGTAAATTACTCGCTTATCGGACTATTAGTGGGAGAAAAGCATGATTAAAGGATTTCGAGATTTCATAATGCGCGGCAATGTCGTCGATTTGGCAATTGCGGTGGTGATCGGTGCCGCTTTCAGTGGGATCGTAACTCAACTAACAAAATCATTTATCGAACCATTGATTAAGCTCGTCGGGGGTGGTGGCGTGCACGGTGGGGCATTCATCATCAATGGGGTGCCGTTTGATTGGAGCGCATTCATCAACGCTATTCTGAATTTCGTCATCATTGCCGCGGTGCTTTATTTCTTCATTGTCACACCAATGAATCGGATCTCTTCGAAACTAAAGGCTGAGGCGAAAGTAACCCCTGCGCCACCAGCTGAAGATGTTCAACTCTTAATGGAGATCCGAGATCTCCTAAAGAAGAACTCCCTCACTTAGGAGCCCAGGGGAAGGAAGCTCGTAAGGGAGGTGGCTAGATATCCGCTTTCAAGATGGGATTACTATCTCCCGTTGTGCGAATTTCAATGGCACGAATATTTGACGTGGGAATACTCGTCGCGGCTACTAAGCCAGCGGCGGCCTTTCCTATCTCGCGCCACGTGGCTACGACGATCTTTGCTCCCGAAGGATCCGTAACCACTAAGTCGTATGACTCTGGTTCTTGAGATTCTGTTCGATTTTCAGTGTAGGTACAGTTCCACTGAAACTGCGTGCCCCATTTTTTGCTCGCCATTTGCATCTTTACTTGCATTGCATCCGATCCAAATCGGACGAAGGAAATTGGAGTGCCCGGTGCAAGTGTTGTAAACGCACTCGCAGAGTTAGCTTGATGTTCTTGAATATGAACGCCAATACCCACGCCGATAACCATCAAAAATGCAGCCGCAACCGCCATCCCACTTAGTACTCGACGGCGAAGCGCATGTCTTTTTTGAATAGCCCGCGCCGCAAGTTTTTGGATAGAGCTAACGTTTGTCCGGCTCTCTCCTACGAATAGTGGAGATTCAACGATTTCACTCGCTTGATCGGGGCTAATTTTTGCCAGAAAACCGGGGATGCCAGCAAGTTTTGTTACAGCAGTTGAACAGGCGGCGCACTGCTCGATATGTTTTTCATACATACGGCGTTCATCGCTACTCAGTGCACCAAGTACGTAAGCGGCATCCCAATCACGGAATTGATCTAGATCGTTCATTGAATCGCACCTTTTTCTTGCAGGGAAAGTCTCAGAGCGCGAAGCCCAAAGTGGAGACGAGATTTGATCGTGCCTTCCGGCACTCCTTCTTGACGAGATATTTCAGTTACAGATTGGCCAAGGTAGTAGGCGGCGACCACTGCCTTTCGATGATGCTCCGAAAGATTGGATAGGGCATCCGAGAGGATCCATGCATCCAAAGCGGAGTTGGTTTCATCTTCGGTGCCCGTCTCTGGGACAACATCCGTCGGCACCTCATGGCGATAGCGAGCGCTCCTTCGGTCATCGATGACGAGATTGCGCGCAACGGTAAAGAGCCATGCCCGAGCGGAATCATCGCTCAGAACCAGCACCTCGGGACGTCGCCATGCCCTTAATAGAGCTTCCTGAACGACGTCTTCTGCAAAATTCGTATCGTGGGTCATATGAGCCACAAACCGAATAAGCGAGGGTCCATGCGACTCCTGAAGCGCGATCAATAATTCATCGTCCCTGGCGGGCATAGATTCCTCCTCACTGGCTACAACGAGATCAAGGGTCAAAAGGTTCACATAGATCGAGCCTTTTTCCTAGGGGCGGAGTGAAATCGCGCTAAAAGTAGATGCGGAAACGTAAACCATCTCCGCCTCCGCGCAATGGAGTAATTTCAAATTTTTCATGAAGAACTCCCCCATTTTTCAGAATCACTTTTTGAGAGATCACATTCTCGGGATCAGTCACGAATTCGACAAACGGCATCCCAAGTTTTACGACCTCTGGCAATAGTTGACCTAGCGCCTCTGTGGCATACCCACGCCCGCGCTTCCACGGAAAGACGCCATATCCGATATGTCCCAAACAATAATCTGGCAGATCCGTACTTCCCTTTTGCCATCGAAAGTTGATGGAGCCGCAAACTTCGCCATCCCAGATCCAACGTGTAAAACCAGGAAGGCGAGGAACGAAGGATCCATCGGGAAGTGGCACGTCGCCCCCGAGCCCATCGGGATCTTCCTGAAGTTCAACGAACTTGACTGGATCATCGGCAATTTTCATTAGCTGATCCTCAACATATTCAGGATTGAGATCAGATCCCATTTCGAGCGTCCGC
>JAPLBP010000070.1 GCA_026392695.1 Actinomycetota bacterium | reverse complement strand
TGTTGCAACAAACACCAGTAAGCCGCGTACTTCCAAAATGGAACGAATGGATGCAACGCTGGCCCACAGCTTCGGACCTAGCATCTGCAACAACTGCCGAGGTAATTACGGCTTGGGGTCGTTTGGGTTATCCCAGACGAGCGCTTCGCTTGCACGAGTGCTCCAAAATAATTGCAAATGACTTTGATAATGAAGTTCCATTTAGTGAAGAAGTTCTCAAAAAGCTTCCTGGCATCGGTGAATACACGGCCGCGGCAATATCTGCTTTCGCATTCGAACAAAGATCCCTTGTTCTGGACATCAATGTTCGACGCCTGTTTGGACGCCTTATTGATGGAGTCGAATTTCCCGCCTTGGCTTTAACTAAAGTTGAAAAAGAATCACGAGGTGGCCTCCTGCCTGAAGAGATCGCCCACATTTGGGCCGCAGCCACAATGGAGTTGGGGGCGCTTATCTGCACCTCTCGCAAGCCATCGTGTGAATCATGTCCTGTTAACTCTCGCTGCGCCTGGAGAAAAAAGGGTTTTCCGATATCAGCTAATTCGCGCAAAACTCAAACATGGCATGGAACAGATCGTCAATGTAGAGGCGTAGTTGTCCAAGCACTTCGCGAGAATAGTTCACTCACAGAAGCGGAATTGAAAAAGCTATGGAGCGAGGATTCTCAAATGGAGAAGGCACTTTCGTCATTGGTGAAAGATGGATTGATTTCAATCAAAGAATCGGGAGTATTTAGCCTTCCTGCTTAGTCTCTTCGCGAGATGAGCTAAAGCCAATAGGCTAGGTACGTGAGTCAATATGCTGTGGCTTTTGGAATTATCCTGTTTGCAAATCTATTGCCGGCCTTTGCTCCGCCCACGTGGGCGATCTTGGTGTTCTTCACGCTAAAGCATGATCTACAGCCAATTGTGCTCGTCCCATTAGGAGTCATCGCCGCAACCTCCGGAAGAGCGGTGCTCGCGCACACTTTCCGATCAATCCGCCGGTGGTTGCCAAAAGGGTATGTCGCAAATATGGAAGCCGTGGGCCTATACATAACGGAGCACTCAGGTCGTGCATTTGGGCTAATGACGCTTTTCTTCATTTCACCAGTCTCCTCTGCACAACTTTTTGAAGGCGCTGGAATCATTAAAACGTTCAAACTCAAGCCTCTGCTACTAGTTTTCGCTGGAGGGCGCCTCGTTTCATACTCGATCTACGTGTCAGGTGCCCACGCACTCAAAGCAACGTCCATCGGCGAACTAATAACAAATGGCATGACATCTCCAAAAGCAATTGCAGTTCAAGCCCTATTGGTCCTTGGACTTGTGGCCCTCGGAAACGTTAAGTGGGCGAAGATACTTAAGCGGTAGGAGTTTCAGTCAGATCGCTCGGAGAATCAGGCATGAGCGATTTTTGCGCTCCAGCAAATGTAAACTTCGCATCCGTACCTTCACCAACGATGTCAACAACAATGATTTCGCCAGCTTTGAGTTCGCCAAAGAGAATCTTTTCAGAAAGGGCATCTTCAATTTCTCTCTGAATAGTTCTGCGAAGCGGCCGCGCACCCATCGTCGGATCATAGCCACGAGCTGCCAGCAACTCTTTTGCTGCCGCAGTGAGTTCTATTCCCATGTCTTTAGCCTTCAAACGATCATCAAGATTGGTGATCATCAGGTCAACGATCTGGATAATCTCTGGCTTAGTTAATTGATGGAAGACGATGATGTCATCGATACGGTTTAAGAATTCAGGACGGAAATGAGTTTTAAGTTCATCGCCGACCTTGGCCTTCATGCGTTCGTAATTTGATAATTCATCTTCGGAGTTTGCGAAACCAAGTCCGGCGCCCTTGGAAATATCACGCGTACCTAAGTTGGTAGTCATAATGATGACGGTGTTCTTAAAGTCAACGACGCGACCTTGTGAATCCGTTAGTCGTCCATCTTCAAGTACTTGGAGGAGTGAGTTGAAAATATCTGGATGCGCCTTTTCAATTTCATCGAAAAGGACCACAGAGAATGGCTTGCGACGAACTTTCTCCGTCAACTGCCCACCCTCGTCATATCCGACATATCCGGGAGGTGCACCAAAGAGACGTGATGCGGTGTGACGTTCTGAATATTCAGACATATCCAATTGAATAAGAGAATCAGCGCTTCCAAAGAGGAATGCCGCCAACGTTCTTGAAAGCTCGGTTTTACCAACTCCTGAAGGACCGGCAAAAATGAACGAGCCGCCCGGACGCTTGGGGTCTTTTAGCCCAGCGCGCGTACGACGAATGGCTTGAGAAAGAGCCTTGATCGCTTGATCTTGTCCGATCACTCGACGATGCAACTCTTCTTCCATTCGAAGAAGACGAGCAGTTTCTTCTTCAGTCAATTTAAATACAGGAATACCCGTTGCGATGGAGAGAACTTCTGCGATGAGCTCTTCATCGACCTCTGTTACAACGTCAAGATCGCCGGCCTTCCACGTTTTTTCACGCTCGGATTTCTCCGTCATCAACTGCTTTTCAGTATCCCGAAGACCAGCAGCCTTCTCAAAATCTTGACCATCGATGGCCGATTCCTTTTCGCGACGGACGTTGGCAATCTTGTCGTCGAATTCACGCAATTCGGCAGGTGCCGTCATTCGTCTAATGCGAAGACGCGACCCAGCCTCATCAATGAGGTCAATCGCTTTATCTGGAAGGAAACGATCGGAAACATAACGATCTGCCAAAGTTGCAGCAGCGACAAGTGCTTCATCGGAGATTGAAACTCTGTGATGAGTTTCGTATCTATCGCGTAAACCTTTAAGGATCTCAATTGTGTGAGCAAGAGTAGGTTCGGCTACTTGAATAGGTTGGAAACGTCGCTCAAGGGCCGCATCCTTTTCCAAGTGCTTTCGATATTCATCTAGCGTCGTTGCGCCAATAGTTTGAAGTTCGCCGCGAGCAAGCATCGGCTTCAAAATGCTGGCTGCGTCAATTGCACCTTCTGCAGCACCGGCACCGACCAAGGTATGGATCTCGTCGATGAAAAGAATGATGTCGCCACGAGTGCGAATTTCCTTGAGAACTTTCTTCAAGCGTTCTTCAAAATCTCCACGGTAGCGACTTCCCGCAACCAACGCGCCGAGGTCGAGTGAATACAATTGCTTATCCTTGAGAGTTTCAGGAACATCACCTTTAACAATTGCCTGTGCTAGACCCTCTACTACGGCTGTCTTTCCAACGCCAGGCTCGCCGATCAGTACGGGATTGTTTTTGGTACGACGAGAGAGCACTTGCATTACTCGTTCAATCTCTTTTTCTCGACCAATTACAGGATCAAGTTTTCCTTCACGCGCCGCTTGGGTGAGATTGCGCCCAAATTGATCAAGCACTAAAGAAGTTGATGGAGTTCCCTCTGCTGGACCGCCGGTGGTCACCGTCTCTTTGCCTTGATAGCCAGAGAGAAGTTGAATTACTTGCTGGCGAACTCGAGAAAGATCGGCGCCTAATTTTGTAAGTACTTGCGCGGCAACCCCTTCACCTTCGCGTATCAGACCAAGAAGGATGTGCTCGGTTCCAATGTAATTGTGACCAAGTTGCAGAGCTTCACGAAGAGAGAGCTCTAAAACTTTCTTCGCGCGAGGAGTAAAAGGAATATGTCCGCTAGGTGCTTGTTGACCCTGACCGATGATCTCTTCAACCTGCGAGCGGACAGCTTCCAGGGAGATACCAAGGGATTCGAGCGCTTTGGCAGCAACGCCTTCGCCTTCGTGAATGAGGCCGAGAAGAATGTGCTCGGTGCCAATGTAATTGTGGTTAAGCATGCGTGCTTCTTCTTGAGCAAGGACGACTACTCGTCTGGCTCGATCTGTAAAGCGCTCAAACATGGCTTAAACCCCTTTTCTTCTAATCTTCCAAGCCTAACGGAACAGGCACGAATGCCTCAATTGCCTCAGTTGTAACCCCTAAACCTTGGAATTTATGCCCCAAAAGTAAGAATCACAGAATTTTGAACCATTTTAGTCGTGCTCAGAAATTCAGAGAATTTTGAGCATTCTGGTATTTCCCAAGGTATTGGGTTTCACGCTCTCAAGATCAAGGAACTCAGCAATACCTGTGTCGTATGAGTGAAGAAGTTGGCTAAATACCTCGGGCTCAACTGGGGTGCCTTGAATTTCTTCGAACCCGTTTCGTCCAAAAAACTCTGTTTCAAATGTCAGACAAAAGATTCGTTTGACGCCGATTGCTCTTGCTCGATCAATGACGGCATCAAGAATTCGTTGGCCCACGCCCTGCCTACGCAGATGTGCAGCAACCGCTACCGTGCGAATCTCTGCCAAGTCTTCCCAGAGGACGTGAAGAGCCCCGCAACCAACAACTTCGCCAGCTTCGATCGCAACGGTGAATTCTTGAACGCTTTCGTACAAAGTGACCGTCTCTTTCGAAAGCAAAAGACGTTGCACCGTGTAGGTGTCAATTAACTTTCTAATTCCTTTTACATCTCTCGTGCGAGCTGGACGAATCTCAATCATCTTATTCAACTTCAGGTTTCACGAGAGGAAAAAGAATTGT
>JAPLBP010000090.1 GCA_026392695.1 Actinomycetota bacterium | reverse complement strand
GGCTCTGGAATATCGATTATTTGACGCTGTAAATCGTGATGGCAACACGGGGCGACGAAGATCAATTTCGCTTCATGTTGCACGGCCCAAGCAAGGGCATCATCGGTGGCGGTGTCACATGCATGCAGAGCCAACACCATATCTGCACTTTCAATACTCGTATTGGCAATTTCCTCAGAACGGAATTCAATCGTTGATTCGATCCCCAATTGCCGAGCAATAGCGCTGTTTTTTGCGCGTGAATCTTCACGAATATCAATTCCAACCACACGAACGGAGATGCCGATACTTCTCAAATATTGGTGAGTAGCCAGCGTCAAATAGGCACTTCCGCAACCCAAATCAACAATCGAAAGAGGCCGATCAACAGTTGGTCGGTCAATGTGACCAGCTTCAAGTGCGCTTTTTAATGAAGGAGCCAAGAGTCGGAGAAACTCTTCCACTTGCCGATATTTATCCTGACGGGTTGGCTTGATCTGTCCAGATTTATCTGAAATCCCGACTTCAATCAAAAAAGGGTCAGAGGGATCAAGCAATCTGGATTTCACTCGATCATGACGCAGATCCTGTTTTTTCTCGCTCTGAGTTAACTGAACAAGAGCGCCGTGTTTTTTTGTAACTCGAATATTCATTGTTCCCTTTACATGCTCCACAAGAATATTTGCAAAGCCTGACTCGAGTAATTCGGTCGCTCGAAATTCTGAAGGCTCAAGATTTGTTGTTGTGTCCTGTCGCCCATCGCTAGTCACCATTTGGATGAACGAGCGGTTTTTTATTTGGACAGGTCTCAAATCAACTCGGATAAACGCTGGCTTCATCCCGCGGCGCTCGCCAGAAAGAACAACACGAACAAGGTTTTTCGTATCCTCAATGAGATCGCATGCATCCTTAAACGCGTCAGATAATTCGATACTCATAGCTTCAAGTTATCAAAGAAAACATGAATTCTTAGTCCGCCCAAAGTGCTTTTTCCGAGAACCACCTTGCCATTATGTTCGTTAACGATGGCAAAAATTATGCTCATCCCCAATCCCGATCCGCCGTTTTCGCGCGAACGAGATTTATCAAATCGTTGAAAACTCTGCACGCCGTTTGAGTAAGCAGCCTCCGGAAGCCCGGGTCCCCCATCCTCGATACACATTTCAAGGCCCTTCCCGACCTTCGTCAAGGTAACTCGTACAGGAGCTTCTGGCGGAGTATGGCGGGTTATGTTTCCGAAAATATTCGCTAACAAGCGCTCAAGATGTGGCGCTGATCCTTCAATCTCGACTCCTGGCTCGATATCGAGGGAAATATCTCTGAGTGAATTGAGCAAGGCAAAATCCGCAATGTGGGAATTCAGCATTTCGGAAAGGTTGACTTCATCCTGTGAACGCTCTGGCGTCATGCCAAATTCCGCCAGAAACAGGAGGTCCTTGATGAGGAATTCCATCCTCAATATCTCGGAAGTTACTCGACTAAAAGCACGCTTTCTTTGCTCAATGTCATCGAGATTTGTTCCAGATAGAAGCTCTACATAACCCTTTACGACGGTTAGCGTAGTGCGCAATTCGTGCGAGGCATCACCTAGAAAATCTTGCATTCTTCTCGATGACGCTTCCTCAATTTCTGCGGTTCGACGAAGAGCAACCACCATCCGATTTAAGGCATCGGAAAGTTGATCAACTTCTGAATCTCCCTCGCCGGCGACAATTTCAATTTCAGTGTTTCCGTTAGAAATCTCAGTGGCAGAGTCGATGAGATCTTCGATTTTTTGTATGTCACGCTGAACGAACGCCCACGTTGCCAGTGAAGCAAGTAGCAAAAAAAGCAAAATTAGCAAGAGCAATCTGATGCGATCAGATCGGTATTGCGAATTAATCGCCCCCAAAGATCCCGCAACAATTACGTATTCGCCCTGAGTCAACCTCACGCTTTTGAATCGATAACTTTCACTACCCTTGTGCGTTTGAGGGTGAAGGTAACTATTTTCAAGTTCCTTTGCCCCAGGTGTTGGGACTTTCT
>JAPLBP010000057.1:16804-22748 GCA_026392695.1 Actinomycetota bacterium | reverse complement strand
CGCACTTCATCGTGGAGTCATGCAGGCCACGTTGACAACGCGCGATGGTCAATGGCTTCCGGCAATTCAAATTGCCGAAACCGCTTCATTGCAAGACTCAACCCTTGGGGTTATCGGTTGCGGACGTATAGGCAGAAACTTTATTCATAAAATGAGTCCTTTCTTCAAAAACGTTTTAGGGTATGACCCAGCAATTACGGAGGAGATTCCAGGAGTTACGATGGTCAAGAATCTGGATGAACTGCTTGAGCAATCTAAATTTATAAGCATGCACGCTCCCTATATGCCGGCGACGCACCACATGATTGGGAAGCGCGAATTGGCCCTCATGCAAAAAGGCTCGATTCTGGTAAATGTTTCTCGTGGTGGTTTGATTGATGAGGATGCACTCGTGGAGGCACTCGAGAGTGGACATCTAGATGGTGCCGGTCTGGATGTATTTGAAAAAGAACCTCTTCCTATCGATTCGATTCTAAGAAGGACGAAGAATCTTCTTATCTCCCCTCACATGGCTTGGTATTCGCAAAGTTCGGGACCCCGCCTCATCGAATGGGGCTTGCAGGACGTATTTACTTTCATTACGCAGCAAAAGATCCACAATGGCCTCTTCGCAGTTGGTCCATTTTAAATGCAGAATCCGAGAAGAAGTGAGGAAGTTTAATGGAAGAGATCTTTGTGCCAGCCCTAGGAATGGCAATGGATAACGCAGTACTTCTCGAATGGCTCAAGCAGCCAGGGGATCAGGTGAATGTCGGTGACATTGTCGCCGTCATTGAAACTGATAAAACAACTCTTGACCTACCAGCAGAAACTTCTGGTGTTCTCGGAAAACATATGTACGCAGTAAATGACGAAGTGCCCGCAGGAAATACCCTGTGTGTCGTTCTAGCCCCAGGTGAGGCGGAAGCATGACAATCCCAGATAAGAAAACATCACTTGGCTTGCTACGTCAGATGATGGTCATCAGAGATTTCGAAGAGACGGCAGATAAATTATCTCTGCGTGGAAAAGTTTCGGGTGGAATGCACAACTCTTCAGGTCAAGAGGCGGTGGCTGTTGGCGTTCTGTCTGCACTTGCACCTCTTGATGTGATTGCAACAACTCATAGATCCCATCACCACACTCTCGCGAAAGGTTTCACTTCTCGCGAAATTATGGCGGAATTATTTACTCGTTCAACAGGAATCTCCGGTGGACGTGGTGCGTCAATGCACTTAGGTGATGTCACAAAGGGACACTTCGGTGGCAATGGAATTGTCGGAGCTGGAGTCGGAATTGCGATGGGAGCAGCCCTTGGTATTCAGCAGAAAGGTGACAAGAAAGTATCCGTAGGTTTTATTGGCGATGGTGGAATGAACACCGGTAGAACGTGGGAAGCCGTCAACATGGCCGTTATTTGGAAGCTCCCCTTAATCGTCGTCGTGGACAATAATCAATACGCCGTAGAAACCTTCGTTGGTCGCGTAACAGGTGGCGGGGATCTCGCCAAAAGGGCTGAAGGTTTTGGAATGAAGGCTTTCAATATCGATGGAATGGACGTGTTAGAAGTTCGGAAATATGTTTCTGAAGCGCGTGAACGTGCCTTGGCTGGCGAAGGTCCAAGTTTCATTAACGCCCTCACCTACCGCTACTACGGTCACAACGTCGGAGAGAAGGGCCAGTACCGAACCCAAGAAGAAATTGATACGTGGAAATCGACAAAAGATCCCATCGATCATTTCACAGCCGTCGTAATTGAAAACGGTTATGCAGACCAGGCCGCTATTGATGAGATGCGCGCCTCAGTTCGCGCTGAAATTGAAGATGCTGTCGCTTTTGCGGACGCCTCACCAGAGCCCGATATTTCAACTATTTACGATGACATTGATTCAGGAAAGTTGGGAGTTCAACTATGACGACCGCACCTACAACCGCCCCGAAGGTTCAGAACCCAAACTACTCGGAAGCATTTCAGTCCGGCGTTCGCGAAGAAATGAAGCGAAATCCAGGGATATTTATCCTCGGTACCGATCTCATCGAACGTGGAGGGCACTTCGCCCAGGTTAAGGGAATCGCTCAAGAATTCGGTCACGAAAGAGTTAAGGACTCTCCGATTTCGGAGGCCGCAATGGTCGCTGCGGGCGTTGGAGCAGCAATGTATGGATGCCATCCAATCGTGGATCTGAACTTCATCGATTTTGCGTTCGGTGCAATGGATGAGATTCTCAATCAAGCAGCGAAAATTCGTTTCATGTTCAACGGCAAAGTGCCCTTAGTCATCCGCGCTACCTCAGGAGTGGCACTTGGCGGGGCACACCATTGCAACTCTCTAGAATCACTCTTTGCTTCAACTCCTGGACTATCGGTTGCGGTGCCTTCGACTCCGATGGATGTTAAGGGACTCATTAAGACAGCCCTTCGCGCGGAAGATCCAGTTATTTTCTTGATGCATAAGAAGTTATCCGGTATTAGAGGCGAGATTGCAGATGAAAATTACTTCATTCCATTCGGCAAAGCGAAGAGTATTCGTACGGGAACCGACGCCGTAATCATCAGTTACGGATACTCCTTGGTTACCGCGCAAAAGGCCGCTCAAACTTTGGAAGCAGAGGGAGTATCCGTTGAGATAATTGATCTGCGCACCCTCTATCCCCTCGACGAGCAAGCGATCAACGATGCCGTCAAGAAGTTCGGCCGCGTTGTCGTGCTAGATGAGGCACCAATGTTTGGTTCGATTACAGCCGAAATTGCAGCTACCGCTACCGAACGCAATTTCAGTTCTCTTAAAGGACCGATTGTTCGAGTGGGTGGAGCGCGTGCGCCTATCAGCGCAAATCCAGCAATGGCAGATGCCGCAATTCCCACCGTTGCTTCGATTATCAAGGCCGTCAAACAAGTAATGTCTTACTAACTCATTTGGAGACAGAGAGTCACACGGAACCATTGAGAGCCATTAAAAGGAGGAATGTATGAGCGCATCTATTTTTGACATCTCCGGAAAGGTCGTCGCAATTACCGGCGCGGCTGGCGGAATTGGTTTGGCAGTTTGTAAGCAACTGGGGACAAGTGGCGCAACCATCGTCATGTCAGATATCAACGAATCTGCTCTGATGGCGGGCAAGGCTGAACTTGAAAAGCTGGGAGCCAAGGTCGATACATTTGTGTGTGACACCTCAATTGAAAAGAGTGTCATTTCTTACTTTGACTACATTTCGAAAAAATATGGTCAAGCAGATATCTTGGTAAACAACGCTGCCGCAGGGATTCACACTCCACCCCAAGACACCACCTTGGAGGAATGGAATCGAGTCCTGACCATAAGCCTGACCGGATATTTCTTATGTGCGAGAGAATTCTCAAAATTGCTCTTAACGGCGAAAAAGCCCGGGGTGGTGGTCAACATTGCCTCTATCGCCGGAAGTTCTGCCATCGGACGTGGCAACTTTGCCTACAGCACCGCTAAGGGCGGGGTTATCCAGTTCACCCGAGAATTAGCGATTGAATGGGCAAAATCTAAGATTCGAGTCAATGCCATTCAACCGTGCTCGGTTAACACCCCAGGGTGGCGCCATTGGGTCGAAACAGAGGGAGAGAAGGCGAAACCCCTCATGGACCTGCTCTTGCGAGGAATCCCCCTAGGCCGAGTCGCAGAGCCAGAAGACATCGCGGCGGCAGTGCACTTCCTGGCAAGTGATGCCGCAGCCATGATTACCGGCTCAATTCTCCCAGTTGACGGTGGAAACCTTGCCTACAACGCTGGCGGAACTCTTGGGGACTACTAAGAGAGTCCAAGAATCGAGGCGCGTCCACTCGGTGCCTGGCGAGGTAAATCGTCTTAGCCTGTTTACACTATTGTTGTTAACAAACAACAACGCCGTTGATATTTACAATTATTAATTGAGGATGAAAATGGCAATTAAGTCCAATAGTTTGGCACTTGCCTCAAGACGAGTGCTCTCAGATGTGGTGACGGACGATCTACGGGATGCGATTCTTTCACATGATTTAGAACCCGGCATGAAGATCGCTGAAGACGGTCTGGCGATTCAATTAGGTGTATCGCGTGGTCCAGTTCGAGAAGCGCTTATGCGCCTAGAGCGCGAGGGTCTAGTAACAATCGAGCGCCACAAGGGAGCTCGGGTTGCGATTTGGACCGAAGAAGATATTGAAGAAGTTTATTCAATGAGAAAAGCCCTTGAGGTCCTGGCAATCCAATGGGCCTGCAAAAATGCCACCGAGGCCGATTTCGTGGCCCTAGAGGAGATTCTCACAAGATTTTCCAAAGTCACCGAAAAGCAACGAACTCCAAAAGTAGTTAGCCAATTTGATTTGGATTTTCACTCGGCGGTCTTTGAATCATCACATCACCAACGACTAATTAAGACTTGGGAAGTTTTACGCTCCCAGATTCACTCTCTCTTGGTGTACACATGGTCCACCGATCCAAATGTCAATAAAGCGTACGTCGTCCACTGGGGACCGGATCATCGCGAAATTCTCGAAATTATTCGAGCAAAGCAAGTGGCCAAAGCTAAAACAGTAATTCTTGCCCACATTGATCGCGGTCAAGAGCGAGTGATTTCTCGCTTTAGTAAAAAACCTATGAAGATGCCGTCACCTTTAAAGAGTTGATTTAAACTCTTTAATCGACTGCCAAATAGATTCTGAAACCTGCAGCATCGGGGAATTCTTTTTCCTCTGAATGTTTTCAACATCGCCCGGAACTAGAACGGGTTGACTTGGGTTAACGGGTGTTGCGCCTCGAATCTTTTTCGTTGCCTCCGAGATTTCCGCTCTAAAAAGAGCGCCACCAAAGAACTTTTCAGGGTCTATAGCCACCAGGACTGTTCCATAACCATGACTGTAACCTGCGTTCATTGAGGGATGATTGCCCGACAATGTTCCGCCTAAAAGTTCAATCATTAGACTCATGCAGTACCCCTTATGTCCGCCGAAGGGCAGTAGGGCGCCACCATCGTAGAAATCTTGTGGATCTGTACTGTCCCTTCCCTCCTTATCAATGACGGTTCCAATCGGAATTGACGATCCATTTGCACGTGCCACTCGCAACTTACCCTCTGCGCTAGTTGCCGTAGCAAAATCGATTACAACAGGGACGTCTTCAGAAGGGATACCTGCGGCCCAGGGATTGGTTCCGAAAAGTCGGTCCTTTCCCCCGTATGCCGCAACCGATGGATCAGCGTTGCACCACATCATAGAAATCAAATTCTCTGCCGCCAACATTTCAATGTATTCACCAAGGCGGCCAATGTGATTGCAACCTTGAATTGAAACGATTGAGATTCCAAATTCCTTCGCCTTTTCACCTGCGACTTTCACCGCAAACTTGCACGCTATCTGCCCCCAACCCCAATGAGAATCAATAACAGCGGTTGCCCCTTCTTCCCGAAAAATGGTTGGGCGAACGCTTGGATCAATCACTTTTCGCTTTACTGAATCCGCATATTCGAGGAGTCGGATAATTCCGTGGGAGGCGTGTCCTGCTTCTTGGGCTTGAACTAAGGATTCAGCAACCGAAAGTGCATAATCCGTGGGTGTTCTAACTAACTCCAATATTTCTTTCGAGATTTGGAGGACTTCCTCACGAGAGAGAGAAACATTCTTTACGTCTTGCGCCACTCGTGCCCCCTTGACCGATCTATCAAAATCGTTAACAATAGACAATTGAGACTAACCGTGAAACACTGATAAATCAACACTTATCGATGGAGAATTGATGAAAGTAACGGCATTAGAAACAATTCGGCTTCAGGAATTTCCAGCGATTCTTTTCCTGCAAATTCATACCGACGAGGGGCTCGTCGGCCTTGGTGAAAATTGCGTGGGAGTGGAAGCAGTTGAAGCTTTCATTCACGAAAGCGTTGCCCCGAGATTACTCGGCAAGAATCCCCTTCACATCAATTCAATTCACGAAACACTTCACCAAGCCTTCATTGGTTTTAAC
>JAPLBP010000057.1:0-16761 GCA_026392695.1 Actinomycetota bacterium | reverse complement strand
CCGTTGCGGTCCGCGCGGCTTCTTCCGTAGACATTGCACTGTGGGATCTATTCGGGCAAGTCACGGGTCAACCCATCTTCCAACTACTTGGCGGAAAAGTCCGCGATAAAATTCGCGCATACAACACCTGTGCGGGGTCAGGGTATGCAAAGGGATCATCGAATATTGACCGAAATCGGAAAGCTCAACTTGGGGTAGTCACCTCAGACGACTATGAAGATCTATATGCCTTTCTCAATAACCCAGAAGATCTTGTCGCATCTTTGAAATCTATGGGAATGACCGCGATGAAAATCTGGCCATTTGACGAGGCCGCCATAAAATCTGGAGGACAAACTATTTTCGGCGCCGATCTTGCCGAGCCCGTAAATATATTTCGTCGGGCACGAGAGGCTGCTGGACCTGATTTTGACATCATGCTTGAAATGCACTCGCTCTGGTCGGTTCCTGCCGCCACGATCATTGCAAACGCTGTCGAAGAATATTCTCCCTTCTGGATAGAAGATCCCTTCAGACATGAAAGCACTGATGCCCTCATTCGATTTAGGCGATCCATCAATTCACCTTTAACCGTCGGAGAGACCACAGGCGGGCGATGGGATCACCACCGCCTCCTTGCCTCCCAGGCAGTGGATCATCTGATGATCGACCCAGGTTGGGTAGGCGGAATAACGGAAGCGACGAAAGTTATTTCGTTGGCTTCAACTTATGGGGTTCCAGTCGCCCCGCACGATTGCACTGGCCCCGTTGTATTAACCGTTGGAACCCACCTGGGAGTGACTTTCCCTAATATTGAACTCCAAGAAATGGTGCGGAATTTCTACTATGGCTGGTACGCCGACATGCTTACTGTTTTGCCCAAATATGAGAATGGTTTCCTTGAGCCCCCCACCGCACCCGGCTTAGGAACAGCTTTGCAGCCCGGAATTAATGCACGTAGCGACGCCCTTGTTCGTTGGAGCAGGCTTGACTAGACAAGTAATTCTTGGCGTCGACGTTGGGACTTCATCTATAAAAGTGCTCTTTATCGATCTCGACGGAAAGATCTTGCGAAGGGTCGAGGAGAAACTTAAAACCCACTACGAGGACGGTGGAATCGCTGAACAAGACGCACAAGACTACTTAGAGGGCCTACGAAAGATTTCGAAGTCAAATGTGGATTTAATTAAAGATGTCATTGCAATTGGGCTCTCGGGCCACACTCCTTCGGTCGTATGTATTGACGCAATGGGAAATCCAGTCAGACCCGTACTGACTTGGCAGGACAACCGAGCGCAATTGGAAGCAGGCGAATTACAAAAGCGCTTTGAAAATCCACTCGACACTGTTGGCACTTCATTGCCTTGGTCGGCGAGCGCTTGTCCAGCAAAATTGTTCTGGCTTGCAAAGAATGAACCGCAAACACAAAAGATGACGCGTTGGGTACTTCAGCCAAAGGACTTCATTGGTTTTCACTTAACTGGAAAAGCAATCTCTGACCCCTGGTCGACAAAGGGAATTTGTAACGTGCTTACAAGATCGCCGATTCTAAATCTTCTTGCATTCATTGGCTGGGGCCCTGAGGTCATGCCGGAATTAAAGGATGGTTTCGAAAGCAGAGGAACCCTCACCTCAGAAGCTTCAAATTATTTTGGCTTGCCGACAGATATTCCTATCAGTGTTGGATGGTCGGACGCGATGTGCGGCATGGTCGCGATGGGAGTGATGACCGAACCAACCTCTTTCATCATTACCGGGACATCAGCTGTGGTAGGTGCTTCAAGTGCGACTCCTCCGACAGATGGCGGCCAGCTATACGTCATTCCAAATACATGTTCACCTTTATCCGTCACTTATGGCCCAACCCAATCCAGCGGAAGTTCAGTTGAATGGGCTTCCTCACTGCTGGGAGTGAGCTCTGAGGAATTCGTTGACCTGGCTGTACTTTCCAAAGCGGAGGATCTGCCTATCTTCCTTCCTTACATCGATGGCGAGAGAGCGCCCTTGTGGCGTCCAGATGTCAGAGGCGGCTTCTACGGGGTGTCCGTATCTTCAAAGCGAGAAGATTTCGCGGCTAGCGTTCTAGAAGGTATTGGCTTTGTTGAGCGGCAGGTCGTCGATATCGCAGAAAAATTGAATGGCTCCGCGGCCCCTGCCATTAAATTGGGTGGTCATGCGGGAAATGACGGACGAGGAGAAAGATATCGATTAAGAACCCTAGGGCGGCCAATTGAGCGTTACATCGATACCGACACCACAACACGAGGCGCGGCAATCTTGGCCCACACAATCCTTTCAAAGAACCTCCGTGAATCTACAAAAAAATTGGCGTTCAATCCCGAGCGAGTTGAGCCCACAGGAAAAGACCGCGAGTATGCCCAAAAGAAGTACCGCACTTTTCTCGTAGCTCAACAACAAGCCCTTGATTTAGCGGATCAGACTCATAAGTGAAATACTCCAACGCGTGAGGACCATCATCGCTCCAAGTGCAACAGAGAAGACCAAAGTTCAGAAAATCGCTTTTTCAACAGTAGAAAAACTCCGTAGCGGAGCCGTGATTGCGATAGCAGTGGAAAATTCATATGTAGCAATTGTGGATCCTACGAGTGAACTTGGGCTTGCCGAATTCAAAAGCATTAAGGACCGGGTTGAAGATACTTTCTATCCTTTATTCGTCAATGACGTCGAGGATCTGGTCGGATTCGTGGACGCCATCAGCAGCACAGAGAAACTGCTTGCCTCAAGTTTCTGGCCTGGGTTGCTTAATATTGAATTCAAAGCAAATCGCCACTTACCTCACAATCTTGGTGCAGAAAATACCCCCGCAACCCTGATCGCCCGCAAGCCCAAGAACAATCTCCTCAATGTGATTACCGAGTTAATGGGTCCGCTCATTTATACAACGCTGTTAAATAAATCCAACGTGCCAGTTGCTGATTTGACCGAGTTGACTCCTCGAGTGAAGAAGCTCATTGCCTTGGGAATTTCCTCTGGAGAGATCAAATCCCACAGAAAGACCACACTTATTTCCTGCGTGCAAGAAATTCCGAAAGTGGTAAGAGAAGGTTCAATACCGTCATGGAAGGTGAAGAAAATCGTGTCAACTCTTGTAGTTGACTGATCGGCATTTACCTCAGTTCTAGCGGTTCACCAATTCTCGGAATCCATACCGTCCCGTTTGGTTCCAATCGTTGGTAGGTATCGGTGAACTCATCAAGATCCAAAGTTTGCGGAGGATCCATTTCCATATCGGCGGGCCAAAGTCCCCAATGCATTGGAACTGCGACTTTGCACCCCTGGCGCCACGCAAGAAATGCTGCTTCCTTCGTGTCCATATTTCCTGTCACACCGTTAATACAGATTAAGGAAACATCTACGCGGCCTTCAGTGTCATCCACGATTCGAGCGTCATATTCAGTGTCACCGGAGTGATAAATACGGTGTTTGCCGACTGTAACGATGTATCCAGCAGCGTCCGGAGTCTCCTCTAATTCGAACATGTGACGCGCGTAAACAGCTTCTATTGTTATGTCACCGACCTGGCCGATCTCGCGACGTTTAAGCACCTGTCCACGGTCGCCATAAAAACCACCTGCCCGAGCCAATTTAATGACTGAGAAAGGTCCCATATATCGAGTCTTTGGGTGCTTGGAAAAGGGAATTATGGTCTCAGGATCTTGATGATCATCGTGCGGATGTGTCGCTAGAACGACATCGAATTCGGATTCATCGGCTGTTAGCGGAGCCGGATATCCGCGCGAAATGCCATATGAGGTCTGTACCGAGTCGGTTAAGTAGGCATCAATGCACACTGTGAAGCCACCCGGACTCTTGATAACAAAGCCTGCTTGAAGAAGCCACCAGATGTGGACGGCGCCCTCGGGAACTTTGGTGTCCCTAATCAACGGCCATATTGAATTATTTGTAGTCATCCTTTTATCGCTCCCGCCGTTAGTCCTGAAATGATGAACTTCTGAATAAACATGTAAAGGATTACAGGAGGCAATCCGTAAATTAGCGCTCCGGATAACAATTCTTGAATCGGGGTGTCCAGTTGCGACATCGTTGATGCGAGTCCAACCGAGGCAGGATAAAGGTCTTGTTTGGAAATCATCGTGACCGCCATTAGGTAGTCACCCCAACTCGCAAAAAAAGCAACAACGCCGACCGCCAATATCGCCGGGCTGCACAAAGGAATGATTATCTTTCGCAGCAAAGCAAAATAGTCGCAGCCATCGATTTGCGCAGCTTCGCTAACTTCTTTAGGAATCGATTCGAATGCAGGTCTCAATATCCAAACACCCACCGGTATTACGAAGGCTGCGTGAATAAGAGACAACGCCGGCAAATTATTCGCAAAGTGGATTTGACTATACATTTTATAAATCGGAATAACGATCAATGCCTCCGGCAACATTTGTGTGAATAGCAACATCATTCCGAAGACAAATTTCCCACGCCATTTGAACCAAGAAATTGCGTACGCTCCCAATATTGAAAATGACGTTGTAATTAAAGTCGTTAAAGCAGCAACGAACCCAGAGTTAAGGAGCCACCTTGCCATCGGATTGTCTTGAAATAGCTGCTGGAAGCCATGCAGATTTGCTGCCTTTGGATATAGGACCGGTGGATATTGCAGGGAAATGTCTGGCGGTTGGATAGCGGTTACTAACATCCAATAAAGTGGAAAAATAACCAAGAGACAAACGAACGTAATTATTGAATACCGGAATATTGACCTAACGAGCATGGTCCTTTTGCTGCCGATTACTACGTTCACCGAAAATCTCGCTTTGCTGCTCGGGATTGAAGAATCAGGTAAACGAGTGCCACTAGGAAAGTAATTGCCAATCCAGTAACCCCGATGGCAGAAGAGAGTGCGTAGTCGTAAAACTTAAATGCGGTGTTGTATACAGAGACAACCAAAGTTTCGGTATCTCTTTCTGGACCGCCGCCAGTTGTCAGGTAGATCATGCTGAATTGTCTAAAGGCAAAAATAAAGGCAAGCAATTCCAACAAATAGAGAGTTGGTTTGATGCTTGGCAAAGTGACCGCTCTGAAGCGCTCAAATGGTCCTGCGCCATCGACGGTTGCCGCTTCGAGTAAATCCTCGGGCACGCCTTGAAGAGCCGAGAGAAAAACGATGCTGTAAAAAGGAAATGTTTTCCACATGGACATGCCAATAATCGATATGAACGCATACGGACTGGAAGTCAACCAACCGCCTGAGGTGTCAAATGGAAGATATTGACTGACAACTCCAATAATTCCGAAGGCAGAATTTAAGATCCAAATGAAGATAATGACCGAGGCAACATCAGGAAAGGCCCACGGTGCAGTCAAGAGGGCGCGTACCCCGCCACGACCACGGAACCTTCGGTTAACCAATAACGCAGTACCTAGGCCGGCGCCAACCGAGCAGAAGACGTTGATAATGGCGTAGAGGGTAGTAATCCGAACGCTTGCTAAGTAGGAAGAATTGTGAACCAGGCCTACGTAATTGTGTAATCCAACAAAATTGACCTTGGTTCCGATTTTATCGCCGAGGGTCTTATCGGTCAGGCTAATCCAAATGTCTTGCGTGATTGGGTAAAGGACCAACACGAAAGACAAAACACAGATTGGGACGATAAGAAGATATGGAAGATGCTTACTGCTACCAATCTTCGTTCTCTCAACAGGTATTCGGGGCGATGCAAGCCTTTTCATGATCGCATCGCCCCTAGCACCTTTCCACAACTATCAACTGACTTCGAAATTATCGAATATCAGTTCTAACTGATCGTGCCTAATTAGCTAATTAAGTTCGGCCGAGAACTACAGTTTCGCAGCCAAAGCTACAAGTTGAGTTTGGGCCTTGTCCATCGCCGCTTTGACGGTGGTCTTGTTGTTAATTGCCGCTTGGAAATTTGTCAGAACGATTGTTCCAAACTCATCGCTCTTAGTGATGAAATCACCCATCATGTCCATTGGCGTAATTGGAACGCTAGGTGGCGTGAGGAAGCCAGCAATCCAAGGCAGATTCTTTAGGTACTTCTGGAATGCAGGGACAGCGTTCATCTCGGGGAATGGAGGGATGAAGTCCAGGCATTGCATGGTGAGATCGGCCATGTTTGCAGGCTTGAAGAGCCAGTCGAGGAATTCGACCGCATTCGCCTTGTTCTTACCCAACTTGTTGAGCGAAATTGGGTGAACACGAGACGCTGCCTTGTGGCTGGCATGTGGCAAAGGTACCGAGCGAAGCTTTGCGTACACCTTTGGATTGGTGGACTTAAGCACGTTAACAGCGGCAGATACCCAGAATCCCTGAGCCACTCTTC
Organism: Actinomycetota bacterium; assembly: GCA_026392695.1. Lineage (GTDB taxonomy): Bacteria > Actinomycetota > Actinomycetes > Nanopelagicales > Nanopelagicaceae > QYPT01. Next base: position 10,462 of record JAPLBP010000057.1, on the reverse strand, counting down.
CGTTGGCCGCAAGAGTTGTGGCCGCTGCGTTGTTAAGGCCCTTTGGAATTGAAGCGTTATACAACTTCAACCAAAGTTCTAGAGACTTCACAACTTCAGGTGAATTCGCTTTTGGTGTCTTGCCAACAGCCCAAACTCCGTCATACATGTTGACCCAGTTTTGCAAGTTGAACCAGAAGTCACCTTGCTCGGCCATAATGTTTGGATGCCAGAAACCGTATTGATTTGGCTTCTTTGTTAACTTCGTTGCTGTTGCGAGCAACTCCTCAGGAGTTGTTGCAGGCTTTAACCCAGCCTTGGTAAAGAGATCTGAGTTGTACAGAAGTCCGAAGTTAACAGTAACAACACTCACTCCATAAATGAGTCCCGCAGCATCTGTCAGATAAGCATGGATCTGTGGATTGGGAGTTACGGCAGCCGCCTTGATTGGTTCTGTGAGTGGCAAGAAATATCCACTCTTAAAGAGTCGAATCGCAAGATCTGGAGTCGACATAATTAGATCATCTGTAAGCGTCCCGGCCTCAAGTCCTGTTAGAACTTGATTCACATAACTTGCAAATGGCCAACCCGTAATTTTAACTTCAGTCGTTGTGCTTTGAGCATTGAACTTCGCTGCAATTGAAGCCCATGCTTCTTTGCGACCTGGCTCAAAACCCATCCACGTTGTGATGTTGACAGTTTTCTTTGCTGCATGTGCCGCAGGTGCGCCGGTAACAGAAGTAACCGCGAGCGCTCCACTAACCGCTCCTGCTCCTTTGATAAATCCGCGACGACTCACTCCACCACTTTCAAGTAGTGCAGGGTCTTGAGCCTTCTTTGCCATGTAATTGCCTCTCATATTCCTCAGGGGGATATTTCAACCTACTGCCCCCGTCAACAGTAAGTTGTTAACAGCGTATATAGAATTGCGAACCCCTTGCAGAATGTCAAGGGGTGCCACTCGTATTCTTTTGACCCCATGAATCAAACCGAATTAATTCGCCAGGAATCCGCCATCCACTGCAATGACCACGCCGCACACGTAATCGGATGCAGGCGATGCTAAGAAAAGTGCAGTTCCAGCGATGTCGTTGGGTACACCCCAGCGCCCGAGAGGAATACGACTGGTTAGCGCCTCATAGCGCGGCAAATCTTTCTTGAGGCGCTCATTGATTTCGGTGTCAAAGAATCCTGGAGAGATGACGTTGATGTTTATCCCAGAACTCGATAACTCATTCGACATCGCTCGCGCCACTCCACCAAGGGCCGTCTTCGAGGCCGTGTAACTAACGACATTTCGACCACCTAGAAATGTCCAAAGCGAGCCGATAAAGATAATTTTCCCGTAGCCGCGCTCGACCATTCCCTTGGCAAGTTCGCGGGAGAGAATAAACGGTGCGTTGAGATCCACTTCAATCGTCTTATCCCAAATGTCATCGGTGTGCTCCAAAACAATGCCTCGGTTAGCTTGCCCGGCATTGTTAACGAGGATGTCGATGCGCTCACCCTTGAGTTTTTCGACCAGCGCCAGTGTCTCTTCCCGCTTCGTGAAATCACAAGCAATTCCTTGGAATTTTCGTCCATACCCCTTGACGATCCTGGAAAGCTCATCATCTTGAGTCTGTTTTGAACTCACAGAGATGATGTCGGCGCCATATTCGGCTAAGACCGATGCAATGCCAAAGCCAATTCCTTGTCGACCTCCCGTCACAAGGGCCGTCTTACCCGATAAATCAAACAGGCCTTCGAATGTCATGCTTGCCCCTCGTGGCTCAATAGAGTTCAATTGTTTACAGTTTACGAAAGTATTCGCCCCCTACTATTGAATGTCAAGAGGTTTTAGCCATGCGAGGATTATTTGTTCCGCAATTTACGGCTTTCAAAAAGAACAATGAGGTTGACTTCCAGGCCACGGTTGAACATGGGGAGTATCTGCTTTCTCAAGGGGTGAGCGGCCTTGTTCCTTTCGGTACCTTTGGTGAAGGTTCGTCGCTGAGTCTGATGGAACGAAAAAAAGTGACCGAGGGCCTCGCCTCAATTATCAAAGACAAAGCCCTGATCCCATGCATCATTTCCAATAGCTTGGGCGATATTTGGGAATACTTGGACTTCGCAAAGGACATTCCTTTAAAGGCGATCATGGTTCTTCCGCCGTGCTACTTCAAACCGATCGATAATCAATCACTCATCGACTTTTTTAAGGAAGTGGCCGAAAGATCCGTTCATCCAATAGTTGCCTACAACCTGCCCGCCTTTTCTATGAAAATTGATTCAGAGGTCGCCGTTAAAAGTCCGATATGGGGCGTTAAAGATTCAAGCGGAGATTTTGAATCCGCACTGGATTTCATCAAGAACGGCATGAAAATCCTGCTCGGCAGCGACGATTTACTAGTAAAGGGGATAGCAGCTGGGGCTCGAGGTGGAATCTGCGGTTTGGCGAATTTCTTTCCAGTGCAAATGGTCAAAATTTTTCAACTCGCCTCATCCGGCGTCGCCGACGACGTCGTAGAGGCTCAGAACATACTCGACAAGATCTTCGCGGCTGTTAATTCCGTTGTTAAGAAAGAATTCGCGGGAGTTCAATCTATTGGAGCACTTAAAAATGCATCGCCACATTTCATGCCCACTAATATGGGTGACATGCGATCTCCTTCCCCCACATACAGATCACCGGAGTCGGACATTTCCCGCATGGTTGAACTCGCGAAAATTGTCTACGACATTTCGTAATGGAGAGATTGCATGAATAACTTTGTGGCTCGAACAATAGGTCCATTTGAAGTCTCCCCCGTTGGCTTAGGTTGTATGTCACTTTCGGGTTATCCAGAATCTAAAGCTTTTATGATTGATAAACGCGAACAGGCACTCGCCACGATTCATGCAGCTTTGGATGCCGGAGTTACCTTTCTGGATACCGCGGATGCCTATGCCCCGACGTGGAATTCTTACGGTCACAATGAAGTTCTTGTTGCTGAAGCAGTACGCACCTGGAACGGTTCAGCGGTTCAAAAGTCAAGAATCGTTATCGCCACAAAGGCTGGCGTCACACGTGCGAAGGGAAATGATTGGTTTGGAGTCGGGGGATACAACTCAAGCAAGGAATATTTATATCGCGCAACTGAAGCTTCCGCTCTACGATTGGGCGTTGGCAAGATTCAGATCTGGCATCACCATCGACCCGATCCTTCACTAACATTTGAAGAGCAATATGAAAATGTTAACTCTCTTAAGGATCACGGGATCGTCCAGAGCATCGGTTTAAGCAACATAAATAGCTCCCAACTAGGAATTGCACTCAAAATAATTGGCGGACCAAAAGAGGGCGGGATTGTTTCTGTACAAAATGAATTAAGTCCCAGGTTTTCACTCAATCTGGATGTCCTTGATATATGCGAGAAGAATGGAATTGCATTTCTTGCGTGGTCGCCTTTTGGTGGCATTGGTCGCGCTGATAATATAAATTCAGACAAATACGAAGCGTTGCATGCGATGGCTCTTCATAAGGGAGTTTCCATTTTTGCTTTGACAATTGCATGGCACTTAGCAAAAAGTAAAGTAATCATCCCAATTCCGGGAGCGACTCAACCAAAGACAATTCTTGACTCAATCTCAGGATCACGAATTGAGCTGTCCAGGGCTGAATTCAATGAACTTAACGAAACCCTCCCTGAAACGAGCACCGTGGCGGGAACCTACATACCTAAAAGGCAGCCGTAGGTCCTCAGCTCGACGGGCGTCTGGATTGTAAACCGTTGACAACAATTGGCATGAGGCTTACTGTGGATGAATGGTCGAATCAATTGAACTCTTCAATCTCAAAGGTCGCACTGCAGTAATTACTGGAGGCGGAGGCGCTTTAGGGGGAGCCATTGGACTGGGTCTTTCGCAAGCTGGCGCACAAGTAATCGTGATCGACATAAGCCTTGATAACGCCAAGGGCGTGGCAGAAAACATCAAAGCGCATGGAGGTCGCGCGCATGCCATTGAGGCCGACTTCAGTACGGAATATGTCGTTGAGGAAACCTTCGCAAAAATAGACGAGATCTCGCCAATCAACATTTTGATAAATGCGATCTCAGCTCCTCAAACTCGATATCCACCCGACCAGTACCCCATCGAAGAGTGGGATAAAACCATTGCGTCAGATCTAACAAGTTTCTTTCTAGCATCCCGCGCAGCAGCACAAAGAATGATCAAAGCTGGTAACGGCGGAAGCATTATTAACTTTGGATCGATCGCGGGTGTATCAGCGCTTGGTCGGGGTAGCGTGGCATACGGAGCAGCAAAGGGTGGAATCATTCAGATGACCAGAGATTGTTCATTTGCATGGGCCCAACACAATATTCGTGTGAACACAATTCTTCCTTGCCAATTCGTTAATGAGGGTTGGAAGCAATTCATGAACGATCCGGAGCGTGCCAAACTCGTTAATCGTGTGAAGTCTGGAATTCCAATGGGCCGAATGGGAGAACCAGGTGAAATGGTGGGACCAGTTTTGTTCCTCGCATCCGATGCCGCTTCCATGGTCACGGGTATTGCGCTTCCCGTGGATGGCGGCAACTTGGCAATGAATCCCGGCGGAAGTATCGATTGGTAAGAGTCGCGCTATAAGAGAGGCAAAAAGCCATGTCTGAACTTCATTACCTCCACGAGATTCCTTCGCCACACACTGCGCACTCAGTGCCCCTTGATACACCCCTGACGGGCCCACCGCCGGCACGATTCAAAGACTCGGAAGTCTTGGTAGCGCAGTACCGAACCAATCCTGCGGCAATTGCCGCGCTCGTTCCAGAACCGCTTGTACCAATAAGTGACGTTGTAATGGTGCAAATAGGTCGTTGGGGAGATGTGGCAGGTATGGGGGCAAATACGCAAGAAGTAAATGTGATGGTTCAAGTGGAATACAACGGTCCAAATGGGAAAGTCACAGGTGCATACTCTCCGTACTTCTACGTTGATAGCGATAGAGCGATGGCGGGTGGCCGAGAATTTCATGGTCAGCCAAAAAGATTTGGCAAAGTTCAGTTAGAGACGCGTGAAGATCTCATCGTTGGAACCCTGCATCGCAATGGAATAAATGTATTCACCGCGACCCTGCCTTATAAGTCAAAGGCTTGCGACATCTCTGAAGTGTCAAAGCGCGTAAATTTCATAAAGAACATAAATTTAAAACTTATCCCCCAAATTGATCGCACTCGCGGAATTCGTCAATTGACCGCTCGCGACTTCCACGACGTCGACGTGACTGAATGCTGGACCGGTCCTGTGACAAGTCGAATTGAAGAAAACGCGCAAGCCCCGTTGTACCGCTTACCCGTCGTTCAGCATCTCGAGGGTTATTACTGGAAGGGTGCGTTCTCGCTAGTCGGTGGTGTCGTCCTCCACGAATACTGAACCCATCACCATCGGCGCTACTTCAGCGTCAAAGTAATTGTGGCCCGACTTGAACCGGGATCATTTTTATCTACCGAAATCACGAAACCTGCCGCCGCTAAAGGCTTGTAATTCCCAGGTATGTCGTAACTCCTCAGTAGCCGTTGAATGTCGAAATAGCCGGTAATCGCACCCGACTCAGTGACTGTCTTCTTGTAGAGATCGGCGCGGCCAAGTTTTGCTCCTGCACCATTCAGTTGACCAATGGCATTTCGAATTGATGCTTTGTCGACGCCCAAATACAGAGAATTACCCTCTTGCGGCATTACCGAATTCACATCGCTTGAAGTGTATCCATTGTCCTCAAGAATGCGTTTCATCTTGCTAAACGAAGTTCCAGCATCTCTAGGATTAAGTCGAATTGAAATCAGTGGCTTGGTATTAGTGGAAGAACTCTGCAGGGCAATCAAATCGATTGGCCCGTCAAGAAGATCAGTTATGTCACTCGTACTTACCCCATAGTCATCCAGGAGTTTAGTTACATCGGAATTTCCTGAAATGAAACTTGAGAGAGCTTTGCCTATTCCGTCAATGCTCACGGCCGCAAGTGTGCTGTCCGGAAGATTTTGAAGCGCTTTTGCGGAGCGGTCCCCCGCTGGCCACGAAATATTTTTCGTATCGAAACCTCGCGTCAAGAAAGTCGTTACCAAACTATCCGGAGTTGCGTGGAATCCCAAAGCGATTCGGCCGCTGGTGTTTTTTATGGAATCAAGATTCCCACCTAAGCCTCGATCCGATAAATACGAATCAAACGTGTCGCCATAGAGTGACTCAAGGCTTTTTAATTCTCCCCAAATTAGTCCAAGTTGATCGCCGCCAAGAGCCGAAACATCAGATTTGAAATTTGCATTATCCGATAAATGCGACGGTGCGCTTTGAACAAGATTTATAGTTTCTTGGCTATCCCCGATCACCACGAAGTTTGAGGCAACAAAATATTTTAAATCGGGGAATTGCTTGGCAAAGAAATATCGCATCTCGGGCTCGTTGGTGACCGCAAGAACTAGGACAAGCTGAACGCCTTGAGAAGTCTGAATCGCTCCAACCGCAAAACGGTTTCCAATCCATGGCTTAAGTTGAGACCAGTCATAATTCGCGTTACGGGTTACTTCATTGAAGACTGAAGCAATCGGATCATCTTGATTGAAATTCTTGAGTGCCTGTGGGAATTTGGCAACGAGTCGGACAAGGTTCACGCGCTGGCCAATTTTCGGATTTAAATCTATCTTCGCAAAAACTGCAGTGTCGCCTGGAAGAACGCTTTCGGGTTGGGCGCCTCCACCAGAAAGTAATGCGTATGCGAGCGCGCTTCCAACAAGCACTGTTAAGACTGCAGCGGCACCAATGCCAATTAGGCGGCCCCTTGAGAATTTCCTCTTGTTCAAAGTTATGCCTTCTGCGTCATTGCTCACGGCCTGAAGGGTTGCGTCAGGTGTTACCGCTGGCGTTGTTTCTGGCGTTGTTTCTGGCGTTGTTTCCGGTGATCCGTCGGATGTTGGTTCCTCGATCGTCATCGCATGCCCCTTGCATCGCCGTGTTACCTACGAATGACGAATACCCTCGTATAAGGGGATCACGCGCAAGAAAGTTTCTGCAAGTGTATGCATATGGGTCCAAAAAGACAGCCATCCGTGAGGAAAAGAGAAGAAGCCCTCATAAGAGAGCTTCTTCTTTTAGTAGCGGGGGCAGGATTTGAACCTACGACCTCTGGGTTATGAGCCCAGCGAGCTACCGAGCTGCTCCACCCCGCGTCGGTAGACGTATCGTAGGTCGCAGATGCGCTTCACGCCAAATCGAGCACCATTCAAGCGCAGGGAAACGTGAAAACTACAAAAACAATTTCGTAGTGGACCCCGAATTACTTCTGAGTTTGTGCAGCAATTGCAGCAGCAATTGCAGACTTAAGGCGTGATTGCGCTTGACCATATGCAGTGAAGTCGCCCTTGGCCAGAGCGGCTTGACCATCTTTCAAAGCCTGGCTTGCACTTGCAAGTGCGGCCGAGAGATTAGAAGAAGTTGTCCCTGGCTTGGCATTGGAAGTAGTAATTCCAGTTGTCGTGGTTGTCGTACCCGAATTACCTCCGAAGACTTGGTCCAACGCACCTTGCAAGGTGTCGTCGTACCCGATCTGATCTCCAAAGGAGACAAGAACTTTTTGAAGTAACGGATAGGAAGCGGAGTTTGATGTCGCACGAACGTAGACAGGTTGTACGTACAACAAGCCACCTCCGACGGGAAGTGTTAGGAGATTCCCAAGCACCACATCAGATCCACCTTGTCGAAGTAGCGAAAGCGAATTCGCAACTCAAAATTGGAAGCTACTTGTGACGGACCTGCAATGTTCGTACTTCTAGGCAATTGCAGAACCGTCATTTTTCCGTAATCAGGACCAGGATCAGAATTCACCGAAGCGAATGCTGAAAGATTCTCGCGGCCCCCAACCGGAACGAATGGAGTCGTCAAAGAAAATGCCGGCTTTGCCGCGCCTGGCATTTGCAGAGTTAAATAGTAAGGAGGCTGAGCGTTTGCATTGGCACCGAAAGTAGATGGATCACGAGGAACTCTCCAGAAGTCCTGTCCCCCGTAAAAAGCGCTCGCGGTTGTTACGTGATACGAACTCAAGATGTCACGTTGTACTCGGAACAAATCCTCTGGGTAGCGAATGTGTGCAAGTAGATCTTTAGAAATAGCACTCTTTGGCTTTACAACATTCGGGAATGCCTTGCTCCAGGTTTTCAGGACTGGATCACTCGTATCCCACTGGAACAAATTCACCGTTCCGTCATAAGCATCAACCGTCGCTTTTACCGAGTTGCGGATGTAATTGATTGAGACATCGGCTTGAGCGGTGATAGACGTTGAATTGGTGGTCAAGGCATCAGTTGTGGCACCCGAAAGAGTGGTCTTTCTCGAGTACGGATACCCAGCACTTGTCGTATAGCCATCGACAATCCATTGAATTCTGCCATCGACAATTGCAGGATAAGGATCGCCATCCAAGGTTAACCACGGAGCAACTTTCGCTACGCGATCGCGTGGATTGCGTACATAGAGAATCTTAGAATCTTTATTAATAAGATTTGAAAGCACGATTCGTTGCTCTTGATATTTAATGGCAAATACCAGTCGGTTAAAGAGGGATCCCATAGGAACTCCACCTTTACCCGTATAGGTAACGTTCTTTTGACCGTTGGCAGAAGTGTCATCTGGGTAATCAAGTTCTACGGGAGTAGAGGTCTTTGCCCCGCCAATAATTGAATAATCCGGAACATTCTCACCAAAATAAACACGTGGCTCAAAAGTTCCAAGGCCCTTGGTGGGCGGCAAATCTCCAACAAGGAACGATGGCTTGCCATCCGCGTCGCGAACATTTCCATAGGCCGCTACAAAGCCGAAACCATGTGTATAAACAAGGTGATCGTTGATCCAGTTTCGGCTTGGATTACCAGCAAGATTCAACTCACGAACTGCCACGACCGTGTCTCTCTGAACTCCGGCAACAGGGTACCGATCGATATCGAGTGAGAAAGGAAAAGTGTAATAAGGCTTAATTTGCTGAAGTTGGCGAAATGTTGCAGAGAGAACATTGGGATCCATCAAACGAATATTCGAAATCGTGGATGCATCTTTGGACAACTGCCCGGCTGAAGTCGCAATCGTGGCTTGATAATCAGTGACTTTCACGCCAGAAATTCCATACGCGGCCCGGGTCGCGTTGATGTTCTTCTGAATATATGGAGCTTCTTTGGAAGACTCGCTTGGCTTTACTTGGAATTGTTGTATGACGCCTGGATAAACACCAGAAATCAATACCGACGAAATTACCATGAGTGCCACGCCAGCAGCAGGAAGTACCCATGAGCGACGAATAATATTTGCAAAGAAAAGAAGCGAACAGACAATTGCAATCCCAGCCAAAATCGCTTTTGCAGGAAGTACCGCATTTACGTCAGTGTAGGTAAGACCAGTAATCAGTTTTCCTTCAGTGAGTGCAAGGTGATATCGATCTAACCAATATGCCCCACCTTTAATGAGAACGATAATTCCCATTAGCACCGAAAGTTGTACGCGAGCTGAAACTGTCGTTCTGTCTTCCCGTACTTGCAGGCGAATTCCACCATAGAGATAGTGAACGACACCCGCAGCAATCAGAGAAAGGATTAAGGTAGAGATGCCCCATTCCAGAAGCGATTGCCAGAACGGCAAACGGAAAGCGAAGAACGAAATATCTAATCCAAATTGAGGATCCTTGGTTCCAAAAGGGGTTGAATTCTTGAATAGCAGCCACGATGACCACAACGTTGAACCAGCTGTTCCGGCGAAGTAGAAAAGGACTAGTGCCAAGCCCGCGGTAACAAAGCGGCGAATCGGTTCTAACTGTCCTCGGTATCGCTCGAGATTATCTGCCTCAATAGTGAGCGGAACGTATAGCGGTCGGCGGCGATAGGCGATCACTATGTTCGCTGTGATGATCAAAGAGGTAAGGCCACCAAAAACGATAAAAAGTAGGGCTTTAGTAAAGAGCGTAGTTTTCCAAACGCTCGTGAAATCCACTGACTTAAACCAGAGCCAGTCAGAATAAAATCCACTCAGTGAGACCAGAATTGCCAGAGCAACCGCAACGATCGCGGCGGTAACAATAAGGACGCCGCGGCGCTTGGGGATTCTTGGCATTGTTGGGCGATTAAATGTGCTCATGCGATAACGCTACCGAATCCTTTGCCAAGTGCAATGTGGAATTGATTTTTGGGAGTCTTGAAGTACGGACACCGCCTCCTTCAGGCTATCTACCGAATAAACCGTCATCCCAGCGGGAATATGTCGAATATCACTGCAGTTATCACTTGGAGCAAGAAATACGGTGGCCCCTGCTCGATGAGCGGCAATAATTTTGTCACCTATTCCGCCTATCGCTCCGATATGGCCGCCAGGATCGATTGTGCCTGTGCCCGCGATAGTTCTTCCCAAAAGGAAATCGTTCGGAGTTAATTTTGCGACGACGCCGAGAGCGAAAATTAGGCCACCGCTAGGCCCGCCAGTTTTCTTGACG
>JAPLBP010000150.1 GCA_026392695.1 Actinomycetota bacterium | reverse complement strand
ACGTGAGCATGCTTTGGCTCTCGGACTTCGTGCTGATCCGATAGTTACCGAACTTCACTGCGCCCCCGGCAATCCCGGTATTGGAGCATTGGCAACACTTCATCCGATTGACATCATGAATAACTCAGCCATTGTCGATCTGGCAACTGAGCTCGATGTTGATCTTGTTGTTATTGGCCCAGAAGCTCCACTCGTGAATGGAGTAGCGGATTTACTTCGTGCCGCAGGTTTTGCAACGTTCGGTCCCTCCAAAGCGGCGGCACAATTGGAGGGCTCTAAGAATTTTGCAAAAGAGGTAATGAATGATGCAGGGGTTCCGACGGCGAAAAGTTTTCTCTGCCTTGACCAACGCGATATAGAAAAGGCGCTTGATTATTTTGGGGCACCGTACGTTGTGAAAGACGATGGCTTAGCTGGGGGCAAAGGCGTTGTGGTCACGCACGATCGCGATGAAGCCGTCGCTCATGCTCTGTCATGCGAGAGAGTCGTAATTGAAGAGTTTTTGGAAGGCGCGGAGATTTCCCTTTTCGGCATCTCCGACGGTAAGACAATTGTGGCAATGCAACCGGCGCAGGATTTTAAACGTGCATTTGAAGGCGATACGGGTCCAAATACGGGTGGAATGGGCGCATATTCTCCACTTCCATGGGCGCCATCCGACATTGTTGAACAAGTGCATCGAGAAGTATTGGCCCCAGTGGTGGCAGAAATGGCTGCGAGAGGTACACCTTTTGTTGGGTTGCTTTACGCCGGTCTTGCTCTAACAGATCACGGTTTGCGAGTCATTGAGTTCAACGCACGATTTGGTGACCCCGAGACTCAAGTGCTAATTCCGCGCCTGATTACACCCCTTGCCTCATTGCTCTACAAAGCGGCGACTCGAGATTTAGCCGATGTTGAGTTGACATGGCGACCGGCCAGCGCGGTCACGGTGGTTCTTGCGGCGCAGGGTTATCCGAACGCACCAGTGATGGGAGGAAATATCTCGACTCTGCCTTCAATCCATTGCATCGAAATTTTTCAGGCGGGAACGGCTCTCTCTGACTCGGGTTTGGTCTCACAAGGAGGAAGGGTTTTAAGCGTGACGGGAATAGGAGACGATCTCACGGAAGCGAGGAACTGCGCTTACAGAGGGATCAGTCAGATTCAATTGGAAGGCTCTTTTTACCGCAACGACATCGCGCTCAATGCGTCGGTGGCCGAGAAGGGCAACTAAATGCGAGAGAATTCGGCGATGAGCATTCTGGCACATAGGTATGCGACGCCAACAATGAGAGAGATTTTTTCTCCAGAAGCAAAGATTATTTCTGAACGCAGATTGTGGATCGCAGTTGCACGCGCTCAGTCTCGACTTGGTCATCCTATTGATGCAGACGTGCTGGTCGCGTACGAAGCCGCAATAGAGAATGTGAATCTTGAGTCAATTGATACTCGGGAAAAAGTAACTCGTCATGATGTAAAGGCGCGCATCGAAGAATTTAATGCCCTTGCAGGTCACGAAGCCATTCATGCAGGCATGACAAGTCGTGATCTAACGGAAAATATTGAGGCGTTGCAAATTAGGGACGGACTCATCGTTGTCCGCGATAAGACCGTGGCGGTTTTGGCTCAATTAAAAAAGAAAGCACTTGAGTTCGACGAGCAACCAATTGCTGGTAGGTCGCACAACGTTCCGGCGCAGATCACGACTTTAGGAAAACGATTTGCTAGTGCCGCCGAAGAACTTCTTTATGCTTATGATCGGTTAACTTCGCTTTTGGAACGTTACCCGCTTCGGGGAATAAAAGGTCCTGTGGGCACAGCGCAAGATTCAATTGATTTGCTAGGTTCGTCTCAGTCTCACGCGGAGCTTGAAAAAGAAATTGCCGCGGCGTTAGGTTTTGAAAGGATTTTAGATTCGACAGGGCAGGTATATCCCCGCTCCCTTGATTTCGAAGTTGTCACAACTCTGGTGCAGATCGCCGCGGCTCCTTCTTCGCTCGCAACATCAATTCGACTCATGGCTGGAGCCGAACTCGTAACGGAAGGATTTAAGGCAGGACAAGTTGGATCTTCAGCAATGCCACACAAGATGAATACACGATCCTGTGAACGTATCAATGGATTAGCCGTTGTCCTACGCGGGTATTCTTCAATGGTTAGTGAATTAGCAGGGGATCAATGGAACGAAGGTGATGTTTCTTGCAGTGTTGTCCGCCGAGTCGCAATAGCTGACTCTTTCTACGCTATCGATGGGCTACTTGAAACAACCCTTACGGTTCTGAGCGAATTTGGTGCTTTCCCTGCGGTAATTGCCGCTGAACTTGAAAGATTCCTTCCGTTTCTTGCAACCACGAAGATTTTAATGGCAAGCATTAAAGCTGGAGTTGGACGCGAATTGGCCCATGAAGTAATAAAAGAGCATGCAGTGAAAGCCGCCCTTGATATGAGGCAGGGCAAAAAGAATCTTTTGATTGAGTCCCTCGCATCTGACGAACGAATTCCGTTGAGTCAACACGACCTGGAAGCGCTGATTGGTGATCCAATTGAATTCGCGGGAGATTCCCGTGCGCAAGTTTCTCGCGTTGTCGCTCGAATAGATTCAGTGATCAAAGCGCATCCGACCGCGGCTCAATACGTACAAGGAGTTATTCGATGAGTGGCTTTGGAATTTCAGGTCCTCCTCCCGCTCCGGTAATCGATGGATGGACACATTTGCGTACCGGCAAAGTACGAGACTTGTACACGAATGGCTCGGGAAATATTTTGATGGTCGCCTCGGATCGTCTCTCTGCTTTTGATTGGGTGCTTCCAACACCGATTCCGACGAAGGGTGCTGTACTTACCCAACTTTCACTTTTTTGGTTTGAGAAATTATCTCGCGTAGTGCCCAATCACGTTCTAAGTACGGATGTTCCTGCCGAGGTACATGGGCGCGCAGTCATTGCTAAACCGTTAACTATGTTTCCTATCGAATGTGTCGCTCGAGGTTATCTCACGGGAAGCGGATGGAGTGAGTACAAAGTTTCTCAAGCGGTTTGCGGAATCTCTCTTCCAAGCGGTTTGCTTGACGGATCGAAATTACCCGAAAATATTTTTACGCCTGCAACAAAGGCCGAAATTGGTGATCACGATGTGAATATCAGCATCGAAGAGGCTCGCAAAAGTGTTTCCGAAGCTGATGAGTTGAAAGATCTCACTTTGAAGCTTTATTCCGAAGCCGCAGATTTTGCACTTACAAGAGGGATAATTCTTGCCGATACCAAGTTTGAATTTGGTTTAGATCAATCTGGCGAGATAGTTCTTGGAGATGAGGCGTTGACGCCTGATTCGTCGAGATTTTGGGATGCTGCGACTTGGTCACCTGGAGGATCACAACCTTCTTTTGATAAGCAGTATGTGCGTGACTATTTAGTTGAGAGCGGATGGGACAGAGAATCACCTCCACCTCAATTACCGCAGGAGATTGTTGAGAGAACAGCTCAGCGCTATCAAGATGCGTACAAGCGAATTACCGGTTCAGATTTCTCAATGTAGTTCAAGAATCAATTAGGGAGAAGAATGGCAAAGATCGTGGTTGACGTGATGTTGAAACCGGAAATTCTTGACCCTCAAGGGCAAGCAATTGGGGCTGCATTGCCACGATTGGGATTCAGTTTCGCTAAATCTGTGCGCCAAGGTAAGCGCTTTGAAATTGAAATTGAAGGCGAACCGACCCAAGCTCAATTGGATGAAGTAGCAAGGGCTGCGGAGACTGTGCTCGCGAATCCTGTCATCGAGAACTTCAGTGTACGAGTGGAGAAATAGGTGAAAGTTGGAGTTGTAACTTTCCCCGGGTCCCTAGATGACCATGATGCTGCTCGAGCGGTTCGTGCTGCCGGCGCGGAATCGGTCGCACTTTGGCACGCCGACGCAGATTTACATGGGGTGGATGCGGTAATTCTTCCTGGTGGTTTCTCCTACGGCGATTACCTTCGCTGTGGCGCAATTTCTCGATTCGCGCCGGTCATGACCTCCATAATTGAAGAGGCAAATAATGGGATGCCGGTTTTAGGAATTTGTAACGGTTTCCAAGTGCTTTGTGAATCGCACCTATTGCCGGGCGCTTTGACGCGAAATCAAGGTTTACATTTTCTCTGCACGGATCAGTTGCTCCGCATTGAGAATACAAACACTGCATGGACTAGTTCATTCTCACCTGGTGCAGAAATAGTCATCCCATTGAAAAACGGAGAGGGCTCTTACCAATGTGACGATGCAACTTTGGAAATGCTGGAAAAAGACGGAAGGGTAATTGCACGCTACCTCGGACAAGATCCCAACGGATCGCGCAATCGAATTGCAGGTATTTCAAACGCCAGAGGAAACGTGGTTGGGTTGATGCCTCACCCAGAACACGCGATCGATTCATTGACTGGGCCAAGCGCGAACGGACTCTCGTTCTTCACCTCAGTGCTTACTCAGATGGTCGGTAAGTAGATGTCTCTAGATACTGTTCTTAAAGCTAAAACGTCACCAGATGTCGTGCAGCCTTTTGCCGAGCTTGGTTTAAAACCTGATGAGTACGCTCGAATACGAGAAATTTTGGGTCGTCGTCCCACTTCAAGTGAACTCGCGATGTATTCGGTGATGTGGAGCGAGCATTGCTCTTATAAGTCCTCCAAAGTTCATCTTCGACAATTCGGTGAGAAAGCGCCTCATAGTGATGCTCTGCTAGTCGGAATTGGTGAGAATGCAGGTGTTGTTGATGTTGGACAAGGTTATGCGGTCACTTTCAAGATCGAATCCCATAACCACCCATCTTTTGTGGAGCCTTATCAAGGTGCTGCTACTGGCGTAGGTGGAATTGTTCGAGACATTCTCACCATGGGCGCACGTCCTATTGCTGTAATGGATCCGCTTCGTTTCGGACCAGCTGACGCGCCGGATACTCGTCGTGTCTTGCCAGGAATAGTCGCAGGAATCGGTGGGTACGGGAATTGTCTTGGCCTTCCAAACATAGGCGGAGAAATTGTTTTCGATGAAAGTTATTCAGGCAACCCTCTTGTGAACGCTCTTTGTGTTGGCGTGATGCGTCACGAGCAAATCAAATTGGCCAAAGCTTCAGGGCCTGGAAACCTTGTAGTCCTTTTTGGTGCCAAAACGGGTGGCGATGGAATTGGTGGCGTATCCGTACTGGCGAGTGAAACTTTTGACGCGACTGGTCCTGCGAAACGTCCAAGTGTGCAAGTGGGCGATCCGTTCACCGAAAAAGTTCTCATTGAATGTTCTTTGGAAATTTTCGCAGAAGATCTCGTTGTTGGCATTCAGGATCTGGGTGGCGCCGGACTTTCTTGCGCCACGAGTGAGTTGGCATCTGCAGGTACTGGTGGAATGAAAGTTTCACTTGATGGAGTTCCACTTCGTGATCCAAGTTTGTCGCCTGAAGAAATATTGATGAGTGAATCACAAGAGCGCATGTGTGCCATCGTCGAACCAAAACACATTGAGCGCTTCATGGAAATTTGTAACAAGTGGGATGTCACCGCAACCGTGATTGGTGAAGTGACCGATGGTGATCGTCTCGTAATTACTTGGCATGGCGAAGTGATTGTTGAAGTACCTCCACGTACGGTTGCTCATGATGGCCCCGTTT
>JAPLBP010000011.1 GCA_026392695.1 Actinomycetota bacterium | reverse complement strand
CGCTTCTCGCGAATGATCGCCCTCGCCGTGGCAGGTTTAATTTTGATTGTCGGCGGAGTTACGCTCTTTTCCAAGTCCACTAGTAGCGATGTCAATAAAGTGAATGGCAAAGTTGCACTGTCCGCGAGTGAACTACGAGATGTTGTCGCGGCAAAGAAAATAACTGCTTACTGGGTTGGTCCGCTTGATGGAGCGAAGTACACGCTGAATACCACAGCTCCAGGAGTGGTCGTCGTGCGCTATCTACCATCAGGTGTTGGGGTGAATGATGTAGGGACGCCTGTGCGATCTGTCGGAACATACATTCAGAACGGTGCATACGATATCGCCGCGACGACAGCTGCATCAATCGGCAATGGCGGAGGACTAAATGCTGATGGAAATTCTTATTTTTACTCGGATGGACGCCCGACCAACGTGTATATCGGAATCAAAGGCAAAGATATCCAAGTTGAATTATTCGACCCCGTGGCAAATCAAGCGATTAATTTGGCACAAATTCAGAATCAAGTGCGTCTGATTAATTAAAGCGCAATTATCTTTGGCTGCTTAACCTTTGTCGTAATTGTCTTTCTGCGATCCACCGTACGCGGGTTTTTGGCCATTTACCAAACCGTCATCTTCTTCATCTCCGCCGCCTGCAATGCTTGGTTTGGCACCAGTTGTGTTGGTGATTACTGAGGGATTTTCAGTTGACTTGTGGGAAGTAAACGTCGGTGGCTTCACAAATAAAATTGCGATCAATATTGCCAGTGGAATGCCGATGACGAACCAGCGTTTCATTTAGATTCCTGCTTTCAATATTGCAGAGGCGAGAGAACGTCTCCATCCATCACTTGTGTAACTTGCACCGCTTACGCCAGCAACATTTGCAGTCTGGGTAGCGAGGGTCTGCTTAATCAAGTAGGGAATTGATTGCTGTGCAATCGATTTTGAACGTTGATCGCCGTTGGGATATTGAAGTGCACTTACTTGGGTAATTTTTCCATTGGTTACGGTGATTTGAACTTGAACCGGGCCCCACTGAGTATTTGCTGTATTTCCAGCGAAGACTCCGGATTTTCCGCCAGTCGCGGGAGCAGGCGTTGTCGTTGTCGTTCCAGTCTTTCCATTCGTTGCAGGTGTACCAGCCGATCCAGTTTTGCCCGTTGTTCCAGTCTTGCCGGTGGTCGTGGTGGTAGCTGCGGTGGTGCCCGTCGAAGTAGTTGCAACAAGCGCGACTCCGACAGCATTGACCGGATGTAACGTCGGTGGGTGATAGGCCACCACGGCGACAACGCCGCCGACAGTGCCGGTTGCGAGAAGGGCGATCTTTCGTAGCATTGGGTTATCTCCTAATCGCCGTGAAATGCGAAGGCTTCATCATGAAATCTATCTTTGGGAATGCCTGCATCAATTGCGGCTTCTCGCACTGCCGAGACGAGGGGTTCTGGTCCGCAAATATATATCTCTGAATCTCGGAACTGAGGCACCAACTGTTCAATGTAAGCCTGCGTCATCGGATGAACTTTTCGCGAACCGACCAAATAATGAACACGGGCCGACATCTTTTCAGCTAGGAAATCGAGCTCCTCGCGAAGAACAAGGTCGGCATCATTTGATGCACGAAAGAGAACGTCAATTTGTGTGTTGTTAGGGAACTCTTCCATGATGGCGCGAAGGGGCGTGATGCCCACTCCGCCACCGATGAGCACGACATGGCGACCAACTTGTGCGTTCTTAGAAGTGAAAATTCCGTAAGGGCCTTCAATAAAGACACGTGCACCTGGTTTCATATTCTCAAGTGCTTTCGAGTGATCACCTAATCCCTTGACTGTAATACGCAAATGCGAATTTGTCGGGGGCGCCGAAAGCGAATAAGGATGTGACTGGTACCAGTCATTCTTCGTGATGAATCTCCAGCTAAAGAAATTGCCACCAACCGCATTTAATTTCAAAATATTTTGACCCTTGATATAAATCGAAATAATTCCTGGGCCTTCGTGGACTATTTTCTCCACCCGAAGTTGATGGCGTATTGAACGAATCAGCGGAATTAATACGCGCCATATTAGGATCGCGAATGCAACAAATAGGTACAGGGCAATCCAGTAGTAACGCGCAAGTTTGTTGGTAATAAACATTGCCCCAGTAAGTATTTGATGCATGAATGAAAGAGCGATGGCTAGATAGGTGTAGAGGTGAAGGACCCACCACGTTTCATAGGTCATCCGTGCGCGGAATTCTCGATAGGAGGAAACCCCCGCTAAGACCAGTAGCAAGAATCCAACAGTGGCCGGCAGCATCCATGGGTACGTGCGAATCATCGTCCAGAGAGTTCGACCGATAACGTTCTGATCAGAACCGGCATATCCGATGACGACGAGGAGAACGTGAAGGGAGATGAAATATAGGGAATAAGGG
Source organism: Actinomycetota bacterium (assembly GCA_026392695.1). Taxonomy (GTDB): domain Bacteria; phylum Actinomycetota; class Actinomycetes; order Nanopelagicales; family Nanopelagicaceae; genus QYPT01. The sequence continues at coordinate 1,409 of JAPLBP010000011.1, read as the reverse complement.
GCGGATTTACGGTGCCATGTGACAAGTCGATCGTGGCCCACTGCCTGCTCAATCCATGGGATTCGAGCGATCATCAATACGCCGATGATGGCGAGGTAGGAGCCGACGAGGGCGCAAAAACGTGAGACGGTCGTGATGACTGGGTAAACGCCTGCGAAGTCTGTGGCGCTAAGGGAAATTACTTGGATCGCTATCGTGAAGCCCATTCCAATGCCAGTGAAGAGTGTGGCTTGATCGGCTACAAAGCGCTTTTTCATCGTTTCCGCCCTCAGGTTCGAGAATTGCTCTTATATGAACGTCGCAATCGCGGTGCTCTGCGACCCTAGAATTCTATCTGGCAATCACCAAGCGGTACCGTTGGTCGAGGGGGTGGCACTCATGGCGCACATTGAACGGTTTGGCAGTTATGTGATTCTCGCTCTATCTCCGCGCGAGAAATTTTTCGGCTTTCATTCCTCTCCGCAAGCCCGATACGACGAGATTGTTTCGGTTCGAAAGATTGCCAAACCTTGGAGTTGGAAAATTATGCGCGGACTTCGTGCACCTGGAACTGGAATTCCGGGTGTAGTCGCACTTGGCACATGGCGTGTTCGTCGTGGAAAGAATTTTCTTGTCGTGTATGGCAAGAAACCTGCCTACACAATTACTTTTTCTTCCGGTGATTATAATCAGTGGATCATCACCCCCGACAACTCGGAAGAAGAGATGCGGGCCATGTTCAAATTAGACGAAAAGGCTTAGTAATTTTATTTGGCTTGATAAATAGGGAGCTGAAGGGACTTTCTGGGGGTAGCGACGCTCTGTGAATTGCCTGATTAGGAGCGACCACTTTTAAAAATTCCTTTGATATTGCGTCGAATCTTGCGACCTTGTTCGACAGGAGAGAGTGAGAGAACTTCTTCTCCAAGTTTTTCGGGAACCTGTACTTCGGTTATTGCTGGGGATTCAAGATCGAGTGAGTCTGCGATTCTTTCTAGATTGGTTACAAGGGAAATTCCTCTGGCAAATTGGCTCACCTCCATCTCCTTTGCGCGGAGCAAGAAATCCTCAGCTAAGGAGCTCGTCGCGACTCTCAATTCATCGGTGACACCGGCTCCGAGCGCGACTTCAGGGTTTGCTTGTATCGCCTGTCTCTCTTGAGTAATCGCGAAACTCGCTGCAGAGAGCGCCATGGCAATCAGGCCACATGTTCTAGGAGGCAGTGGTTTTTCAAAAGCGATATCAAAAAGTGTGCGGGCGATGGTTCGCACTTGAACGACGCTATGTTCAACCGCTAAACCCCGAGAGTAAAGGTCCTCTGCGACATCTCTTTTTGCTGTTGGGAACCATCGGGCGTACGAACGAGCTTCAAGGGCCTGAGCGCGTACTTGAGGTATTTCTTCAATGAGAATGCGCGCTTTAGCCAAGAT
>JAPLBP010000088.1 GCA_026392695.1 Actinomycetota bacterium | reverse complement strand
CCGAGGGGCGCAAGCGCATCGAATGGGCAGAGCGTAATATGCCGGTCTTGGCTCAGATCCGTGAGCGATTTGCCATAAGCAAGCCATTTACTGGCGTACGAATTGCTGCCTGTATGCACGTCACAACCGAGACAGCAAACCTCATGCGAACACTCAAAGTCGGAGGAGCAGAGATTGCACTTTGTGCTTCGAATCCCCTATCAACGCAAGACGATGTCGCCGCCGCTCTCGTACATGAATTTGGTATCAGTGTTTTTGCTCGCAACTCAGTTGATCGAGAAGGTTATTACTCACATATAAATGCCGCTCTCGATATCGAGCCACATCAAGTATTTGATGATGGGTGCGATTTAGTAAACACTCTTCACACAACACGTACCGAGCTTTTGGCAGGTATTACTGGCGGATGTGAAGAAACCACTACTGGAGTAATTCGCTTGAGCCAGATGGCTAAAGATGGCGCGCTTAAATTCCCAATGGTTGCTGTAAACGACACCGATACAAAGCATATGTTTGATAACCGATACGGCACCGGTCAATCCACACTCGATGCAGTTTTCCGTTCAACTAATTTCCTCCTTGCCGGGAGAATTCTGGTTGTCGCTGGCTTTGGATATTGCGGCAAAGGCGTCGCCGAAAGAGCCAAGGGGATGGGCGCTGATGTCATAGTTACAGAAATAGATCCAACGAAGGCTCTTGATGCGATGATGCAAGGTTTTCGCGTGATGCCAATGATTGATGCGGCTGCGGTCGGAGACGTATTCATTACAGTTACCGGCAATCGAGATGTGCTTCGCGATGAGCATTTTGCTGTCATGAAGGATGGCGCAATTATGGCTAACTCGGGCCACTTCGATATTGAAATTGATGTGGCGTGGTTGGAGCAGAACTCAACTAAGAAGAATCGAAAGATTCGACATCAGACCGATGAATTCGTTATGGCTGATGGTCGCCGCCTGTTGCTTTTGGCAGAAGGTCGGTTGGTGAACTTAGGCGCTGCTGAAGGTCACCCAGCTGCAGTTATGGATATGTCATTTTCAGATCAAGCACTGACCGCTGAGTGGTTAGTTGCTGAGTCCAAGAATTTGGAAGCTGGGCTTCACAACGTTCCTTCACATATTGATAAGGAAGTTGCGAAACTCAAACTTAAGAGCATGGGTGGGGAAATCGACACTTTGACCCCGGCTCAAGACATGTACTTGAACTCCTGGGAGCACGGCAGCTAATGACCCTCGTTATGGTTGTCGATGACGACCAGGACCTTGCCGAGATGCTTGGCATTGTCTTAACGGGTGCAGGAATTGATGTTGATTTAGTTGGGCGTGGGGATGAAGTTCTAGATGTCTTTCGGGCAAATCCCCCCGACCTAGTTTTGCTTGATGTGATGTTGCCAGGTCTCAATGGCATTGAAGTGTGTCGCTTGATACGCGCTGAATCGATGGTGCCGATCATCATGCTTAGTGCAAAGGGTGACACCTTCGATGTTGTGAAGGGTTTGGAAGCCGGCGCAGATGATTACATGGTTAAGCCTTTTAAGCACCCTTCGGAATTGGTTGCTCGAATTCGCACGCGACTGCGCAGATCGACTGCTGGTCTTTCTGGACAACTTACCCTCTCTGACCTCGCTATTGATTTAGTGGCACATCAAGTGACGCGAGCAGGTAAAGCGATTGGATTAACAAGACTGGAATTTGATTTGCTGGTCGCACTTGCAAAAGAGCCAGGTCGAGTTTTTACACGAGACGCGCTGCTAAGTGAAGTTTGGGGATATCGACACTCAACTGATACTCGGCTCGTCAACGTCCATGTACAACGTTTAAGAGCGAAAGTAGAACACGACCCAGAAAATCCCGAGATTGTTGTAACAGTTAGAGGAGTGGGATACAAAGCGGGAGTCACAGGCGGAGCCTAAAATGCGTCACAGACTAACGAAACGGACGCCTTTTCGAAATTCCCTTGTCTTAAAAGTTATTGCAACCAATGTTCTTCTCGGCTTAATCGTGGTTTTGTTTACTGGTTCAACGCTGTACAAACAACTTTCCGATGGAATCAAGAAGGTGAAAATTGACTCAGCAATTGGTGAAGCTCGCTCTGTAATATTTAATGCCCAGTACAGAATGTTAGTAGCCACCAATACACAATCAAATACAATCAAGAAAATTGTTGAGGATATCGTGATTAACCCGGTGGGCGTCGTGGGTCAATCAGTGAATAGCAAAGAAGTTGTCTTGCTGAAAACCTTGCCGATTGCTAAAGGAGAGCCCGACTACCAATTACGATCAAACCTCGTGCTGACCAAATCGATTCCACTCGATCTTCGAAAACAAGTGGAGTCACATGCTGGAATCCAGTGGGAATACTCGACAATCTTCTATCAAGATGGAAATCGTAAGCCAGGTCTGGTAATTGGCGAAAAGATAAGCATTCGTAACGCAGGTCAATATGAAATATATTTGCTGTTTAATCTTAATAATCAAGTCGCAACGCTTGATCTTCTGCGTCGAGCCTTGTATTTCTTTGGATTTGCTCTTCTTTTATTAATAGCCCTCCTTACCGCTTTGGTTATTCGACAGGTAGTCCGTCCT
>JAPLBP010000141.1 GCA_026392695.1 Actinomycetota bacterium | reverse complement strand
CCCAGCGACTCGGGCGTTAGTTGCAGATCCCATCAATACTTCATGAATTTCAACGATATTGTGGGTCGTAATCCCATCTTTCGCGCTCGCGCGCTCGATCGCCAACTCCATTGCGTCGATTGAACTTAGAACTTCTCGTAACACTGTCCCTGCCCTTCCGCCCCTATCCAACTTTGCCTCTGCTCGCGCAATTTCCCGCACACTGACCTGTAAGCCTTCAATTTTCGATGAGGCGATCGACTCTGATCGTAATAACAGTCGGGCAAGGGGGGCCAAAGCAGGGGCTGTCCGCGTATTGAGAGTGTGGATTGCCGTTTCAGCTTCCGAAACAATTCCGCTGACCTCACTAGAGATTGTTTCGTCAAAATGAGCAATTGTCGTTGGGATCAGCGCTTCGTAATGGCAAGCTTTTCGATATCGAGCAGGGGCATAGAGCGCAGGATCGTATTCCCACGTCTTGCGAACAAGCTTTCCGCGCATCTCGCTCACCCCTCCAACCAGGTTCTTCTTAGAAACCATACCTTTCTTTGTCAAAAGTATAGTTTATTGCTTAAACTATACCATATCTTGAAAAAAGTAAGGTTTAATATCTAAACCATACTCAACATCCACCAAGTCATAGGATATGGTGCCTTTCGAAGAGGGAAGAGGGCCATATACATGCCAGGGGTAAATCTTTCACAAGTCGAGGCAGAAGAGCGTTCCAAGCACCTGCACGTCCAGGGCTACGACGTGACGATCAAAATTGTCCCCGGCATCGATACCTTCTACTCCAAATCGATCGTTCGCTTCACCTGCGATACCCCCGGCTATTCCTCCTTTATAGACGCCCCCGCCCAGCGAATCATCTCGGCCACCCTCAACGGCTCCCCCGTTGATACCTCTTCTTATGATGGTGAAACAGTTTTCCTCACAGGCCTAGCTGCAGAGAACGAGCTCGTCATCGAAATGGACGCGATCTTCTCCAAGAACGGTGAAGGTCTTCAGTATTCCGTCGATCCTGCCGACGGCGAGGTCTATCTCTATTCGCAATGCGCTCCCGCACTCACGCGTCACATGTACGCATGTTTTGATCAACCAGATTTAAAAGCAACATTCACACTTACTGCCACCGTACCAAATCACTGGGAAGCTATTTCAAACACGCCCGTTGAATCAAAAAGCCCATCAGGTGCCGAATACACCACGTGGAAATTCCCACCGACGTTGCGCATCGCCACTTACGTCACCGCTTTCATCGCTGGCCCTTATCACCATGTCCACGATGAGTATGTTGGCGAGAAGAGGATTCCACTTGGCATCTACTGCCGAAAATCTCTCGCACAACATCTGGACTCGGATGTAATTTTTCGCGTTACCAAACAAGGCTTCGCATATTTCGAAAAAGTATTCGGCCTTGCCTACCCCTTTGAAAAGTATGACCAAATTGCGGTTGTCGATTACAACTGGGGTGCAATGGAGAACGTCGGCGCGGTCACATTCAAAGAAGATCTTTTCGTTTACAGAAGCAAAGTGACTGAGCGCCTCTACAAATATCGCGCTAACACGATCCTCCATGAGATGTCGCACATGTGGTTCGGCAATATGGTCACGATGAAATGGTGGAACGACGTTTGGCTTAACGAATCCTTTGCAGAGTGGGCTTCCTACACAGCCACCAATGAATGCACCGACTATAAGAACATCTGGACTGAATTCAATGCAAGGCGCAAGACCTGGGCTCTTCGCCAAGATCAATTGTCCTCCACTCACCCAATTTCTGTCGAAATCGAAGACATCGAAACTGCTAACAACAACTTTGATGGCATCACCTATGCCAAAGGCGCCTCCGTCCTAATCCAACTTGTCGCCTACGTGGGCCGCGAGAATTTCATCCGCGGACTTCAAAAATACTTTGCTAAGCACGCATTCAAAAACACGACCTTGAACGATCTTCTCGTTGAGCTAGAAGCTACAAGTGGAAGAGACCTGAAGGCGTGGTCTGCAACTTGGCTTGAAACTGCCGGCGTCAATACCCTGCGCCCAGCAATGAAAATTGTCGATGGCGCATACTCTGCAGTAAGCATTATTCAAGAGGCGCCAACTATGCCTGTCGGATCCACCCAATTGCGCCCCCATCGAATGGCAATCGGACTTTACGACCTACATCACGGGGTAATCCTGCGTCGCAAATCAATTGAGTTGGATGTGAACGGCCCGCTTACACACGTTCCTGGACTCGTAGGTGAGAAAGTCGCCGACCTCGTTCTCCTCAATGACGCAGATATGACGTACGCGAAAATTCGCTTTGACGATCATTCACTCACCACTTTGAAGAGCCACATGGGAAATATCGCCGACTCACTCGCGCGTGCACTCGCCTCCAGTGCCACATGGGATATGTTTCGCGACGCGGAAATATCCTCTTCCGATTACGTTGACATTGCACTTGCGAGTTTGTCTGGTGAAACCGACATCACCGTAGTCACACAAATTACTGAACGTTTAGCAACTGCAGTGGACGAATACGCGCCTGCCGTAACTCGCGATTCACTGAGGACTCGCATAGCCAGTGAAATTGAATCACTGATGAAGTCTGCCGATCCAGGAAGTGATCACCAACTTCAGTTCGTGCGCGCCTTTGCAACGCTGGCTAATTCTGATGAACAAAGCGAATCCATTTCTTCCTTGCTGACCGACGGACTTCAGGGACTTACCTTGGACGCCGACCTTCGCTGGCATCTGCTGTGTTCCCTTGCTGAAAGAGGAAAAGTCACTCGATCAGAGTTGGATGGCGAACTCAAGAAGGATCCATCCACTCTCGGTGAGTTGAGTTATCTCTCGGCCATTGCCGCGCTTCCTACCGAGGTAGACAAAGCAAGTGCGTGGGCGCAGATTGAAAGTGAAGCGACTACGAATGCCAACCGTGTGGCACTTCTCCGCGGATTCAATCGCCCTCTTGGCCGCGAACTTATAGAAGGCTACGTCGAAAAGTTTTTCGAACTTCTCGTGGAAATGGCGGGGAGAAAATCCCTCGAAGCGACCACTCGATTCGCCCAAGCCGGATACCCGATGTACATCACAACTCAGGCAACCTTGGACCGCACCAATCAGTGGCTGGCCTCTGATGGAAAGAATCAGAGTGCAGGACTTCAGCGCCTGATTGCAGAGGGGCGAGACGCACTTGAAAGGGCGCTCAAAGTCCAAAACGTGAAGCAGGCGTAGGCAGTTTTCCAGCAAATAAGCGATGTTTTTTGCGAATCTTCACCAAAACGGAAATTCTTTATCTATTCTTTTCCGATGAAGAAACTGCCTTTTGTCGCCACGACGCTTCTCTTACTATCTGTATTTAGTGCCCCGGCCTCCAAGGCAGATCCCAACGACATCTTTCCTGTAGGACCATATAAAGCCACTCTAATTTCTGAGTCAATTCTCTATCCCAGTTTGCTCGGAGTTAAAGCCGGTCAGCCGGTCGCAGATGTATCAGGAGTTCTAATGCCAGATGGCAAATTGCGTGCCTATGTATTTGGACAAAATAAGGGAATCGAAATTTTTGAATCATCAGATGGTAAAACTTTTTCAAGGCTAGGAAATGCATTTGGTGGCGACAACGGACATGGTCAGCCTCGAGTCATAAAGCTTTCCTCGGGTGGATACAGAATGTTCAACATGTCGGGCCAAGGTCTTTCATGTTCTTCCTCAACTGATGGCTTGGCATTTAGCGTGGAAGCCGAAAACTGCATCAAGAAATCTGATTACGGCGTTTCGACAATGTTAAGCGGACCAGGAATCATAAAACTTTCTAGCGGTGGATACCGTGCGTACTTTTCTTCGTTAGGTGCCGCAGGTACAGGTCCCGATCCCCAACAAATATTTAGTGCGACCTCGCCTGACTCATTGGTGTGGACCCCTGAATCTGGAGTAAGGGTGGGAAAGGGATCCCAACTTGATCAAAGTGCAGAGCATCCCACAGCAATTTCGCACTCAGATGGCTCTATCACGATGTTTTATTTCGACAACGGCAGTGGTGCGTCAAAATCTCAAGGCGGAATCATGGGGCTGTACTACGCAACCAGCAAAGATGGTCTCTCCTTCACAAATCCAATTCGAATTGATTTCACGGGTTTAGCTCCCAAGTTTCGAAATGCCACCGGAAATGATCCCGATATTTTTCTTGATAAGGCCGGCAACATGATTTTGTGGGGCGGAGATTTCGACCATGACATTGGCGGATATATCTTCGCCGTGAAATTGACTCACACTGACGTAGCACCCACGCCCTCAACTCCTACGCAAGTTTCCCCACCGCTAAAGCAACCACCAGTCGCATCCCCACCTTCTGCCACGCCAAATCCGATGCCATCAGTGGCGACACCTCCAAAGCCAATCAAGCAAATCACCATTACCTGCGTTAAAGGGAAAGTGACTAAGAAAGTCACGGCAGCTTCGCCAAAGTGCCCGTCGGGATACAAAAAGAAATAGGACTTCTCTTCACATCGCTTTGAATCGAGTTGGGCATGAGCGGCGAACTTCCTGATGCTGGTCATCGACTCTTTCTTAGATTCGCATTAGGTTCATGGCCATGAAGATTTTGGTTCTCGGCGGTGGAACATTTGTGGGCAGAGCCCTTGTCGAATCCGCGACATCGCGCGGGCACGAAGTTACAACTTTTACCAGAAAGAGTTTGCCACCCGGCGCAACAGAAGGATTAGTCGAATCTCTATTCGGTGACCGCACCGAAGAAAACGCAATGCAATTTGCCAAAGGCCGTCAGTGGGATGCAATTTTCGATACCTGGAGCGGTGCTCCCCGAGTCATGCAGCAAAACCTTGCCGTACTTCGAGATCACGCTTCTTACTTCAGTTATGTCTCCAGTTGCTCGGTATATTCAGCCGATCCTCCCACCTTTGGTCAGAACGAAAGTTCCCCGGTAGTTGATGCAGATGCATCAGCAGAGCGCACCCACTATGCAGCCGACAAGCGCGGGGGAGAATTAGCGGTCCTCGAAAGTTTTGGCGAGGAAGCATCCTTGCTAGCGAGACCTGGAATCATTCTTGGTCCTTATGAAGGTCCCGGGCGTCTTCCATGGTGGTTGCGCCGAATTGCTAAAGGTGGCGACGTAATTGCACCGGGACCTCAAGACCTAAAGATTCAATACATCGATGCGCGAGATCTCGCGGAGTGGATGATTGCCTCTGCCGAAAAGTCACTCACTGGTGCATTCAACACAATATCTACGCCTGGTCATGCAACCACATCTCAACTTCTCAAAACGTGCCTTGAAGTCACAAAATCCGATGCCAACTTAGTGTGGATGAGCCCCGAATTTCTTGCGGAGCAGGGAATTGAACAATGGAACGAATTGCCAATTTGGGCAGATCCTTCATTTCAGGGAATATTCGGTTTCGATACAAGTCTTGCGGCGAATTCCGGACTTATTTGCCGACCAATTTCAGAAACGGTTGCTGATACTTGGAAATGGTTACAAAGTTATTCGGATGAGAACTCACCGAGTTTCCCAGCATCTATCGGTCTGCCTCATGAAAAAGAATTGGCCGCTCTGGAGGCGTTAAGGAAACCTCAATAAATCGAAGCAGCCTCACGGGCGATGTCATGGAGTTTGCAATTCCCCGCCATTGCCCTATTCAAGACTTTTGTCAGGTTTGTTCATTACTCTGAGTCACCGGTGCATCTGGTATATTTTTTTCGCATCTCGCGTTTGGCAAGTTGAAGGGCCCAATTCCTTGGGCCCTTTTTCTCTCCACTTTTTCACCAGAGCCTTCAAATCCACAGCTGGAGTTGCAACGTAGATTCCCATTTTCGAATCCCTCAAGAATTGCCCTGCGATGTTGTCGTGGTGCAATTGGCAGCACAAGTGTTTTTGCCAAACGCAAGATGCGGGTTCGAATCCCGTCGACAACTTCTCAGTATCGGCGCTTCTCGATCGATCGAATGGCATCAATCAAATAAATTGAGGAAGTTGAGCAAGGACCCTGAGGAGACTCGGGGTCCTTTCCATTTCT
>JAPLBP010000049.1 GCA_026392695.1 Actinomycetota bacterium | reverse complement strand
TGATTTTTGTAGAGCGCTGTAGCTAAATCAAACCTAAATCCATCCACGCCGATTACTTCACTCCACCAGCGCAATGAATCAACAATTTGTCGCACCGCGTGCGGAGATCCCGCGTTCACGGTATTCCCGCAGCCCGTGACATCGATGTATTCAGAGTCGCTCTTATGTCGATACCACGCTTTGTTATCAATACCTCGGAAGGAAAGAGTCGGACCTCCAACCCCTCCTTCGCCGGTATGGTTGTAAACCACGTCAAGAATGACTTCGATTCCAGATTCATGTAATTGATCAACCGCCCACTGCATTTCGGCGATCGGATCATCCGTAGCCGCGTATGTGGCATTTGGAGCGCTGAAGGCGATCGGGTTGTAACCCCAATAGTTGCGACGACCTCTTGCCCAAATCGCTGGCTCGGTCATTGATTCATGAACCGGCAAAAGTTCGATCGCGGTGATTCCCAGGTTCTTTAAATGTGCGATGGTGCTCGGGTGCCCTAAGCCTTTGTAAGTCCCTCGCTCGTACTCCTCGATTGCAGGATTTTTGGCGGTTAACCCCTGAACGTGGGCTTCATAAATTACAGTTTTTGCCCAAGACGTGTTCGGGCGGTGGATCTCACGGGCGCCATGGTCTGTGACAACCGAATAGGGGACTTTTCCAGCGCTATCGCGATCATCTCGCGCGAATAGGTCGCCGTCTCCCAGTGCATCGCCGCTTACGTGTCCGTAAATCTCGGGTGAGTATTCGATCCCACCAGAAAGTCGATGTGCGTACGGGTCCAAAAGTAATTTTGCGGCATTAAAGCGCAGCCCTTGTTCTGGGCGCCATGGCCCGTAGACGCGGTATCCATAGCGTTGGCCAGGTCGCACTCCAGACAGGTAGCCATGCCAAATGGGACCGGTTCGATGAGCCAGGGCGAAACGCGTTTCTACAAGGTGGCCATTTATTTCGTTGAAGAGGCAAAGTTCAACCGCATCTGCAGCCTCAGACCAGAGGGCAAAATTCGTGCCGTCAGGGGTGACTGTGGCACCGAGATAGCGGGGGTCGGCCGGTTGCATGTGCCTATTTTGCCGTGCAAATGTGTCGAGCGCATTTCGCATAATTGTCTGACTCATTACCGACCAGTAACATCAGCGCTATGAAAATTGCCGTCTGCGTTAAGCAAGTGCCGGACTCATGGGCAGAAAAGACCATGGCCAACGGTCTGCTCGACCGCGCCGGAGTCGATGCTGTGCTCAATGACCTGGATGAGTATGCGGTTGAAGAAGCTTTGCGCATCGTTGAGGCACATGGCGGGAATGGAGAAGGTGGCGCCCACAGCATCACCGTTATTTCAATGGGACCCGATCGCGCCACCGATGCAGTTCGCAAAGCGCTTTCCATGGGAGCCGATAGCGCCGTCATTGTTACCGATCCTGCGTTGGCAGGTTCTGATGCGCTCGCAACGTCAAAAGTTTTAGCGTCGGTAATTGCAACTCGGGGATTTGATCTCGTCATTTGTGGAACCGAATCTACGGATGCACGTATGAGTGTTGTGCCTGCAATGTTGGCACAACGATTGGGCTGGGCAAGTTTAACTTTTGCTGGCGCGACAGAAGTGAATCCTGAGCAATCGACAGTCATGATTACACGCGATACAGAAGTTGGGCGCGAAAAGATCTCAGCGAAATTACCGGCCGTTGTAAGTGTGATCGAAAAAATTAATGAACCTCGCTATCCCTCTTTTAAGGGAATCATGGCTGCAAAGAAGAAGTCGATGGAAATATTGGATTTGGTGTCAACTGGAATTTCTTCTGAATCAGTTGGTAGTTCAGGTGCATGGAGCATCGTCGAAGATGCACAACTTCGACCTCCAAGAGGTGCCGGCATCAAAGTTGTCGATGAAGGAGATGCAGGCAATCAATTGGTGGGCTTCCTCGCGGAAAGGAAGTTGATATGAGCGACGTATTTGTATTGGCTCAATTCACTGACGGGATTGCCACTAACACGACTATTGAACTTGCTACCTATGGTGCACGAATTGGAAGCGTTACTGCAGTGATTCTGGCTGCTACCGGTGAAGGTGCAGGACTAGCCGCTCAATTGACGAGCGGACCAATAGCTCGCGTCACTGTGGTGGAGAGCGCCGATTTCGCGCGTTACGGAGTCTCGGCAACATCTGACGCCCTTGGCCAGTTAGTCACACAACATCGACCCAGCGCTCTACTTATTTCTTCAAGTGCATTTGGCAAAGAGGTAGCAGGTTGTGTTGCTGTCATTACAGACTCAGGGATTATTACCGATGCCGTAGATGTTTCAGCCGATTCGGTTGCGACTCAAATAATTTTCGGTGGTTCAACAACCGTGCATTCACGTATAATTCATGGCTGCTCGATTATCACCCTTCGTCCAAACTCTGTGACCGCAGATATGACTTCTTCCAAGCCCGACATTAATTTTGTTGAATTAATAATTGCTGACACAGCAAAGAAGGCCGAGACACTTTCTGTGGAGCCACCTGTGAAAGGTGGACGTCCAGACTTGACGCAAGCCAACGTGATCATCTCTGGTGGCCGAGGCACAAGTGGAGATTTCTCTGGAGTTGAAGCCCTTGCAGATTTATTAGGCGCAGCTGTTGGCGCATCGCGCGCAGCAACTGATGCTGGTTGGTATCCGCATTCATTACAGGTGGGACAAACCGGCAAGACCGTCAGTCCTCAACTATATATAGCATGCGGAATTTCAGGTGCAATTCAACATCGCGCTGGCATGCAAACTAGCAAGACGATCGTCGTGATAAATAAAGATCCCGAAGCGCCAATTTTTGAAATTGCTGATTTCGGTGTGGTTGGGGACCTATTTAACGTGCTTCCGCAGGCATGCGAGGCGGTCCGCGCACGTAGGTCTTAGCCGTCGCCCTAGAATTACGTCATGTCCATCTATCTAGATCATGCTGCGACGACTCCCATGTCGCCCGCGGCGATTGAGGCGATGACTGCTCAGTTGGTGAAAGTGGGCAATCCTTCAAGTCTTCATTCAGACGGGCGTTCAACTCGCAAAGATCTTGAAGGTTCACGAGATCATATTGCGACAGCAATCGGATCGCATTCGCGAGAAATAATTTTTTTTTTTTTTTTCACTGAAGCAAATAACACCGCGCTCAAAGTGCTTTTTTGGAAAGGCAGAGCAAGCGGTCGAAATCTTGTTGTGATCTCAGCGATAGAACATCATGCCATTCTGGATCCTGCGCTTTGGCTTGCCGAGCATGACGGTGCCGAGCTTGTGATCTTGGGAGTGGATGCAAACGGCGTTATAAGAACCGAAGAACTGGTAGATCTACTTTCCAGTCGCGGTGATGAAGTTGCAGTAATTTCGGTGATGGCCGCAAATAACGAAACGGGAGTTTTGCAACCCATACGTGCAATAGTGGAACTGGCTAAACACTATGGCATCCCTGTACGTAGCGATGCTGTGCAATGTTTTACCAAGTCACCTCTTTCATTTTCTGACTTAGGTCTCACTGCAATGACCCTGAGCGCTCACAAGATTGGCGGCCCTTTGGGTATTGGAGTCTTGGTCTTGCAAGCGGGATTCGATATTCCCGCATTACTGCACGGCGGAGGACAGGAGAGAGATATTCGAAGCGGAACTTTCAACGCACCGTCAATTGTTGCCTTTGCTATTGCTGCGAACGAGTCGATGAATGATTTTGACCTTCGCAATGAAAGAGTGGGTCGATTAAGAGACCACTTTGCCACTGAGATAGTTGAGAAGGTGCCTGATGCATATGTAAACGGTGCGGGTGCGGATCGTATTCCGGGAATTGTGAGCGTTACCTTCCCAGGCACAGAGAGCGACACGTTGCTTCTGCTTCTCGACGCGCAGGGAATTTCTTGCTCAACAGGGTCTGCATGCAGTGCGGGAGTACAACGTCCCAGTCATGTTTTATTGGCAATGGGTCACGATGATCGAAGTGCGCGCTCCACTCTGCGCTTCTCCCTTGGGGCCACAACAACGAGAGATGAAATCGAAAGTACGTTGGAAATTTTGCCCAAAGTCATCGAGAGTGCGAGATTGGCAAACCTTCGATGAAACTAATCGCAGCCATGAGTGGTGGGGTTGATTCTGCTGTCGCTGCCGCACGCGCGGTAGAGGCTGGACATGAAGTAATCGGCGTTCATCTTGCACTTTACGGGGTTGTTGCACCATCGAAGATTCTCACGATGCCCGCCGTGCTGCGGATGTAATTGGTATTCCTTTCTATATCTGGGACATGGCCGAGGAGTTTCACGACGGCGTTGTGGAGAATTTTCTCTCTGAGTACGCAGCAGGACGTACGCCGAATCCTTGCCTTCGCTGTAACGAAAAAATTAAATTTGCAGCGGTTTTAGATCGTGCGCGAGCAATGGGATTTGATGGAGTAGTTACTGGGCACTATGCAAAGACACAAGAAAGTCCTTCTGGCAAAACTCTGCATCGTGCGATAGATCCACTTAAGGATCAGTCCTATGTCTTATCGGTACTTACAGTTGAGCAAATTGCAGGAGCCTTTTTCCCATTAGGAGACACTGAAAAAGTTGATATTCGGAAAGAGGCCGAAGCAAGAGGCTTGGCTGTCGCACAAAAGCCAGATAGCCATGACATTTGCTTTGTCCCTTCGGGAGATAACGCTGGATGGCTTCGGGATCGTCTTGGCAGCGATGTTGGACCGATCGTTGATCAAAGTGGATTAAAGCTAGGCGAACATAAGGGCGCGTACACATACACAATTGGTCAGCGAAAAGGACTCGGTCTCACGGTGCCTACCGCCGATGGTTCCCCTCGTTTTGTACTCAAAATAGAACCTGTAACAAATACCGTTGTCGTAGGTGCGCGAGAAGATTTGGCTGTGAGCACAATGATTGGCGAAAACCCGATTTGGTGTGGACCCGCCGTGGACCAAGAACCGAGGCGTGGATTCGTTCAAATAAGAGCTCACGGACAACCACTTGCCTGTACCTATTTCTATGACGGTAAGCATTTGATTGCCAAAGTGGATGAGCCAGTTTTAGGTTTGGCAACCGGTCAAGCGATGGCTATTTATGAATCAGATCGCGTGGTGGGGTCGGCGACTATTTTCGAAACTCGCTCATGACTTCCCAAGCCCGACATAGAATCGTCGAACTCACCAACCAAATTCGAGATCATCAATTTCGCTATTACGTCACCGATGATCCAATAATTACGGATGCTGAGTTTGATTCCCTCTTACAAGAGTTGGTGAAACTCGAATCCAAATACCCCGAGTTGAGGCAGAGCGATTCGCCGACTCAAACTGTTGGTGGCGGCTTTGCGACCCAGTTCGAGCAACGCGATCACATAGAAAAGATGATGAGCCTGGATAATGTTTTCGACACGGACGAATTGAGCGATTGGTTTGAAAGAACTAGAAAGAATTGTGACGTTTCCGAATGGCTCTGTGAGCTCAAAGTCGATGGATTGGCCATCCATCTGTTGTATGAAAAAGGGGTGCTGACGCGTGCGCTCACCCGAGGCAATGGGGTGACTGGCGAAGATGTCACCTT
>JAPLBP010000022.1 GCA_026392695.1 Actinomycetota bacterium | reverse complement strand
CTTTTGCTCCCATTGCTGCTGGAACTGCATAGCCCATCGTTCCAAGGCCGCCAGAGTTGAGCCACGTACGAGGCTTTTCAAATTTAACAAATTGGGACGCCCACATTTGATGCTGTCCAACTCCTGCAACATAAATGGAATCGGGTCCAGAAATTTCGCTAATTCGCTCTATAACGTATTGGGGCGCAATTTCCCCGTTTTCAGGAACTGCATAACCAAGAGGATATGTGGAACGAAGAGAAGCCATCTGTCTCCACCAAGGGGTGAGGTCAGGTTGAGATTTCTTAAATTCTGCTTGAACAGCAGGAATCAGTGCAGCAATGATGTTCTTAAGATCTCCAATAACAGCAACGTCAGCAAAACGGTTCTTACCAATTTCGGCAGGATCAATATCTGCGTGGATTACTTTCGCATTTACTGCGAAGGTGGAAAGTTTCCCTGTTACGCGATCGTCGAAGCGAGCGCCGAGGGTGATGAGTAAGTCACTCTTTTGAAGCGCAGTAACCGCAGCAACCGTTCCGTGCATTCCCGGCATACCTAGGTGCAAATCATGACTGTCTGGAAAAGCACCTCGCGCCATAAGGGTTGTAACAACCGGGGCGCCGGTAAGTTCTGCCAAGCGCATTAACTCTTTGTGTGCTTCTGCTTTGATGATGCCACCACCGACATAGAGCACCGGCTTAGATGATTGCGCGATTAATGCGGCTGCATCGCGAATAGCTTCGCTATCTGGTTCGACCTTTGGCTTGTAGCCCGCTAGCGAAATTTTTGTTGGATACTTAAAATTGGTCATGGCTTGTAAGGCATCTTTTGCGATGTCCACCAGCACAGGACCTGGCCGACCAGTACTAGCAATATGAAAAGCTTCTGCAATCGCGCGAGGAATGTCGGCAGGATCAGTAATCAAATAATTGTGTTTAGTAATTGGCATCGTTACGCCGCGAATATCAGCTTCTTGAAAAGCATCCGTTCCAATTGCAGCTGAAGGGACCTGGCCAGTGATAGCTACCAACGGAACTGAATCCATTTGTGCATCTGCAAGCGGTGTAACAAGGTTTGTGGCTCCTGGTCCCGATGTTGCAATGCAAACGCCAGTTCGCCCAGTTGCCTGCGCATACCCTGTAGCCGCATGACCAGCCCCTTGTTCATGGCGAACAAGGATGTGGCGAATCGAGGAATCGTAAATGGGATCGTATGCGGGAAGGATTGCGCCGCCTGGAAGTCCAAACATGACATCGACGCCAGCTGCTTCAAGAGACTTCACAAGGCTGGCAGCCCCTGTCATTGTTGGCCCAAGATCTCGGCTCATTTCCCACTCCTTCCGTTCTCCCGTATGAATTTCAAGTAGAAATTCTCCCCAATAATGCAAAAACCCCCAGTGTTAACTGAGGGTAGCGCGTGATCTGGATGTTGCTAGATCGCGCGCTTTTCAATCACCACTGAAGAAATCATGGCGTTATTCTCCAACGCTTCATGCAATGCGTCAACCCATGAGATGAAGATCTCATAATTTGGGATGGGTTAATCGCAGACCGCCCCTTTGCTTGCCGAGCCCACCAACTTGGCATATTTCGCGAGCACACCTCGCGTGTACTTATGAGGAATAGGTGCGAAATCGATCCGACGTTTCGCCAATTCATCCTCATCAACCAGTAAATCTAAAGTGCGGTCAACGGTGTTGATTCGAATTCTGTCGCCATCTCTGACGAATGCGATCGGCCCACCTAGGGATGCCTCAGGTGCAACGTGCCCGACGCACAGTCCCGTTGTCCCACCCGAGAATCGACCATCGGTTAGCAAAAGTACAGATTTTCCAAGCCCCGCACCCTTAATGGCTCCGGTGATCATCAACATTTCTCGCATACCGGGTCCACCCCTTGGGCCCTCGTAGCGAATAACCACAACATCACCGGCTTGAATGGTTCCATTTTCAAGAGCATCCATTGCTTGTTGCTCTCTCTCAAAAACGCGTGCCGGTCCTTCAAATAGATCTACGCCGACGCCAGCTGTTTTTGTGACTGCCCCCTCTGGAGCAAGGGATCCTCCAAGAATTGTTATGCCGCCACCAAGTGAAAGTGGCTGGTTGGTTGCACGCAAGATTTCTCCATCGGGATCAGGTGGAGCAATGTCTTTCAAATTCTCCGCCATCGTCTTACCGGTCACCGTTAAAACGTCACCATGCAATAAGCCAGCGTCAAGAAGGGCCTTAAGTACAACGGGCACACCTCCGACTTTGTCCATGTCACTCATTACAAAACGCCCGAATGGCTTGAGATCTCCAAGCAGTGGAACTTTTGAACCGATGCGATGGAAGTCATCAAGTGTTAGATCAACTCGAGCTTCATGTGCAATTGCTAAAAGATGAAGTACAGCATTCGTAGACCCACCAAGGGCCATGACCGCGGTTATTGCATTTTCGAAGGCAGGCTTTGTCAATATCTGACTTGTAGTAATTCCTTGCCGGATCAATTCGACAACTGCGGCGCCAGCTTTTACAGAATATGCATCTCGTCGTCGATCAACAGCGGGTGGTGCGGCAGAACCAGGAAGTGAAAGCCCAATCGCTTCACCGACAGTTGCCATCGTGTTTGCGGTGTACATGCCACCACATGCGCCTTCACCTGGACAGATTGCTCGTTCAATTTTATCCAACTGCTCTTGTGAGATTAATCCGCGAGCGCAAGCACCGACCGCTTCGAAAGCGTCAATAATCGTGACATCTTTGCCATCCACTTGACCGGGCAAAGTAGAGCCCGCATAAACAAAAACACTGGCGACATCAATGCGTGCCGCGGCCATCATCATTCCGGGAAGGGATTTATCGCATCCCGCAAATGTCACCATTCCGTCTAAACGTTCAGCCTGCATCACCGTTTCTACAGAGTCAGCGATGACTTCTCGAGAAACCAAAGAAAAGTGCATCCCTTCATGACCCATCGAAATTCCGTCTGAAACCGAGATCGTGCCAAACTGCATTGGAAATCCACCGGCATCAATGACCCCTTGGCGAGAGGCCTTTGCCAAGCGATCAAGCGAAAGGTTGCAGGGTGTGATTTCGTTCCACGAGGAGACAATCCCAATTTGCGGCTTGATCCAATCCGCGTCGCCCATTCCCACCGCTCGCAGCATGCCTCGGGCCGGCGCACGCTCCATTCCGTCGGTGACAAGGCCAGATCGGGGTTTCATCCCATTATTCGGAGTTGCGCTCATGGGGCAATCGTAAGCGTAATTTTGATTTGCGTGAGCGCTGGCTCTTACGATACGGTACGGTATCGTTTCGTTAATTGAGGGAGGTAGTTCCATGAGTATCTCAACTCTCATTGGCCGTCCCCGAAGCGCTTCCTGCAATATCGCGATAGAAAAAGCGGCGATCGAACTTCTCCGAGAAGTCGGTTACGAGAGGCTTTCCATCGAGGGCGTAGCAAACCGCGCCCACGTAAGTAAAACCACTATTTATCGCCGATGGAAAAATAAAGCTGAACTCATCGCTGACGCAGTTCACCATTATGCGTTCTGCAAAATGCCAACCTTCGATACCGGTTCCCTTCGGGGAGATCTTGTCGAGGTCATCCGCGAAAAAGTCCGCACTATGCAAAGTGCAGATGGTCAGCTTTTCGCAGGTCTGATGGCGGCCACTCGCACCGATAGCGATTTGGCCGACCTGCTGTTGTCGTCAATGTCAGAGGGCGCAAGTTCTGTCCATTCGGCGATCTTTGATCGAGCAATCGAGCGAGGAGAGATCCTTCCTGGAGCCGACATAGAAACCATTCTCGAAATTACTCCAGCGGTAATAACTTTCAGGCTCTTTATGTCACGGCAAAATGTTGATCAAAAGTTCATCGAACATTTAGTCGATAACGTCCTGCTCCCCATTCTTCATAATAAAAAATAAGTCCACCCACACTCAGCACTAAGAACCTCAAGGAGAGATTCATGTCTAAAGCAAAAATTGAAGATGGGCTAGATCCGACTCGTTGGCGCGCCCTATTCGTAATTGCGATCGCACAACTGATGGTCATTCTTGACTCATCGATCGTAAACATCGCGATTCCAAGCGCCAAAATTTCACTTCACATCAGCAGTCAAAATCAGCAGTGGATCGTTACTGCTTACACTTTATCGTTTGGATCTTTGCTCCTCCTAGGTGGTCGCATTGCAGACTATGTCGGGCGTAAAAAGATTTTCATCATTGGCTTGCTCGGATTTGCCGGTGCTTCTGCACTTGGTGGAATCGCCTCTACTCAAGGTCTTCTATTTGCCTCGCGTGGACTTCAAGGTGCCTTCGGTGCCCTACTTACCCCGGCAGCGCTTTCACTTATTAACGTGACCTTTACCGTTCCAAAAGAGCGCGCTAAAGCGTTCGGTGTTTACGGCGCCATTTCGGGCGGAGGCGCGGCAATTGGATTAATTCTTGGTGGCGTACTTACTCAATATGCAAACTGGCGTTGGTGCTTAGGCGTAAACGTTCCCATCGCGATCATTGCCGCTGTTCTTGCAGTTCCTTATGTGCACGAATCAAAGGCGGCAGGCGACCGGAGTTACGACATCCCAGGCGTACTCACTGCAACCGCGGGACTCTTCTCACTTGTTTATGCTTTCACGTTGGCCGCAAAAGATGGATGGACAGATGGTCACACCCTCTTGTTCTTCGGTCTCGCAGCAATTTTCTTGACAGCATTTATGATCATTGAACAAAAGGTGGGCAACCCACTATTGCCATTCCGAATTATCGCCGAACGGAATCGAGCGGGTTCTTACTTAAGTTCCCTGTTCGTTGGAGCTGGTCTCTTCTCCATGTTCCTTTTCCTTGGCTTATATCTTCAAGTAATCCTCGGTTATTCGCCTTTGAGAACTGGCTTTGCATTCCTACCATTCTCCATTGGAGTAATTCTCTTCGCTGGAGTTGCAGCGAAATTGCTTCCCACTATGGGCCCACGCCCTCTCATGATCTGGGGATTGATACAAGCGACAATCGGGCTTCTCTTGCTTTCTCGAATTACGCCTGAATCTTCATATCTCACCCACGTCTTTCCTACTCTCGTAATTATGAGTACAGGAATGGCGCTGGTCTTCATACCGATCGCATCAACCTCGTTGCACGGAATTGGAAGCCATGATTCTGGCGTCGGAAGCGCAATGTTGAACACGAGCCAGCAGATTGGCGGCTCACTTGGTACCGCGCTTCTCAATACGATCGCAGCCACTGCCACTGCAAGTTATATCGTTCTACACGGCGGAAAAACCAAAGTCGAACAATATGCGGCTCTTACCCACGGCTATACCGAATCCTTTAAAGTGGGTGCGGCGTTCCTGATCATCGGAACAATAGTTGTGGCGTTGACAATTCGACTAGGCAAGGAATCACTAGTTGAAACTGACGAGCCTGTAGTGGTCCACTAAAAAGTAAAATAAAAAATGGAGCCCAAGCCTGCAAAGGTTTGGGCTCTATTTCTTATTTACGAAATGTTGGCTCAAGTACTCCAAGCCCAAGAACCTGCTCGATCATTCCCATTGCCTGTACCAATGTTGCCTCATCATTTTTCCGGGTCACGATACCCAAACCAACTGGCAGGCCTTCTGTTATACCCATGGGAATACAACCAATCGGGCTCCCCACAATCGCCGGAGCCATCGTGATCCAACTTGAGTGCGCATAGTCGTCCCCCTTTCCAAGAGCACTTACCCACGCAGGTGAATATGTTGCGCCAATGAGTACATCAACATCCTCAAAGCCTTCATCCAACGTTTCTGTTGCCCACGCCAAATTCCTTGTCCGCTTAGCGGCATATTCGTTTGTACGACCTCCGAGGAGAATTGCTCTCTCAAAGAGTTCCTGTCCAAAAAAAGAAAGCTCTTTATCGGAATTCTTCAGATTGAAATTGATTACATCTTGCAGAGAGGCGAGATTCTCACCACCGCGAGATTTTAAATAGTCACCCAAGTCATCCACCAATTCATGCAACATTACTTCGTATTCATCATTGCCCGTTGCGTCATCCGGTGGCAAAAGATCTATATCAACAAGAGAAATCCCTGACTTGGAGAGTAAGTCGGCGGCGTTTTCAAAAAGTAAATCTGTTCCAGAATCACCAGTTATCCAGGACTTCACGATTCCAATTCTTAAATCTCTCTTGGTTTGTAAAGCACTAAGGAGATCATCTCTGCCCATCATGATTTCCAAAAACAGAGCAGCATCCTTAACAGTGCGTGCCATAGAACCTGGAGAATCTTGGCTCGCGCTGATGGGTATTACTCCATCACGAGGGACGCTACCAACCGTGGGTTTGATCCCTACACATCCGTTGAGAGATGCGGGACAAACAATGGATCCGTCAGTCTCTGTGCCAACGGCTAGAGAGACAAGGCCAGCGGCAATAGCAGCGCCCGATCCAGATGAGGATCCTCCGGCGCTTCGCTCATGCAGCCATGGATTGGCGGTAAGGCCACCTAAGCCAGACCAGCCGCTCGTAGATTTCGTCGAGCGAATATTTGCCCACTCAGAAAGATTTGTCGCACCGATAATTTCGGCCCCCGCAGATCTCAATCGAGACACAATCGATGAATCTTTCTTCACCGAGTAATTGGCAAATGCGAGTGAACCTGCTGAACCCGGTAACCCAATTGCTTCAATATTGTCTTTG
>JAPLBP010000019.1 GCA_026392695.1 Actinomycetota bacterium | reverse complement strand
TGCGATCTTTGTGCCCTCTTCGCTCGCATCAGAGCCTTCGATGATTTCTCGAACTTGCTTCTGGGCTTTCTCGTAGAGGGCATAGCCGATTCCATCAGATGCCCGATCGGCGGGAATCTCGAAAGTGGAGAGCCACTTGCCATTCACGTGGCGGAACAAGTCGTCTTGAACTCGCACGTTCGAATCGATATTCGATGAGTCAATACCGCTCTTCATTTAGTCCTCTTTCCCACCTTGAAAAACACTTCGGAATTGTAGTTGAAATTTCAACTTTCCTTGTATGATTGCTCTATGACAAGGCAAAACGCTACCCCACTGGCTCCAAAGTGGCTCAATCCATCGGAGATGAAGGCTTGGCGTAGATATATCGTTGCAAGTCGTCGACTCCTTGAGGCCCTTGATGCAGATCTTGCCGGCCACGATTTATCTATGCCTGACTATGAAATTTTGGCCCAACTCAGTGATGCCCCGGATCGTCGGATGCGCATGAGCGATTTGGCAGATGTTGCGATGCTTTCCCGATCACGCCTTTCTCATCGAATGAAGGTGATGGAAAAAGCTGGCTGGGTAAAACGCGAGGCATGCCCCATTGATAAGCGAGGTTTTTTTGCGGTGATGACGCCTAAAGGTTGGAAGGCAATCGTTGCGGCCGCCCCGGATCATGTGGATAGTGTGCGAACTAGATTCATTGATCACCTGACTAAAGCCGATCAGGTGGCTCTGGCTCAAATTTTTGAAAAAGTTGAAGATTCTCTACGTCAACAGGATTCTGACCTCGAATAATTGATATACGTTTAAGGAAATAAAAAAGACCCGCCACTTTCGTAGCGGGTCTTTTTTAATGTTGTTACTTTGCAGCGGCCTTCTTGCGACGGCGCTTCTTTGGTGCTGCTGCAGGAGCAGCAACTGCCTTCTTGGCAGCAGCCTTCTTGCGCTTTGGTGCTGCCTTCTTGGCAACAACCTTCTTCGCAGCGGCCTTCTTCTTTGGTGCTGCCTTCTTGGCAGCGGCCTTCTTCTTTGGTGCTGCTACTGCTTTCTTAGCAGCGGCCTTCTTACGCTTTGGGGCAACTGCCTTTTTGACAGCGGCCTTCTTGCGCTTTGGAGCAGATTTCTTAGCTGCAGCCACGTACTTCTCCAATCGGAATGGTCCGATCCGTCACCGGACCTGTTCATGGATAAGCGTGTCAGTAATTAGCAGACAATGCCAGCATATTTTGATAATTATTTGAGTGCGTGTCGCGAATTACTTTTTATCATTTTTGTGCTTTCTCGAAAATATTTCGCGAGACTGCACTTCGACATTTCCAAATTTCTTATTCGGATTTCCTATTTATTCTTTCTTGAATGGCGAATTCGTTGGTCTCGACGTCGTAGCGACGCAACTTTGGTAAGAAAATGGCGAGCAAAACAACCGCAATGACACAGGTAATTCCCCCTGTAGTGACTGAAAATGACAACGATGAAACCGAGGCGATCGAAGCAGCTCTCAATTGACCCGCAATGGGGCCAACCGAGTAAGAAAGCAGTTCAATTCCGGCCAATCGACCTCGTAATTCGTCTGGAATCGTCTGGTTCCAGATAGTCGATCGAAAAAGGGCACTGACTTCATCCGATGCGCCCGCTAGCGCCAGAAATAAAAGGACTAGTGGAAGCGATCGAACGAGACCAGCGCATGTAATGGCAATTCCCCATCCAATCGCCGCCAGGATGATTGCTCGCCCATGGAATTTATATTTGGGAACCCACCCACTAGTCAGCACGACAAGTAAAGAGCCAACGGTTCCTGCGGCGTAGAGCAGACCGAGAGCCCATGGAGCGCCGAGATAGTCCGCCCAGAAAGGAATCAGCGCCACCGGGATTGCAAAAAACATTGCTGCAAGATCAATGAGGTAAGTGCCCAACAAATCTTGCCGACTCACTGCATATCGCAATCCCTCTTTTAAGCCATCCAGAGATGGCTTTTCGGCGCTATCGCTGGGAGGAACCGCCTTGACTTTGAAGAGAAAAATGAGGGAAAGAATAAAAGTGAGTGCATCAGCGGTGTAACCGACCGTGACAGTGAAACTCGCGATGATTATGCCGCCGATCGCCGGACCTACGACGGCACCGAACTGCGAACGCAATCCCATGATCGCACTGGCAGCTGGAAGATCTGCGTGCCCAACCAACCTCGGTAAAATTGCGTTGGCACTTGGTCGTTGCAACCCGTCCACCGCGGCAAACAGACCCGTGACAATGTAGATGAGGGTCAAATGCGGATGGCTCTGCATCGAATTGATTACCAAGATTGAGGTTAGGACCAAAGCTGACGCCTCAGTAGCCCAAATAAGTTTCTTTCTATCCATCGAGTCCGCCAAAACCCCGCCGTAAAGACCAAAAACAATCAACGGGACCAACTCAACGGCGCCAACCAGTCCTACTGCTAGGTAGGAGTGGGTCAGTTGCTTTATTTGGAACGGAATTGCCACGTAAGTGATCATTGATCCCAGGAAAGAAATGAAACTGGAGAGCCAAAGATTTCGAAAATCCCTATTTTTCTTTAAGAGGGATAGATCGATGGTGAATCTAGCCATTACTCGCTACCAAAGGTTGTCAATGAAATGTCTGCTCCTGACTTGGGAAAATTCCAGCTACGACATCGCTGGCCCATTCTTGGGTTGCCGCGGCCATTTCAGATCTT